>JBARUT010000143.1:0-6477 GCA_049645885.1 Candidatus Macondimonas sp.
GTCACGGGTTGGCCCAAGGCCTCATTTGCGGAGTAACCAAAGAGCTTTTCGGCGGCCTGGTTGAACAGGATGATTCGGTCGGTGGCATCGATGGCCAGGATGGCGTCCAGGGTTGAGTCGAGGATGGCGCGTCGCAAGGCTTCGCTGGCCCGGATTGCATCCTCAGCCCGTTTGCGCTCGGTGATGTCGGTATGGGTGCCGATGATGCGGGTCGGAATGCCTTGTGCGTTGCGAGTGAGCACCTTGCCACGATCAAGGATCCAGATGTAGTGGCCGGCCTTGGCCTGCAGGCGATATTCCAGGGTATAGGCGCCCTCGGCGGGATTGCGGATAAAATTCACCAGTTTCTTGGTGACCTGGTTCTTTTCCTCCGGATGCAGTCGTTTGGCCCATTCCCCCAGATCGTTGGCAAGCTCCTCGGGTTCATAGCCCAGCATGCGTTTCCAGCGGGGGGAATAAAATACCGTATTTTTTTCGGTGTCCATGTCCCAGACGCCCTCTCCAGCACCATCCAGGGCGAATTCCCAGCGCGCTTCGCTGGTTTTCAAGGCGTCTTCCATGGCCTTGCGCGGGCTAATGTCCTGCACCGTGCCGAACAGTCGGATCGGCTCACCGTCTTGATTGCGCTCACACTGAACGCAGGCATGGATCCAGCGCAAACAGTTGTCTGGCAGGAGCAATGGATATTCCAGCTCGGCGGGCTCTCCGGTTGCAATCGCCTGTTGGACGCATTCCAGGTAGTCTGCCCGATGGCTTGGGACGATGCGTTGGGCAATATCCTGCTGGTTGATCTCAAGCTGATCTTCAGGAACAAAGAACAGCCGGCGTGCTTCCGCCGAACCTTCGATGCAGTTGCGGGCGATATCCAAACTCCAGGATCCCAGGTGCGCCATCCGCTGGGCTTCTTCCAGATGGGCCTCGCTGGCACGCAGGCGCGCTTCAACCTGGTGACGACCCTGTTCCTTGCGCTGGATTTCCAGAGCGTAAGCCAGGTCTTCGGCCAGGGTGATCAGGGTTGGAAGATAGGGATCCTGCAACAAGAGTGACTCTCCGAAAATGGCCATGACCCCGATTGGAGTCTGTTCTCCGTGAAGGGGAAGATAAACAGCACATTCAGGACGGACCTCCTTGCCGAAACTTCCCCACAGCGGCCAGATGGGGTCGCTATCCGGGATGGTGGTGAGAGTCTCGACTTCCCCATCCTGCAGGGCACGGATCGCCGGATGGTTGTTGTTCATGTCGAGCGTGATGGAAGGGACGAAGTAAGGACTGGTTTGACTCCCAGCAAAAACAGCCGCCAGATGATTTTCCTGGCGCAGCGAGATGCTGGCCAGACTCACAGAAGGATGCTGGGACAGAACCTGGCAAACTTCCCGGAAAAATGCATCCTCGGGGCGCCCGCGGACCATGGCGGCACGCGCCCGGTTCACTGTTTCGAGCAGGGCAATCACCCGTGATGGGGGCTGCACCTGAAAATCCTTTATGCGGGGCTGTCCAATCAGGCAAAAACAGGGTGGCGCATCCTCGCTGACCAAAGGGAGAAGCTGCCAGTCGGGAATTCCTTGTTGCGTGAAACAGGCTTGTGCATGGGCAATCAGTCGCGCGCTTTCCGCATGGTGCAGATCAAATGGAAAGGACAGGAGTTCGGGCCACAGGGCTGCCAGATTCGGGGCATTGGTCTGTGCAGCTGTCCCGACCAGTAAGGTCTGGAAAGGCGGGTTCATGCCCAGGATGCGGCCTTGCTCGTCCAGCAGCAGCATGGGCAAGGGAATGGCCTGGATCAGGGTCTGCAGGATCGGATTCACCGACTTGCCTCTCATATGTTGCCTATCCGTCTGGTCAGCGTTTTCTGCTGCCTGACTTGTTCTGCCGCCGTTCTGACCAGCGGATTTGGAATGGGGAAAGCGCATGACAGATTCTTCCGTGGGCGGCCGCGAGGCGATGACTCGTGTTTTCCTTGATCCCCTATCCCTTGAGTTGTCCCCCCCTGCCCGAGGTCGGACGTTCACCGCTTGTTTCTTTGGGTATCCGAGCAATGAGCGTGCAGCTTGTAGCGTCTCCGATCGGCTCAGGTTCGCAACTCAGTCAATTCCCGCATCCGTGACAAACATTGCAGGATCAGTCCGCCCAGCGCAAACGCACTCCATCCCAATACCAGAAATCCCCAATGGATGGGGGCTGCGAACAGTTCTTCCGCATAGAAAAAGGCATGACCCCATTCATTGAACCCGATATTGGGCATCATCAACAGCGGACCCATGGCCAGCAACGCCGCCGGGACGGAAACCCGTTCCCTGAAAGCAGGCAGCCGGGTGTGAATCCAGATGAAGGCCACCAACAGGGAAGCTCCAAAAGCCGGGATGGCAAAGTATTGCAGGCCGATGTGGGTGGGAGTGAAATCGGTATCGCGGATGGTGATCTGATGCCAGGCCGCATCCGATTCGGCAAATACCCCCAAGGTTAGCAGGACCATGAAGCTACCCAGGGCCAGGACGCACATGACCAGGTAATAGCGCCACAGCTCCTCCTGGGGAGATAACTGGCTCAGGTCCCGCTCACGGCTGAACCACGCCCAGGCCATCCCGGATCCACCGAGCAGGATCAGAATCGCACCCTGTGCCCACAGCAAATTCATCCAGTAAGTCTTGAATTCAGGCTCGAAGTAATCCAGGCCAACCGTGAAGGCATGGGTTTGCTGGTACCACCGATAGAGACCGAAGACCACGACGAAGACCAGCATGGCGGCGGCAACAGCCAGCCAGGGCATGCGGGCCTGTTCCTGATGCCTTGATTCAACACGGTTTTCTTTTGTCTCGATCCGGGTGGCAGCCGATTCCGGGCTGCCGGATAAGGCAAGGCTTGCTTGCGACATCATGTCTCCTCCCCTTGATCTTTTTCATGGTTGCGAGTGGGTTATCGGGTCATTCCAGAGATTTCTGAAGCGACCCTGTAAGTAATTAGCCAAGTCATGGGTAAACGCAAGCTCGGCGGCCCGGGATTATGCTAATCGGCGCGGGTGGATATACCTGGGCGAGGGTGTAAAATTGACGCCCTCAATCCATTCCCTGAGAAGTATCACTTTCCCATGGCGGCGATCAGCACCGAAACAGTCTTGAGCGTGCGGCATTGGAACGAGTCGCTGTTCAGTTTTACCACGACCCGGGATTCCGGCTTGCGCTTTGAAAACGGCCAGTTCGTCATGATCGGCCTGGAAGTGAACGGGCGGCCCTTGCTGCGCGCCTACAGCATCGCCAGCGCCAACTATGAGGATCACCTGGAATTCTTCAGCATCAAGGTGCAGGACGGTCCCCTGACCTCGCGCCTGCAGCATCTGAAGGAAGGCGATACCCTGCTGGTCAGCCGCAAACCCACCGGCACCTTGGTGCTGCATGATCTCAAGCCCGCCCGGCATCTCTACCTGCTCAGCACCGGCACGGGCATGGCGCCTTTCCTGAGTGTAATCAAGGACCCGGAAACCTACGAGCGCTTCGAGCGAGTGGTGCTGGTGCACGGGGTGCGGCGCGTCTGTGATTTGGCCTACCGCGACTTCATCACCCGCGAACTGCCCCACAGCGAATTCTTCGGCGACGCGGTGCGGGAGAAACTTATCTACTATCCCACCGTGACCCGCGAGCCGTTCGTCAACCAGGGCCGGGTGAACGACCTCATGGCCTCCGGCAAGCTGTTCGCGGATATCGGCCTGCCCCCGATGAATCCTGCCGATGACCGGGCCATGTTGTGTGGCAGTCCCGCCATGCTGGATTCGATCTGCGCGGTGCTGGACGGTTGGGGTTTCCAGGTGTCCCCCAAGATCGGCTATGCCGGCGACTACGTCATCGAGCGGGCGTTCGTCGAAAAATAGCCTCCCGCCAGGCGCAGGACGCGCCGTCAGGCTCACACTTTTCCCGGGCAACCCAAGGAGCGGGTTTGATGGAAGAGACCCCTACGCTACGCTGGCTCCGGCGCCTTCAGCGCATCCCCGGCCATCATCTGTGGCTTCATGCTGGCATCGCGCTGGCCGCCCCCTATTCGGCGACCATCCGGCCGCGCATCCTGTGCGCCGCGCCCGGACATCTGGAAATCGGCATGCGCAAGCGCCGCGCGGTGACCAATCATCTGGGCACCGTGCATGCTGCTGCGCTGGCGAATCTCATAGAATTGTGCGGTTCGCTGGCCGTGCAACTGGCCATTCCCGCCACCGCGCGCTGGATCCCGGCCGGGCTCGATATCCGCTATCTGCGCAAGGCGCGTACCGACCTCACGGCGGTCTGCCATTTCACGCCACCGCCCGACTGGCAGCGGAAACAGGACTGGCCGGTGATGATCACCGTGCACGATGCGCAGGGGGCGGCGGTGGCCGATGCCGTGCTGCACATGCGCATCGGACCGAAACACTGAAAACCCGCAAGCCTTGGCGTGACTTCGGAACGCGCTGGGAAGACGACGAACTGCAGGCGGACCCACAGCCGGCTGCCTCGGGCGCCATCCCCATGGCGGCGTGCTGCTGTCGATGGTCGGACAGCGGCCCGCCGGAGGGAGCAAGCGAGCCACGCCGGGTGGCCGTCGCGGTTCGAGGGCGCTTGACGATGAATGGCGTATTTCCGCGTCCCGGCTGAAGGCGCGCCCAGCCCAAATCCTTGACACCAGCCAGCCGCATCAAGCCTGCGGCTGTTTCGCACCCACCAGACTGAGCGCCACCGCCTCCGCCACCTTGATGCCATCGATCCCCGCCGAAAGGATGCCGCCGGCATAGCCCGCCCCTTCGCCCGCTGGGTACAGCCCTCGGGTATTCAGGCTCTGATAATCCTTGCCTCGGGTAATGCGGATGGGCGAGGAAGTACGTGTTTCCACGCCGGTGAGCACGGCGTCCGCCATGGCGAAGCCGCGGATCTGTTGATCAAAGGCTGGCAAGGCCTCGCGGATGGCCGCGATGGCATAGGCCGGCAGGCTGGCATCGAGGGCGCCAAGCCGCACGCCCGGTTGGTAGGACGGCAGCACGCTCCCAAAGGCGGTCGAGGGTCGGCCGGCCATGAAATCCCCCACCAATTGTGCCGGCGCATCGTAATTGCCGCCGCCCAGCACAAACGCCTGGGATTCCAGTTGGCGTTGCAGATCGATCCCGGCCAACGGGCCACCGGGATAGTCCTCTGGCGTAATGCCGACCACGATGGCGCTGTTGGCGTTGCGCTCGTTGCGCGAATACTGGCTCATGCCGTTGGTGACCACCCGCCCCGGCTCCGAGGTCGCTGCCACCACGGTACCGCCCGGACACATGCAGAAGCTGTAGACCGAGCGGCCGTTCTTGCAGTGATGCACCAGCTTGTAGTCCGCCGCGCCGAGGAGGGGATGGCCGGCTTGCGGCCCGAAGCGGCAGGTGTCGATCAGGGATTGCGGATGCTCGATGCGAAAACCAATCGAGAAAGGCTTGGCTTCGATATGGACGCCGCGCTCATGCAGCATCTGGAAGGTGTCACGGGCGCTGTGGCCAACGGCCAGCACGACGTGATCGCTGTGGAGCCGCTCACCGTCGGCCAGCATCACGCCGCGTACCTGGCCGTTCTCGATGTGCAGGTCCGTGACACGCTGGCTGAAACGGATCTCGCCGCCCAGGTCCGTTATGGTCTGGCGCATGCGCTCGATCATGGAAACCAGCCGGAAGGTGCCGATGTGCGGCTTGCTGACGTAGAGGATCTCCTCGGGCGCGCCGGCCTTGACGAATTCGGTCAGCACCTTGCGGCCGTGATGATACGGATCCTTGATCTGGCTGTAGAGCTTGCCGTCGGAAAAGGTGCCGGCACCGCCCTCACCGCACTGCACGTTCGATTCCGGATTCAGCGTGCGCTTGCGCCACAGGCCCCAGGTGTCCTGGGTGCGTTCGCGTACGGCCTTGCCGCGTTCGAGCACGATTGGCCGCAAGCCCATCTGGGCCAGCACCAATGCCGCAAACAGGCCGCAGGGACCAAAGCCGATGATGATCGGCCGCCGGAAATCGTCGCCAGCCGCGCCGGCCGGCGGTGCCTGGGTCACGAATCGGTAGCGCATGTCGGGCGTTGGACCGATGTGGGCGTCATTGGCCCAGCGCGCCAGCACATGCGCCTCATCGCTCACCGCTACATCCAGGCTATAGATCAGGCTGATGTGGCCGCGCTTGCGGGCATCATAGCTGCGCTTGAACACGGTAAAGGCGCGCAGCGCCTCGGTAGGGATATCAAGGCGCTGGACGACAGCCGCGTGCAGGTCCGCATCGGTGTGATCCAGTGGCAGCTTGAGGTGGGTCAGTCGCAACATGGCGGGGTTCCAGAATCGATGGGGAACGCGTGGCAACGGGGCCGCGTCATGATCCTCCCCCGAAAAAGTGGACGGGGTTAAGCCGCCTTGGGCTCGGCCTCGGCGGGGCTTATGCAGCCTGAGGCCAGCCGGCCAAGCGCCTCGCGCTTGCAGGTCTCCGGAAAAACCCGGCGCGTACCGGTCATCGGA
>JBARUT010000144.1:0-6883 GCA_049645885.1 Candidatus Macondimonas sp.
GGCGCAGGCAATCGTCACGCTGCGCGCGGGTGGCATCGTGGCGGTCAAGGGCGTCGGCGGCATCCATCTGCTGGTGGATGCCCGGAATGGGCCGGCCGTAGCGCGATTGCGCGCGCGCAAGGCGCGGCCGGCCAAGCCCTTGGCGGTGATGTTTCCCGATCTGGCGCAGTTGCGGCGCAGCTGTGATGTTTCCATGGCGGAAGCGGCGCTGCTGCAATCGGCGCTCGCACCCATCGTGCTGCTGGCGCGGCGAGCAGACGATCCACTCTGCGCCGCGCTGGCCCCCGGCCTGGATCGGCTCGGGGCTTTGCTGCCCTACAGCCCCCTGCATCATCTCCTCCTGGAAACCCTTGGTTTCCCGGTGGTTGCCACCAGTGCCAATCGCAGCGGCGCGCCCCTGTGCTTCGACAATGACCATGCCTTGACGGCGCTGCAGGGGATTGCGGAGGGTTTCCTGCTGCACGACCGGCCCATCGTGCGGCCGGTGGAAGACAGCGTGGCACAGGTTTTCGAGGGCGAGGCCATGATGCTGCGCCTGGGCCGGGGCCGGGTTCCCGAGGAATTGCGCCTGCCGCGCCCCGTAATGCCGGTGCTGGCGGTGGGCGGGCAATGGAAGAATGGTCTTGCGGTCACGGTCGCCGACCGGCTGGTGGTGGGTGGCTATCGAGGAGATCTGGATCATCCCGAGGCGCAAACCGCCTGGGCACAGGAATGCATGACGCTGCCGGCTCTGTTCGGCCTTGCGCCCCAGCGTCTGGCCTGCGACCTGCATCCCGATTATGTCCCTACCCGGCTGGCCACGGCGCAGGCCGAACGAGAGGGCCTGACACTGATCGCTGTGCAGCATCATCACGCCCATTTGGCGGCGGCGGTCTTGGAAGCGGCATTGCCGGATCCGTTGCTGGGCGTGGTTTGGGACGGCACCGGTCTTGGCACCGATCGGACGGTCTGGGGCGGCGAATTGCTGGCCTGGGAAGCCGGTCGGGCGCGGCGTGTGGGGACGCTCATCCCGTTCCAGTTGCCCGGTGGGGATGCAGCCATGGCCGATCCACGCCGCACCGCCTTAGGCGTGCTCGAAGCGCTGGGAGAACCCTTGGATGGCGCTTGGGCATCGCGGCTGGGGTTCGAGGTTGAGACCCTGCGGAGTCTGGGGCGGATGTTGGAAACGGGCACGGCTTGTGTGACCACCACCAGTGCAGGACGGCTGTTCGACGCCATGGCTGCATTGCTGGGGCGGACCGATCCCGTGACTTACGAGGGCGAGGCGGCCATGGCGCTGGAGACACTGGCCCGGAGTTGGCGGGGAGCAGCCGCGCCTTACGCCGTTTCCAGTGTCGCGGATGAGGCAGGTCTGATCCACACGGACTGGCGGATGGCTCTGCGGGCCGCGCTGGCGGACTGTCAGGCGGGAAAATCGACTGCCGCTATCGCTGCCCATTGGCACCTGAGCCTGGCCGCGCTCATTGCGCAGGCGGTGGCGCGACTGGACACGGAGACGGTCGTCTTGGCCGGGGGGTGTTTCCAGAACACCCTGCTGCTCGGGCATACGGTCCGACTGCTGCGTGGCCAAGGACGGCGCGTGTTCTGGCCGCAGCGGTTGCCGGTCAACGATGGCGCTCTCGCAGCGGGCCAGGCCGCGCTGGCAGCTGGCGTTTGGGAGGAAGGCTGATCATGTGTCTGGCAATCCCGGGACGGCTGCTGAGCCGCAGCAACGAGGAGCCCTTGTTCCGCACCGGTCGGGTCGATTTTGGCGGGGTGGTCAAGGTGGTGAGTCTGGCCTGTGTGCCCGAGGCGGAAGTCGGGGACACCGTGCTGGTGCATGCCGGTTTGGCCATTACCCGGCTCGATCCCGAGGCGGCGCGGGAGCTGGACGGCTGGCTGGCGGGAGAGGCGTGATGGCGTCCCATCCCTACCGGGACCGCGATGCGATGCACCGATGCGTCGAAGCCATCGCCCGCAGGGTGAGTCAGCCCTGGACGCTGATGGAGGTGTGCGGGGGCCAGACCCACGCCATCCTGCGCCACAGCCTGGACCGGCTGCTGGCACCCGCCGGGATCGCGCTGATCCATGGTCCGGGCTGTCCGGTCTGCGTGACGCCGACCGCCCGCATCGATCAGGCGATTGCCCTGGCCCGGACGCCTGGCGTGATCCTGTGCTCCTTTGGCGACATGTTGCGCGTGCCGGGCAGCGGCGCGGATCTTTCCACTGCCCGGGCTCGCGGCGCCCGGGTGCAGGCGGTCTATTCACCCCTCGACGCCGTGCGCCTCGCCCAGCGCCAGCCCCAGGACGAGGTGGTGTTCTTTGCCGTGGGTTTCGAGACCACGGCCCCCGCAACGGCTTTGGCTGTTCTCCAGGCTCAGTCCTTGGGGCTGGCCAACTTTTCCTTGCTGGTCGCCCATGTGCGGGTGCCTCCCGCGGTCGCAGCTCTGCTGGCGACACCGAACCATCGTATCCAGGCCCTGCTCGCCGCAGGCCATGTCTGCGCCGTGATGGGTCTGGACGAATACGCGCCCTTGGTCCGGCGTTTCCGTCTCCCGGTAGTGGCGACGGGCTTCGAACCCGTGGATATCCTGCAGGGGGTGATGCGCGCCGTCGATCAGCTGGAGGGCGGGCAGGCGCGTCTGGAAAACGCCTATGCCCGGGCAGTGACGGACGGTGGCAAAGGCAATGCACAGCGCCTGCTGGAGACGGTTTTCGAACCTGCCACCCGCCCCTGGCGTGGCCTGGGGGAGATTCCGAACGGGGCGCTGAGCCTGCGACCTGCTTGGCAGGCTTTCGACGCCGAGGCCCGGTTTCCGTTCGACCAGATACCGGAGTCAAGTCATCCGGACTGCCAGGCGGCGGCGGTCTTGACTGGTCGGCTGACCCCAACCGAATGCCCCGCCTTCGGCCGGCGTTGCCACCCCGAACACCCCCTGGGCGCGCCGATGGTATCTGCCGAGGGTGCCTGCGCTGCCTATTTCCACTACCGCGCGCCGATGGAGGAGAGATGAATTCAGACACGAACGTTCAGGGCGCGCTGCTGTGTCCAGCGCCTTTTTCGGATCCGATCGAGATCCGGTTGGCGCACGGCGGCGGCGGGCGGATGAGTCAGGCCTTGCTGGAACGGGTGATCCTGCCGCGCTTGGGGGGGGAGGCCGCTGCGCTCCATGACGCAGCCGTGCTGCCGGCAACCGCCGGGCGGATCGCCCTGGCCACCGATGCCTTTGTGGTGCAGCCGCTGTTCTTTCCCGGTGGCGATATCGGTTCGCTCGCAGTCTTCGGGACTGTCAATGATCTCCTGATGGCGGGCGCCCAGCCCCTGGCGCTGACCCTGTCCCTGATCTTGGAAGAAGGTCTGGCGATTGCGTTGCTGGAGCAGGTGTTGGACAGCGTCCAGCGCGCTGCGCTGCGCTGCGGTGTGCAGGTGGTGGCGGGAGACACCAAGGTCGTGGGGCGCGGGCAGGCGGATGGCCTTTATCTCGCCATGACCGGGCTGGGCACCGTGGCGCCTGATCGCAATCTGCATCCACGCCAGGTGCGCATCGGCGACCGGATCCTGCTTTCCGGGGATCTGGGCCGGCATGGACTGGCGGTGCTGAACGCTCGCGAGAATCTGGGGTTTGAAACGGATTTCATCAGCGACAGCGCGCCCTTGATCGAGCCGGTTGAGGCCCTGTTGGATGCCGTGGGTGGGGAAGGCGTGCATGTGTTGCGGGATGTGACGCGCGGCGGCTTGGCGGCCGTGCTGCACGAAATCGCCCGTGCGGCGGGTCTCGCATTTCACATCACGGAGACGGCCGTGCCGGTGGAGCCGCCGGTACGTGCGGCCTGCGAGCTGCTCGGAATCGATCCGCTGCAACTGGCCTGTGAGGGCCGCTTCATCGCCATCGTGCCGCCGGAGCAGGAAAGCGCCGCCTTGCGGGCGCTGCGGACCTGCGCCCTGGGCGCCGGGGCGGTGACCATCGGGCAGGTCACTCAGGGCGAAGGGGTATGGCTGGAGAGCCCATTGGGATTCAGCCGTCCACTGGAATGGGGCAGCGGCGAGCTGTTGCCCCGGATTTGCTGATGCCGCACTCCGTAAACCGCCTGCAGGGAGAAGCTGGCGGCACCCGGTCGCGACGGTGGCCCGACGCTCACGGGATGACATGCCTGACGGTGATGACGCTGGATTTTGCTCGGCGTGCTTTTTTCCGGGAATCCACCGTCTCAGGTTGCGCTGCCATCCTGCCTTGGCGCGGCGCGGTCCATCAGGACTTGAAGTTGCGACCATGTGCGCTCGGGATGGATCGTGGCGTAGCAGGGGGGATCGTCTGTACCCGTGGCGGGTAGTCGAGGGCAGTCACGTTTCATGCAGGGCGAGCAGGCGAGATCGGCGCGCAGATTGTGGCTGGATCCGCCATTCAATCCGGTGCGCGCGCTGTCGGTGGCGCCATAAATCCCGATTATCGGGCGTCCCAAGGCGCAGGCCAGATGTCCCAGACCGCTGTCGACGGTGATGACCCCAGCAGCTGCGGACAACACATCCATCAGCCCATCCAACGTCAAGGCGGGCAGGACGTGCGCCCGATGGCTGGCCTGCGCGAGCCGATCCGCGCGCGCCTTTTCCAGCGTATTGCCCCAGGGAAGCGCCACCCGGTAACCCTGCGCTTCCGCCAGGTCGATCAACGCCCGCCAGGCGCTCTCGGGGTAATGCTTGCTGGCCCAGGTCGTGCCGTGCAGGAAGACCAGTAGCCGGGGATCGACTTGGACGCGACTCGCAAGGCCGTAATCGGCCGGGAGCGTAGGGAGTGGATAGCCCAAGGCTTCGGCGAATAGACGACGCAGTCGTTCCACCGCATGCAGCGGGCGTGGCACGTCGATGCGTCGCTGGTAAGCCAGGCTTGCCAGCGGTTCGCGCGCCGCGCTGCGCGACAGGCCCGCTACCGGTCCCTGCCCAAGCCGGGCGAGGAGAGCGCTTTTATAGAGCCCCTGGGCATCCAGGATCAGGTCATAAGGGCGCGCGCGCAGGGAGGCATGGCTCGCGCGCAGCTGGGCCCAGGTTTCCCGGTCCAATGGGCGCTTGCGCCACTGCCGCAACGCGATCGGCATGACCCGGTCCACCGCCGGATGGCGGGCGGGGATGGCCGCAAACCCGGGCTCCACCAGCCAGTCGACCCGCAGGCCCGGCCGCGCGCGCGCAGCATCGCTCAGCGCCGGCAGGGCATGGACCACATCTCCCATCGAGGAGAGCTTGACGATCAACAGGCGCATGGCCCTGGCCTTGCCAACCGGTCGGTATGCTGGGACACTTTCGGATCCAGGAAGGAGGTCGCCGCTTAACCGCGGTGATGGAATGCAATAGAACATCATGGAGGATCGCGATGTCGACCTTGGCATTGTTACGTGAAGAACCCAGCCGTCGCGCATTGCGCGCCATTACCCACCAGATCGGTTACGGCACCCTGGCCCGCACTGGCCTGAAAACCATCGTGCGCAGCCGTATGAATCGCGCCGAGCTGCCGCGTCAGTTTTTTCTGTCACTGTGGGACACGCTGGGTCAGCGCGAGGCCATCGTCGATGGCGATCAGCGCATCAATTTTGCCCAGTTCAAGGACCGGGTGCTGCGTCTGGCCAATGGCCTGCATCAGCTGGGCGTGCGCGAAGGCGATGCCTGCGCAGAACTGCTCTACAACTGCTCCCACTGGTTCGAACTGAATCTCGCCTGCGCCCTCACCGGCGCTGCCATGCCCATGCTCAACTGGCATTTGCGCCCCCAGGAACTGGTGGATTGCGTCCAGCGGGCCAATGCCAAGATCCTGGTCGTGGACTCGGGCTTTGCCGATACGGTGGCCAAGGTGCGCGAACAGATGCCCACGGTCGAACGGGTGCTGCTGGTAGGCCAAGAACGGCGCGAGGGTTTCGAGTCCTTCGAGGATCTGATTCAACGCGCCACACCCAGCCTGCCGCCGGGCCATTTTGCCATGTCATCCAAGCCCTACAGCGGCGGAACCACCGGCACGCCCAAGTACATCAACCTCAACCAGGACGCCATGTTTGGTGAGTCCGACAAGGCCCGTCGCGGCGTGAGCCGGGAGCAGGTGACGCGTTTGACCCTGATGCAGGCCAGCGCGTTTGACTGGTACGGGCTGGGTGAATGCCACGATCCCATCACCGGCAATGCGCGCTCCCTGATTCCGGGGCCGCTCTATCACGCCGGGGTGCAGATCGGCGTATTGCCGTTCTTTTTCGGCGGTACGGTGGTGCCGATGCGCAAGTTCACCGCCGAGGGCTTCCTGCAACTGATCCAGGACGAGCGCATCAACTGGACCTTCGTGGCGCCGACCATGCTGGAACGGGTACTGGCCCTGCCGGATGAGATCAAGGCCAAATACAACCTCGCCAGCATGCGCACCATCGTTTGCGCGGCTGCCCCTTGCCCCCCCAAGGTGAAGCAGGGCATCAATGCGCTGTTCCGTCGCCAGGGGGCGAAGAACGATGTGTTCTACGAGTACTACGGCGCGTCCGAAACCGGATTGATCACGGTACTGGTCCCCGAGGACTACCAGGCTGATCCCAAGCGCTACGAGAGCGTTGGCAAGGTGCGGGCGGCCCAATGCCGCATCTACGATCCCGAGACCCAGCGCTGGGCGCCAGCGGGTCAGGAAGGCAAAGTGCTGGTACGTTCGGCGCTGACCAGCGGCCTGGAATATGTGGGGCAGCAGTCCAAGACCGACGAATGCTTTATTCCCATTGATGGCGAGCTCTGGTACGACGATGGTCTGATTGGTTATCTGGATGCCGATGGTTTCCTGTATCTCACCTCGCGGGTGAAGGAGATGATCATCACCGGCGGGGTGAATTTGTTCCCCAACGAGATCGAGCATGCGATCAAGCTCCATCCGAAGGTTGCCGACGTGGCGGT
>JBARUT010000145.1:0-3857 GCA_049645885.1 Candidatus Macondimonas sp.
TCGCGGCCCTGGCGGTGGCGCCGGATCAGCTTCTGGCCTGGATCGGTCCCGCCATTGATGCAGCAGCATTCGAGGTGGGGCCGGAGGTGCGCGCCGCTTTCCTGGCCGCCGATGCCGAGGCGGTAACGGCATTCCAGGCGGGGCGGGTGGGTCGCTGGCAGGCCGATCTGGTCACCCTGGCGCGCCAGCGCCTGCGGCGGGCCGGGGTGGCGCAGGTCTGGGGAGGGCACTGGTGCACGTCAGGCGAACCAGCGTGGTTTTTCTCCCACCGCCGTGATGGGACAAGTGGCCGCATGGCGGCGCTGATCTGGCGCGCCTGAGTCGGCTGGCAAGTTGATTTCTGTCTCTGCCGCGCCACTGTGTCTGTGGTGGCAGGGAAATGCGGGCAGGTTCGGACAAGAGGGACACGATGGACAAGACCATGCGATTTCATCTGATGTATTTCCTGTTCGCCTTGATGGTCCTGTTGGTGGTGCGGGATGTATGGCAACAGATGCAGCAGGTTGAGACCATCGCCTACAGCGAATTCCAGAACTACCTGGAGCAGGGCCGGATCGCGGAGGTGACGGTGAGCGATCAGACCCTGACTGGGACCCTCACGCAACCCACGGCGTCGGGACGCACCCAGTTCGTCACCACCCGGGTCGAAGCCGATTTGGCGCGTGAGCTGCAAGAATCAGGCGTGCGCTTCTCCGGCACGGCGGACAATCCCTGGATCCGGGAAATCCTCTCCTGGCTCATTCCCATTGCCATCCTGGTGCTGTTCTGGTCCTTCCTGTTGTCCCGGCTGGGACAGGGCCAGGGTGGCATGATGGCCATTGGTCGCAGCAAGGCCAAGATCTATGTGGAAAGCGATACCCGGGTGAGCTTCGAGGATGTGGCCGGCGTGGATGAGGCCAAGGTCGAGCTGCGGGAAATCCTGGCGTTTCTCAAGGACCCGGCTGGCTACGGCAAGCTCGGTGCCCGGATTCCCAAAGGCGTGCTCCTGGTGGGGCCGCCGGGCACGGGCAAGACCCTGCTGGCGCGGGCACTGGCGGGGGAAGCCCGGGTGCCGTTTTTCTCCATCAGCGGCTCGGAGTTCGTGGAGATGTTCGTGGGAGTGGGCGCGGCGCGGGTGCGCGACCTGTTTGAGCAGGCCCGCAAGGCGGCGCCGGCCATCATTTTCATCGACGAACTCGATGCGCTGGGGCGTGCCCGCGGGGCGTTTCCCGGCCTGGGCGGGCACGATGAGCGGGAACAGACGCTGAACCAGTTGCTCGTCGAAATGGACGGTTTCGATTCGTCCGGGGGGCTGGTGCTGGTGGCGGCCACCAACCGCCCCGAGATCCTGGATCCAGCCTTGCTGCGGGCAGGACGTTTCGATCGCCAGATCCTGGTGGATCGGCCCGACAAGCTGGGGCGGATACAGATTCTCAAGGTCCATCTCAAGAAAGTGCGGCTGGACCCCGATGCGGACCCGGAGCAGATCGCGACCCTGACCACGGGGTTCTCCGGGGCGGACCTGGCCAACCTGGTCAACGAGGCGGCCCTGATCGCCACCCGCCGCGGGGGCGATGCGGTCACGATGGCGGATTTCACGGCAGCGGTGGAGCGCATCGTGGCGGGGCTGGAAAAACGCAATCGCCTGCTCAATCCGCGCGAGCGGGAGATCGTGGCCCATCATGAAATGGGCCATGCCCTCGTGGCGCTGGGGCTGGGAGGGTCGGAGCGGGTTCACAAGGTGTCCATCATTCCGCGCGGCATCGGCGCCCTGGGCTATACCATCCAGCGGCCCACCGAGGACCGCTTTCTCATGAGTCGCGGCGAGCTGGAAACCAAGATCACCGTGCTGCTCGGGGGGCGGGCGGCGGAGGTGCTGGTGTTCAACGAGCTGTCGACGGGGGCGGCGGACGACTTGGTCAAGGCCACCGACATCGCTCGCAGTATGGTGACACGCTATGGCATGGACCCCGGCTTGGGGCATGTGGCCTATGCCCAGGAAAAGCCGCGCTTCCTGGAGGGCGTCGGGGAGCAGCCGTCACCATTGCCGATGAGCGAGGAAACCGCCCGGGCCATCGATAATGCGGTGCGGGCGCTGATCGCCCGCGACTTCGAGCAGGCCAGCGCCTTCCTCGCGCTCAATCGCGAGACGTTGGAGGCGGCCGCCCAGGAACTGCTGCGGCGCGAGACACTGGATGAGGCAGCGCTGAACGGCTGGGCGGCGCGCCTCAAGCCCCTGCCGCAGGAAGTGGCGACGGGGGAGAAAGTCGGGGTGATCGCCCACTGAAAAGGGAATGGAGGCAAGCCCCCATTCCCCGTATCGTCTTGGACTCGATTTTTTTACTTGTTGCGCACGAACGAAGAAGACTTGCCGAAAGCAAAGCTCTTGGTGTAAGCCACGTTGCGGGCCGGGTTCAGGTTGTTCTCGGCGGTATAGACGACGGTGGGGGTCACGCCGACCGTGTAGCCATAGCCATACTGGTCGGGGGAGTTGCTGAAGCCGAAGCCCAGGGCGGGGTTCAGGTTCCAGCCGTAGGAGAAGGCCTGGCCTTCCACGTTGGACAGCGCGGCGTTATCCATTTCGACCATGGCGGCCTGGGAAGCGACAGGGGCGGCGGCCAGCAGGGCCAGCATCATCAGGGACTTGGATTTCATGGCAGACTCCTTGAAACAAGACAAGCACAGGGGGTTTGTCCAGAATCCACAGCAGATTCCGAACAGTCACGAGTCTGCCTTGAGCCCATGAACAGGGGATGACGCTTGCGTGATGAGTATGTGAAGTTTTTCTTTCGTCTGGATGGCCGGGAAAGAATGCTGCCAAGCCCGGTATGAAAACGCAAGGCAGCCCGGCTGAAGCCTGTCTGTTCGTTGCATGGGTCCGGGCGAGGGTGTTCTTGATTCTGAGAGGTTAAATTTTTATTTAAGAATCAATTTATTGAGTTAGTTTAGGCTGGCGGAAATCCCCGGCTCAGCATTCTGGCTTGCGGCGCGAGGGCAGGGCCGCGACCAGGCCCGGTAGCAGGCTGATCAGAATGATTCCCAATAGCGCCATCGTGAAGTTTTCCTTGACGGCTGGCAGGTTTCCGAAGAAATAACCCAGATTGACGAAGGCGCCGATCCACAGCGCCCCGCCCAACACATTGCAGGCCAGGAAGCGCCGATACCCCATGCCGCTCACGCCGGCGACGAAGGGAACGAAGGTGCGCAGGAACGGCATGAAGCGGGCGATGACGATGGCCTTGCCGCCATGGCGTTCGAAGAAGGCATGCGCCCGGTTCAGATGATCGCGCCGGATCCAGCGCGAATCGCGCTCATAGACGGCGCTGCCCAGCCGGTTGCCGATCAGGTAGTTGCAACTGTCGCCCAGCACCGCTGCCACGAACAGGGTGGCCAGCAAGGTCGGCAGATCCAGAGAACCCACGCCGGCCAGCGCGCCCGCCGCAAACAACAGGCTGTCGCCAGGCAGGAAGGGCATGGCCACCACGCCGGTTTCGATGAACACGATCAGGAACAGGATGCTGTAGACCCAGCTCCCGTATTGATCGACGAGGGCCAGCAGATGGCTGTCCACATGCAGGATGAAATCAATCAATCCCAAGATGAAATTCCCTTTGGGGGCTTACTTGACCAGGCTGCCCAGAACGCCCCGTACCGCCGCCGGTAGGTCGGCCGGCAACACCACCAGCTTGCTGTTCTGGCTCGCCGCCAGGGTGCGCATGGCCTCGATGTACTTCTCGCCGAGCAGGTAGACCATCGGCAACTCGCCGGTCTGGGTGGCTTCGGCCACCTTGCGGATGGCGGTCTGGCTGGCCTCGGCCAGCACCACCTGCGCTGCAGCGTCGCGACGCGAGGCCTCCAGCCGGCCGTCGGCCTGCAGG
>JBARUT010000146.1:0-14024 GCA_049645885.1 Candidatus Macondimonas sp.
GCCTCGGCCCGGCGCGCGCGGAAGCGGCAATGACCGCCTTCCCGGCCGCACCCGATCCGGTCAGACGGTTTTACCAAAGGTGCCGCAGGGGGGCGCCCCCACCTATCCCATGCAGGCCACTGCCTCAGCCGGTGATGGCGCCTTCACTGGCGCTTGAAACCAGCTTGGCGTACTTGGCCAGTACCGTGCCGGGCTTCTCCTCCCGCGTGGGCGCCTTCCAGGCTGCCCGTCGCCGGGCGAGTTCGGCCTCCTCCAGATGCACGTCCAGGCGCTGGTGATCGGCGTCGATGGTGATCCGGTCGCCTTCCTGCAACAAGCCGATGGGGCCGCCGACCGCAGCTTCCGGTGCCACATGGCCGACCACCAGGCCATAGGTGCCGCCGGAGAAGCGCCCATCGGTGATCAAGCCCACGCTATCGCCCAATCCGGCGCCGATCAGCGCAGAAGTGGGGGAAAGCATCTCGCGCATGCCCGGCCCGCCCTTGGGGCCTTCGTAGCGAATCACGACCACATCGCCGGCCTTGATCTGGTTGTCCAGGATGGCGGCCATGGCGGCTTCTTCGGAATCGAAGACTCGCGCCGGGCCGGTAAGGTGACGTTGCTTGATACCCGACACCTTCGCGACGGCGCCTTCGGGGGCGAGGTTGCCCTTGAGCACAGCCAAGTGTCCTTCGGCATAAACCGGGTCGCTCCAGGGCCGAATCACCGCTTGGTTGGAATCAGGTTCAGCGGGCACCTCAGCCAGGGTTTCGGCCAGGGTCTGGCCGGACAGGGTGAGCGCGTCGCCGTGCAGCAGGCCATGGTCCAGCAGCATGCGCATCACCTGTGGCACGCCACCGGCGCGGTGGAACTCGGTGGTGACGAAGCGGCCGGAGGGCTTGAGGTCGCACAAGACCGGGACGCGGCGGCGGATGACCTCGAAATCGTCGATGGTGAGCGGCACCTCGGCGGCGCGGGCGATGGCCAGCAGGTGCAGCACGGCGTTGGTGGAGCCGCCGATGGCCATGACCACGGCGATGGCATTCTCGAACGCCTTGCGGGTCAGCAGGTCACGGGGGCGGATGTCGAGTTCGATGGCGCGCACCAGCGCGCGGGCCGAGGCGCCGGCGCTGTCGGCTTTCTCGCCATCCTCGGCGGCCATCGTGGAGGAGTGGGAGAGGCTGATGCCCATGGCCTCGAACGCCGAGGACATGGTGTTGGCGGTGTACATGCCGCCACAGGCGCCGGCGCCGGGGCAGGCATGGCGTTCCACGTCCAGCAGGGCCGCATCGTCGATCTTGTGGGCGGTATAGGCGCCCACGGCCTCGAAGGCGCTGACGATGGTCAGGTCCCGGCCATGCAGATGACCGGGCTTGATGGTCCCGCCATAGACGAAAACGGCGGGGATGTTCAGCCGCGCGATGGCCATCATGGCGCCGGGCATGTTCTTGTCGCAGCCGCCGATGGCGATGAGGCCATCCATGAGCTGGCCGTTGCAGACGGTTTCGATGGAGTCGGCGATCACCTCGCGCGAGACCAGGGAATAGCGCATTCCCGGCGTGCCCATGGAAATGCCGTCCGAGATGGTGATGGTGCCGAACAGCTGCGGCATGACGCCCGCCTCGCGCAGTGCCCATTCGGCGCGCGTGGCCAGGGTGTTCAGGCCCATGTTGCAGGGGGTGATGGTGCTGAAGCCGTTGGCAATGCCCACCACCGGCTTGTCGAAATCGCCATCCTTGAAGCCAACGGCGCGCAGCATGGCGCGATTGGGGGTGCGCTGGGCGCCCTGAGTGATGATGCGGCTGCGTTCGTTGTGCGCCATGGACGACTCCTTGGACCCCGACCGAAGGGGATAGATTGAGAACCGGCAATTCTAATCGACCCCGGCACATCACGCATCCAATGGGGCATTTGCTGATGGTCTCAGGGGAGGGGGTTTGATAGGCTCAGAGCTTGTGCTTGCAAAACGATTGCCCTCGCAGGACTGCCCATTGTCATCGTCCGTTTCCCGATCCACCGACTGCTGGCTCGATTCGCCTCTCGCCGATGAAATGGCGGCAAATTTGCCACTGGTTGCGGAATCGCAGCAGGGCTTTCCCTGGGCGTGGTGGCGCGCTGCGGCGGCACTGGGCTTGCCCGGTATTGCCGTGGGCACTGCGCTGGGTGGCCGGGGCGGGGATCAGGCGGCCCTGTGGGCGCTGGCCGAGCGTCTGGGGCGAGCAGCCTGGCCGTCTGGGCTGGCGGTGGCCGGGCTATTCGAGGCCTTGGTCGTGCACCATTATTTCGGACAGGCCGACGCGCCGAGCGACATTCGGGATGCCTTGCTGAGCGGGGAGGCCTTGGCGGCGGTGGCCACTTCCGAACCCGAAATCGGCGCCAACCCCAAGCATCTGGCGACCCGGGCCGAACGGCGCGGGGAAAGCTGGCGGCTGTCGGGTGTCAAGGCGCCGATTACCCATGGCCTGGATGCGTCGGTGTTCCTGGTGCTGGCGGTGACCGGTGAACAATCGGGCCAGCGCCAGTTCTCCGTGTTCGCGGTACCGCGCACGGCGGCGGGGGTCACGATCGAACCCCTGTCGGGCCCGATGGCGGGTCATGCACGGGTGACGTTCGCCGAGGTGGAACTTGCATCGCACGCCTTGCTGGGTGCGGAGGGCAGGGCGCTGGCGCAGTTCGCCCGCCCGTTCCGGTTGCGCGAACAGGGTCTGCTGCTGGCCTATGCGCTGGGGCTGGCTGGCGGTCTTGGGGATGCCATCGCCACCACGGCGACGGTCGTGCCCGCGCGACTGGGTGAGGCCATGGCCCCGGTGGCGGCGCTCGGGGCCACGCTGGCCCATCTGGCGCGCCATCCGGAGGCGGACGCGCGGTTCGAAGCGGTGTTGACTGGCGCGCTGGGACAGCTCAAGGCCGCCCAGGACCTGTTGCTGCTGCAGGCCAGGGAAGCCGGGGTGGCGCGCGAGCCGGTGGCCGCCTTGCAGCAAATGGCGTTTTTCCTGCTGCGGAGCCAAACCCGTGGCCATGACCGGCTGGGCCGGTCTCTGATCAATCAAACCAGCACACAGGGAGTGTGAACCCGTGGATTCCGAACGTTTTGCCAGCGTCGATGCCATCATGCGCGATTTCGCGGCGATGGATTACATCTGCAGTCGCCGCATCGCCACCTGCCTCTTCGTGGCTCATCACTTGGGCCGCCCCATCCTGGTCGAGGGACCGGCGGGCGTGGGCAAGACCGAGCTGGCCAAGACCGTGGCGCGCTACCTTGAGCAGCCGCTGGTGCGCTTGCAGTGCTACGAGGGGCTGGATGAATCCAAGGCCATCTATGAATGGAAATACGGCAAGCAGTTGCTGTACATCCAATTGCTCAAGGAAAAGCTGCATGAGGTGATGGGGGATGCGCAGACGCTGGAAGCGGCGACTGCCCGCCTGCATGCCCATGAGGATGTGTTTTTCTCCGAGCATTTCCTGGAGCCCCGCCCCCTGCTCAAGGCGCTGCAGGAGCCCGAAGGCTGCGTGCTGCTGGTGGACGAGGTCGACAAGTCCGACCAGGAGTTCGAGGCGCTGCTACTGGAAATCCTGTCCGATTTCCAGGTGACGGTGCCGGAGATCGGCACGATTGTGGCCATGCGCCGGCCGTTCGTGCTGCTCACCAGCAACAATACCCGCGAGATGAGCGACGCCCTCAAGCGGCGCTGCCTGCACCTGTACATCCCCTATCCCGACGCCGACCTGGAACGGCGCATCGTGGCGGTGCGCGTGCCGGGCATCGAGATCGCACTGCGCGACCAACTGGTGGCCTTTATCCAGCGGATCCGCCGCGTCGACCTCAAGAAACATCCGTCGGTCAGCGAAACGGTGGATTGGGCAAAAGTGCTGGTCCTGCTGCATGCCAACGCCCTGGAGGAAAGCATGGTGCGCGAGACGCTGAGCGTGTTCCTCAAGTTCGAGGAGGACATCCGCCGCGTGGAGCAGGAAGTGACCACCCTGCTGCATGATGCGCGCGCCGAAATGATGGGCTGAGCCGATGGACCGGGTATTGGCCGATTTCATCCAGGCGGTGCGCGGGGCCGAGGTGCGGGTGTCAGTGGCCGAGGCACTGGAGGCCCATGAGGTGGTGCGTCTTCTCGGCTATGGCGACCGCGACGCGCTGCGTGAAGGGCTGGGGGTGACCCTGGCCAAGACAGTGGACGAGAAAAGTCGTTTCTTCGATACCTTCGACCGCTACTTCACGGCCGAAATCTTTGCCGATGCGGCCCATCAGGAGTTTTTGCCCGGCGCCGAGGAAGCCCCAGGGGGGGATGCGCCTGGCGAGGATGCCACGCTGGTCGAGCGGCTGCTGGCCGGTGATCGGGCCGGGCTCATGTCGGCGCTGCGCGAGGCAGTGCGCGAGGTCGGCGTGAGCGAGATGACCTTGTTCACCCAGCGCGGCATCGTGATGCAGCGGCTCATGGCACGCATGGGGCTGGACCGACTCGATCAGGAGCTGGCGCAACTGGAGCGGTCCGGCCAGGGCAGCAGCGACCGCGCCCGGCGTCTGCGCGAGGGGCGCGCTTACCTGATCGACCAGATGAAGACCTTTGTCCAGCAGCAGGTTGCGCTCTATACCGGCGCCTCGGGTCAGGCGCTGCGCGAGCAGGCGCTCAGCGAGCGTCGCCTGAACAAGCTGGAAGAGGAAGACGCGGCACGCATGACGGAGCTCGTGCAGCGCCTGGCCCGGCGTCTGGCGCGGGTCCATGCTCGCCGCGCCAAGCGCGCCCATCGCGGCCAGCTTGACGTGCGCCGCACCTTGCGTCGCAACATGGGTTTTGACGGCAACCTGTTCAATATTCACTGGCGGCGGGTGAGGGTGGACAAGCCGCGCGTCGTGGTGATCTGCGATGTCAGCCGTTCGGTGGCCGACTACACCCGCTTCCTGCTGTTGTTTCTGCATTCCCTGAGCGAGGTGATGGATCGCATCCGCAGCTTCACCTTCTGCGCCGATGTGGTCGAGGTCACGGACATCTTCGAGCATCAGCCGGTGGCCACGGCGCTGGACGCGGCCCAGGCGGCGGCGCCCATCGGGCCGACCGACTACGGCCGTACCCTGGCGCATCTGGTGGAGCGGCATCTCGATGCCTTCACGCCGCGTACCACCGTGCTGTTCCTGGGGGATGCCCGCAACAACCTGAGCGATCCGCGCGCCGACCTGCTCAAACTCATTGCCCAGCGCAGCCGGCACCTGATCTGGCTCAATCCCGAGCCCTTCGTCACCTGGAACACCGGGGATTCGATCATCGCCACCTACAAGCCGCTGTGCCATGTGGTGCGTGAATGCGCCAGCCTGCGCCAGTTGGAATCGGCCGTGGATGAGATGCTGCGCCTCACGACGCGGGCGTCCTGAGCTTGAGGGGAGCGGGGGGGCACCCTAGAATCTGCCGGGTTTTCCCCTGCGGCGGTGCCGTCGCAACTGACCGATCGCCTCCTGGATGATGCCCTTGCGCCCCATCAAGCATGCCTTTCACGACCGCTACATGGCGCTTGCCCTGGCGCAGATGATCCTCTGCGCCGTCGCGGTGCTGGCTGCCGCGTCCTTGCGTTTCATTCATGTGGGCTGGCCCGGCGTGGCCAGCATCGGTCCGATCACACCCAAGATCCTGGCGCTGTCCCTGACCCTGGTGACGGCAATGTACGCCCTGGGGCTCTACCAGCGCTTCGTGCCGATGCGGCCAGAGGAAATCGCGGTGCGGGTGCTGGCGGCCTGCGGGCTCACCTGGGCCGGGCTGGCGCTGCTGTATTACGTGTTGCCGGGGCTGTATCTGGGGCGGGGTGTGATGGCCTTGACGCTGCTGTTCGTGGCGCCGGCGCTGATCACCACCCAGGTCCTGTTCCAGCGTTGGGGAGACGATGCCCAGATCAAGCCCCGGGTGTTGGTGCTGGGCGCGGGGCAGCGCGCCGCGGATCTGTTCGAGCGGCTGGGCGCGCTACGGGGGTCCCGGTTGGTGGGTTTCGTGCGCACGGTGTCCGACCAGCCTGCCGCTGTCTTGCCGGGACCCATCGTGCGCACGGGGCCGGCGCGTCTGGTCGAGTTGGCGCGGCGCCTGCGCGTGGATGAGATCGTGGTAGCGCCCGATGATCGGCGCGGGGCGCTGCCGCTGGATGCCTTGCTGGCCTGTCGCGCCATGGGGATGCGCATTACGGACGCCGTGGGTTTTGCCGAACGCGAAACCGGCAAGGTGTTGCTGGATCTACTGCATCCTTCGGCACTGGTTTATACCAGTGGCGGCTTTGGCAGTGCCTTGTACCCCTACGGAAAACGCGTGTTCGACACCCTGGCGGCGGCGCTGTTGCTGCTGCTGGCCGCGCCGCTGATGGGGCTGGCCGCCCTCGCGATCCGCCTGGAGGATGGCGCAGGCGCGCCGGTGTTCTACCGCCAGCTGCGTACGGGACAGGGCGGTCGGCCTTTTTCGATCTGGAAGTTCCGCAGTATGTCCGTGGACGCCGAGCAGGCCGGCGCCGCGGTGTGGGCCCAGGCCAATGATCCGCGCGTGACCCGCGTGGGGCGGGTGATCCGCAAGTACCGCATCGATGAACTGCCCCAGCTCTTCAATGTGCTGCGCGGCGAGATGAGCCTGGTGGGGCCTCGCCCCGAGCGGCCCGAGTTCGTCGCCCGCCTGGCTGCGGGCATTCCCTTCTACGATGTGCGCCACCGGCTCGCGCCGGGGCTGACCGGCTGGGCCCAGCTCAACTACCGCTACGGCGACACCGAGGCCGACGCCCGGGAGAAGCTGCAGTACGATCTGTATTACCTGAAGCACCAGAGCCTGTTGTTCGACCTGATGATCTGCCTGCTCACGGTCGAGGTGGTGTTGTTCGGCAAGGGCGCGCGGTGACGGACGGGGTCGATTGGATGCGTGAGCGTTTTCTTGTTTTCGGCGCGCCCTTGATCGGCGAGGCGGAAATCGACGAAGTGGTGGACAGCCTGCGCAGTGGCTGGCTGGGCACCGGGCCCAAGGTGGCCCGCTTCGAGCGTGCGTTTGCCGCCTACAAGGTGGCCGAGCAGGCGGTGGCGGTCAATTCCTGCACCGCCGCCCTGCACTTGAGCCTGCTGGCGGCCGACCTGGGGCCGGGGGATGAGGTCATCACCACGCCGCTGACTTTCTGCGCCACGGTGAACGCCATCCTCCATGCCGGGGCGACGCCTGTCCTGGCGGACGTGGATCCCATCAGTTTCAACATCGACCCCGCCGAGGTTGCTGCCCGCATCACCCCGCGTACCCGGGCGATTCTGCCGGTGCATTTTGCCGGACGGCCCTGCGCCATGGATCCGCTGATGGCCCTGGCGCAGCAGCATGATCTGCGGGTGATCGAGGATTGCGCCCACGCCATCGAGAGCAGCTATCACGGCCGGCCGACGGGGACCTTCGGGGATTTCGGCTGTTTCAGCTTCTATGTCACCAAGAACGTCGTTACGGGCGAGGGCGGCATGATCCTCGCCCGCCGGCCCGAGGCTGCGGCGCGACTCAAGACGCTGGCCCTGCACGGCATGAGCCACGATGCCTGGCGGCGCTTTTCCGACAGCGGCTATCGCCACTACCAGGTGGTGGAGTGCGGCTTCAAATACAACATGATGGATTTGCAGGCCGCCATCGGGCTGCACCAGTTGGCACGGGTGGAGGCATCCTGGCTGCGGCGGCGCGCCATTTGGGACCGTTACCAGGCGGCCTTTGCCGATCTGCCGGTGACCCGGCCGGCGGATCCCGAGCCGGATACCCGCCATGCGCACCATCTCTATACGCTGCTGATCGATGCGACGCGCTGCGGTTGCACGCGCGACGCCTTTCTCGAACACATGACGGCGCAACGCATTGGCGTGGGCGTGCATTACCTCAGCCTGCCCGAGCACCCCTATTATCAGGACCGGCTGGGTTGGCGGCCCGAGGACACTCCCGAGGCCATGCGCATCGGCCGGCAGACGGTGAGTCTGCCGCTGTCGCCGGCCTTGACGGATGCGGATGTTGAGGATGTCATCCGGGCGGTGTATTCGGGTATCGCACGATGAAAGCATGGTTGTTGCGCCGGTTGCCCTCTGCTTGGCGGCAGGCGGCGCGCGCGCGGCTCAACGCCTGGCAGCGGGATCGCAAGGCGCCCCGCATGCTGCGCGGCTACACCGACGCCACCGGGCAATGGCGACCCTGGGTGCGCATGAGCGACACGGCGCTCATCCAGTGCCCCGAGCGGGTGGTACTGGAAGATCACTGCTTCGTCTGGCACTACAGCATCCTGGATGGCACCGGCGGCCTGGAGATCGGCGAGGGCTGCCACATCGGCGGCTGGGTGGGGATCTTCACCCACAGCTCCCACTTCGCCTTGCGCATCTATGGGCGCCATTATCGGGAGGTGCCGGCAGCACAGCGGGTCGGGTTCCGCACGGCGCCGGTGCGCATCGGCCGCTTCGTGGCCATTGGCGCCAATACCCTGGTGATGCCCGGCGTCAGCATTGGTGATGGCGCTGGAATCATGGCGGGCTCCATCGTGCAATCGAATGTGGCGCCTTTCGCCTTGGTCGGCGGCAATCCGGCCCGCGTGCTGGGGGATATGCGCCGTTTCGACCGGCGCCTGCTGCGCCAGCATCCCGAGCTGATCCCCTGGTATCAGGAATGGCAGCGGGTCAACGGGGAATCCCCGGCCACAGCGGATAGCGATCCGGGTCACGCGCCCGCGCCGGATGCCTGAGCCATCCGGCGCGCAATCGGCCGGCCGGGCACTGTGCCCAGCCACCCGCGGATCAGCTTTACTTGCCCTGCAGTTCGGGAGCGGGGACAAAGGTGTAGGTCTTGTGCACGTTCGTCAGGTTGCTCTTGGGGAAGCTGGCATAGGCTTCCATCTTGAGCGTTTTCCCGGCACCCGGGGTGAGGATCATGATGCCCTTGGCATTGGCGTCGCCGAAATAGGCGCCCACCGCACTGGCATCCTTCGCCAGATTTGCCTGCTCATTGGGCGCAAAGGCCATGGCCTCCATGCCGCCCCAGTAGCAATCCCCTTTCTGGCAGCGACCATAGGCGCGGATCATGGGCTTGCCCTTGTCGAGCTTGACCTGGATGTATTTCACCAGCCCACTGTCGTCCTGGTTTTTCCAGTAGCCGAGGAAATCATCGGCGCCGGCATGGGCCAG
The DNA here is from genome assembly GCA_049645885.1 of Candidatus Macondimonas sp. Taxonomy (GTDB): domain Bacteria; phylum Pseudomonadota; class Gammaproteobacteria; order UBA5335; family UBA5335; genus Macondimonas. The sequence continues at coordinate 9,128 of JBARUT010000146.1, forward strand.
CGGGGTGGCCAGCAACAGGGCCAGGGCGCCGAGCAATTTGCGCGATCGAATCATGGATACACACTCCGAATGGAAAAAATGATGGGGTGGACGTCGCCGGCGGCAAGAATCGGGGCGCGGCGGGCGAAAAATCCGATCTGGCGCTCGGCAAGCAGGGCAAGCCTAGCAGGCGCTAGACCGCCCGGCCACCTGTCGCGCCGCGCCGACAATCACTCGGGCCACCGAATCCATAGCCGGGAAACGATGCGGGCATGAGCGAGCCGCTGCGCAGCCAGGCCCTCGCCGGTACGCGCTGGACCGCGCTCGCCACGGCCCTCGGCACCGGCCTGCAATTGCTGCAGGTGGCGGTTCTGGCGCGCCTGTTGGCGCCGGCCGATTTTGGCCTCATGGCGCTGGTTCTGGTGGTGCTGGGTTTCGTGCAGAGCTATGTCGATCTCGGCCTGTCGCAGGCGCTGATTGCCCGTGGCCCGGTGCAGCCAGCGCGGTTCGCCGCCTTCTACTGGCTCAACATCATTCTGGGCATCGGCCTGTTCGCTGCGTTGTGTGCCCTCGCGCCGCTGCTGGCCGCCTTGCTGCGGACGCCGGATCTCGCGCCCTTGTTGCCCTGGGCCGGGGCTTCGCTGCTGATCCTGCCCTGGGGGCAGGGCTTCCAGACCCTGCTGCAGAAAGATTTGCGCTTTAAGCCCATTGCGCAGGCGGAAATGGCCGGGAGTGTCGCCGGTGCGCTGGTGGCTGTCACGAGCGCTTTGGCGGGGGCGGGCGTATACGCCCTGATCTGGGGGCAGCTCGCCAACGCTCTGGTGCGCACGGCGCCGATCGCTGCGCAAGGCTGGCGGCAGCATGCGCCGGCGCTGCATCTGTCCCTGGCCGAGCTGCGTGGCGATCTGCGCTTCGGTGCCTTTCAGATGGGCGAGCGCACGCTGGGGCTGATCAATGCGCGGCTGGATCAACTGCTGATCGGGGTGGTATTGGGGCCCGAGACCCTGGGCTACTACAACCTGGCCTGGCAGATGACGCTGCAACCCCTGGCCCGACTCAATCCGGTGGTGATGCGCGTCGCCTTTCCGCTGTTTGCGCGTATCCAGAATGAGCAGCCTCGTTTGCGCCGGGGTTATTTCCAGGCCCAGCGGCTGTTGGGCGCGGTCAATTTCCCGCTGTTTCTGGGTCTCGCCGTGCTGGCGCCGCTGTTCGTGCCGACGGTGTTCGGATCGCGCTGGGTGCCGGCGGTGGAGCTGGTGCAACTGCTGGCGGGGGTGGCGGTGTTTCGGGCCATCGGCAATCCTGTGGGGGCTTTGCTGCTGTCGCAGGGACGCGCCGGCCTGGGGTTTGCCGCCAATCTGGCCATCAGCCTGTTGCAGGTGCCCGCCGTGGTGGCTGGGGCTCATTTTGGCGGAGCAGTGGGGGTGGCCGCGGCGCTGCTGGCGCTGCAAGCAGGGTTCTTCGGGCTGGCCTATCCGGTGCTCATCCGCCCGGTGCTGGGTCCCTGCGCCCCGGCTTATCTGGGGAGTATCGGTCGCCCGCTGCTCGCGGCGGTGATCATGGCGGCGGTCATGGCGCTCTTGCCGGTGCTGTTCACGCTGGCGCCGCCCGGACAACTGGCGGTCTCGGCCGGCGTCGGGGTTCTGGTCTACACCTTGGTGAGTCGCGGATTGCTGCCGGGGGAATGGGCCTTGCTAGGCCAGTGGCTGGGGCGGCGGCGCGGGAGCGGGCATGGCGTCTGAACTGCGGGTATTGCACCGCTTGCCGGTCTGGTTGCCCCAGACCCAGACCTGGCTCGACCGCCAGATCCGCGCCCTGCCGCCGGCGTTTCGCCAACGCATCGTGGCCGATACCGCCGAGCATCTGGACCTTTTTCCGGCCGCGGACCTGTGGGTGTTCGCGCACGCCGGCCGGCTGCGGCGATTCTGGGATAAGGGGCTCAAGCGCCTGGGCGCGCGCACCGATTTTGGCTTCGTCGATCAGGCCGCTCGATCGTTCCGGCCCCAGGTGGTGCACAGCCATTTCGGCCATGTCGGCTGGGCGATGGGATCGCTGCCGCGGCGGCTGGGAGCGGCCCATGTCGTGAGTTTCTACGGCTTCGACGTCAACATGCTGCCCCAGCGCGATCCCCGCTGGCGGACGCGCTATGCGCAGATGTTTCGCGCCGTCGACCGGGTGCTGTGCGAGGGACCGCACATGGCGCAGTGCCTGATCGCCATGGGCTGTCCCCCCGAGCGTTGCCAGGTCCACCACCTCGGCGTCGATCTGCCTGCCATCGCCTTTCGCCCACGCACGCCGCCCGCGTGCGCACCGTTGCGGGTGCTGATGGCGGCAAGCTTCCGCGAAAAGAAAGGCTTCCCGGACGGCCTGGAGGCGCTGGCGCGGGTGCGACGCCATCATCCGCTGGCGATCACTCTCATCGGGGATGCGGGGCGTGACGCCGCAAGCCAGACCGAGAAGGCGCGTATCCTCGCCACGCTTGCGCGCACCGGGCTTGCGCGCCACACCCGCCTGCTGGGATTTCAGCCGCCCGAGGTGCTGTGGCGTGAGGCCTATGATCATCACCTGTTCCTGGCGCCGAGCCGCACCGCCAGCGATGGCGACACGGAAGGGGGCGCGCCGGTGGTGCTGATCGAGATGGTGGCCAGCGGTATGGCGGCGGTGGCCACGCGCCATTGCGACATTCCCCATGTGCTGCCCGCGACCTGGGCCGACCGGCTGGCGTCGGAAGGGGATGTCGACGCCCTGGCAGCGGCCATCGAAGCCTGGATCGCGGCTCCCGCAGGGCAATGGTCCGAGCGCCTGCGCCAAGGCCGCGCCCACCTCGACGCTGGTTTTGGCGCCGCAGGGCAGGGTCAGGCGCTGGCAGCGATCTATCGCGAGCTGGCGCAGGGGAAAGGGGTGGCGGGCAATGAAAGCGGTCGTGGTTGTTAGCGCGCGTTCGCTCAGGCGCCATCCCGCAAGAAGTCAGGCCGGCAGCGCACCATTCGCTCTTTGAGCGCGGGCGGGGATGAGCTAGGATGAGGGCGCGTTTGGGGTCGGGGGAACGATGATGAAACGATGGGCAAGAATCGGCGTTGCGCTCTGGCTTCCCCTGGCGGTGCTGGCGCAGGAGGCAGAAGTCTTCCCCCTGCCCGATAGGCCGCCGCCGGGCAATACGCAGTTCGAAGCGCAGGATGAGGATGAGGTCAACATCCCCGTGCTTCCCGGAACGGCCGCTGTCGAGCCGCCACCCGTCAACCCCGTGCCGGGCGCGGCGAATCGTGACCTACGCGAACTGCCCCGGCCCGCTCCGACCCGCCCTGAGGCGCTCGGTGCACCAACGATAGGTGGCGACCAGTTGCCACGCTTTGCGCGGGCCTACCGCGAGATCGAGACCATCCATGCCCGCTATGCCCGCTTGATGCCGGCGGCTGATGAGCGGGAGCGCCAAAATCTGGCGCAGGGCGGCAATGCGGAAATGCGCGAGGCCATCCAGCGGGTCGGCCTGACGGTTAACCAATACAATGCGATTTCCCTGCGGCGCTGGCAGGATGCGGCGTTTGCCCGGATGCTGAGCGACGCGCTGGCGCAGAATCCGTGAATCACGCCGGGCGAGAATTCAGCGGCGGCGCTTGCCCGTATTGCGATATTGCAGCACGCGCCCGTCCCGGAAGATGATGGTCGATCGGCCCGTTCCGCGGTCGGGGTATTCCCAGACGTCATCCTGGCCTTGGGCGTCTGCATATTTCCCAATGCGATCCGGCGTTCCCAGGATCAGACGGATCTGGTCCTGGGTCATCCCAGCGACGACTTCCCTGCGCCGGTAGGCGTCCTCGATCTTTTTTTCCTCTGCATGGCGTTCCAGCCATTCTGCGTCGGCTTTGCGCTGCCGACCTTGAGCTACGGCCGATTCCTGTTCCCAGCGCCGCCCCCATTCGCTTTGTGATGCCGCGTTGGCTGCATCCCCCGTGCCGGCGCGGCTGGTCAATTCCGGGTCGATGCGCTCACCGGCACAGGGATGGTCAGTGTAGAGGGTGCGGCCGTCCTGTTCGCAGCGATAGATGTCGGCCTGTGCGGCCAGCGCCGCGAGCTGCAATCCCAGACCGAACATGATGATGTGCCGCTTGCTGGCCATGCGCGCCCTCCGCCGATGCCTGTCCATTTTTCGGCAGGCGGGCGGAAAGCATGAGCAAGACTCGGCGCTGCACGCGCCCTTTCCCCTGCGGCGGGCGCCACAGGGGTGGGTGGATCAGTCGCGGATGATCTTCAGGCGACGCGGCGCAGCACGGCGGTGCTGCGTTCGGTGCGGGCTTCGGCCCAGCGGATCAGCGAGATTTCACCTTGCGGGTTTTCCGCCAGCGCGGTGCAGCTTTCCACCCAGTCACCGCAATTGCAGTACTGCAGGTTGTGGATGCGGGAGATTTCGGCGTGGTGGATGTGGCCGCAGATGACGCCGTCGATGCCATAGCGAGCGGCTTCGCGGGCCACGGCCTCCTCGTAGTTGCCGATGTACTTGACCGCCTCCTTGACCCGTCCCTTGACGAAGGCAGACAGCGACCAGTAAGGCTGCCCCATCATCTGGCGCACCAGGTTCACGGGATGGTTGAGGCGCAGCAGGGCGTCGTACATCTTGCTGCCGAACATGGCGGTGAGCTGGGAGTATTGCACCACGCTGTCGAATTCATCGCCGTGCAGCACCAGGAAGCGGCGGCCATCGGCGGTGGTGTGCATGGCGTGGCGATGAATGGCGATGCTGCCGAAAGTGGCGCCGGAATGGTCGCGGAACAAAGCGTCGTGGTTGCCAGGGATATAGATGACTTCAGTGCCCTGGCGCGAGGCCCCGAGCAGGAAACGCAGCACGTTGTTGTGCGCTTGCGGCCAGTAGATGCCGCGGCGCAGGGCCCAGACATCGATGATGTCACCCACCAGATAGAGC
>JBARUT010000147.1:0-2984 GCA_049645885.1 Candidatus Macondimonas sp.
CCCGATCATCTGGCGCGTATGGAAACACTGTGGGAACAGGCCAAGCGGGTGGAAATCGAGGAGGCTTCCGATGCCGGTTAAACCTTTCAGCATGAGGGCTTGGCGGGAATGGCGCGGGTTCTGGAAAATCGCGGCAAGCGTGATGTTCGGATTGATGCTGCAGCCGGCCTGGGCGGAAGATCTGAACTACAACCTGGTGTCATTGGGCAGCGAGGCACGCCAGGAAGTCGCGAATGACTGGATGCACGCCGTGCTGGCGCTGGAGATTCAGGATCGCGATCCGGCGCGTCTCGGACAGGCTGTGAATCGCCAGGTCCAGCAGGCCTTGGCCAAGGCGCGCGCTTTTCCCGAGGTGCGTCTGCAAAATCAGGGTTATCAAACCCTGCCGCAAAACGACGAGCGTGGACGTCTCATCGGTTGGCGTGCCCAAGCCCGGTTTTTACTGGAAGGCGCGGATTTCGCCCGGCTGGGTGCGTTGATGGGAGAACTTCAGGCCAGTGGACTGGTGGTCCAGGGGATGGGCTTCGAAGTCTCGCCGAAGCGCCGCCTGGAGGTTGAGGATGTCTTGGTGAAAGAAGCCATCGCTGCCTTTCGCCATCGGGCGGAAATCACCCAGCAAGCCTTGGGGGCGGCGCGCTTTCGGGTGGTCGATTTGCAGGTGGACGGCCTTTTCAATGCGACGCCGCGCATGGCATTGATGGAATCCCGCCAGATGGGCATGGCCAAGAGAGACGCGGTTCCAGTGGAGACTCAGGCCGGGGTCACGGAGCTGGTCATTCGGGTGAATGGCCGGGTCCAACTCGACGCGGACTGATGCACACTGCCGCCGGGACGGACTCCCGAACGGCTTTCGCCGTGGGAGTCAATCATCCGTGGTTTTGGGCTCAGGCGCGGCTCGCCGGTCGATGGTCAGGTCATTCCGCTGATTGCCGTCACTGTCCGGCACATCTTGTGTAGCCACCGGATGCATTGCCCGGACATTCTTGAAAACTGCTTGACCCATTCCAGAGGAGTTATTTATATGAATATTGACATTGGTATCAAGGAAGCTGACCGTGCCCGGATCGCTGACGGGCTGTCCCGGCTGTTGGCGGACACCTACACCCTGTATCTGAAAACACATTATTTCCACTGGAATGTCACCGGCCCAATGTTCCAGACCCTGCATCTGATGTTCGAAACCCAGTACACCGAACTGGCCCTGGCCGTTGATCAGATCGCTGAACGCATTCGCTCCCTGGGCTTCCCCGCTCCGGGTACTTACGGGGCCTTTGCCAAGCTCAGCGCGATTCCCGAAACCGAAGGCGTTCCCAAGGCGCAGGACATGATCCGATTGTTGGTCGAAGGGCAGGAAACCGTGGTGCGGACCGCGCGCAGCCTGTACGAGGGTGTCGAATCGGCTGCCGATGAAGCGACGGCCGATCTGCTCACCCAACGCATCCAATTGCATGAAAAGACCGCCTGGATGCTGCGCAGCCTGTTAGAAACCTGAGCCGGGCTACCGCATCGACGGGCATTTCTCCCGGCATGGGCGCCGGGGTGCCGCACCTCCCTTCAGGAGGGAGAGGGCAGGTGGCTGTGAGTGAAGATTCACGCATCTGTCCTTGGGCTTTCATCAGCTCGTCACTAAGTGCATCCGATGATGGTTGGCGAAGTGATCTTGATCGCACGCCTGATCCATCAAAGGGGGTTGACCATGCAGCATGAACCGGAGCAGCCCATGGATGCCGGCCGGCGCCGTTTCCTGTGGCAGAGCCTAGTGGGAACGGGGATGGTGGTCGCCGGCCCCTTGGGCGGCTGGCATCGTCTGGCACAGGCAGCGCAAGCGCCGAGCACGCTGATTCTTGAGCATCTTGGCCCACTGGGTGAACCGGACGCGCTGGGTATTCGGCTGCCCACCGGGCTCAGGGCGCGCCTCGTGGCGCGTTCCGGGCAGCCGGTCCTGAACGGCGGCGGCTATCGCTGGCATCTGTTTCCCGATGGCGGTGCGACCTTCCCCGCGCCGCGGGGCGGCTGGATCTATGTCTCCAACAGTGAGGTGCCGGCGGCCGGCGGCGTGGGTGCCTTACACTTCAATGCGCGCGGCGAGGTGGTGGGCGCCTATTCCTTGCTGGAGGGGACCTCCTTGAATTGCGCCGGCGGGGCAACGCCGTGGGGTACCTGGCTGTCATGCGAGGAATGGAGTGGCGGCGCGGTATGGGAGTGTGATCCACGGGGACGGCGCTTGCCACGGCGGCGCCCGGCTCTGGGGATTTTCAAGCACGAGGCGGTGGCGGTGGATCCCGACCAGGGGCGACTGTATCTGACCGAGGATGAGCCGGATGGCCGGTTCTATCGCTTCACCCCCAGCGCTTATCCCAAATTGAACGATGGGACGCTGGAAGTGGCCGAGGTGCAGGGCGATCCCCTGGCTGGCCCGGTGGCTGTGATGTGGCATCCGGTGCCCGAGCCCCGGCCCTTGCTGGGCGGTGCGGGCAAAGGAGTGCCCACGCGGTTGCAGGTGCCCCAGAGCACGGCCTTCCGGGGTGGCGAGGGGATTGGCTGGCACGCCGGGCGGATCTATTTCACCACCAAGGGCGATGACACGGTGTGGTGCTATCAAGCCGGTGCAGCGGGCAGTGGCATCCTGACGGTGCTGTATCGGCGTAACGCTGACCGCCCCGAGGATATACTCTCGGGGGTGGACAACCTGCTCGTCGCTGCAAGTGGCGAGGTGCTGGTGGCGGAAGATGGCGGCGATATGCAGGTGGTGGTCCTTGACGCGACAGGGCAACCCACGCCCCTGCTTCAGGTCGTGGGCCAGGACCAGTCGGAGATCGCCGGGATCGCCTTTTCGCCCGATGGCAGCCGCCTGTATTTCAGTTCCCAGCGTGGACCGACCGGCAAAGGGGCATTTGGGTTGACCTATGAGGTCAGCATCATCTAGGTCACCGGGCAGGTCGACGACAGGCTCGCCACTGCTTGTTAAACTGCGCCTCCGCGAT
>JBARUT010000148.1:0-3580 GCA_049645885.1 Candidatus Macondimonas sp.
CTGCATACCAGTTCGGCCGCCAAGACAATCGATCGCATTGTCGACGTGTTTCCTGCCGCCGAGAAGGACATGGTGCGCGCCATGTTGTCGGAATCGCTGCAGGCAGTCATTTCCCAAACCCTGCTCAAGAAGAAGGCTGGCGGTCGGATTGCAGCCCACGAAATCATGATCGGCACTCCCGCGATCCGCAATCTGATTCGGGAAAACAAGATTGCCCAGATGTATTCCTCGATCCAGACGGGTCAGCAATTCGGCATGCAGACACTGGATCAGTGTTTGCTCGATCTGGTGCGCAAGAACGTGATCACCAAGGAGCTCGCCCGAGTGAAAGCGGCCCACAAGGAAAATTTCTAAGGGGGATCGGCAATGGATCGGGATCAAGCCGTACGTATCATGCATGATTTGCTGCGGGTGTTGGTCCGTCGGGGGGGGTCGGATCTGTTCATCACGGCGGGGTTCCCGCCTGCCATCAAGGTGGATGGGGCGCTCAATCCCGTGGCCGAGAAACCCTTTTTGCCCGAGCATACTGCGACGATTGCGCGCGCCATCATGAATGACCGTCAGGCCCGCGAATTCGAAGGGAAGAATGAGTGCAACTTCGCCGTGGCCCCGCGCGGCATCGGTCGTTTCCGGGTCAATGCTTTTGTCCAGCAGGGACGCGTGGGGCTGGTCTTGCGCACTATCAAAACCGAGATTCCAGCTTTCGATACCTTGGGTTTGCCTGATGTATTGCGTGAAGTGGTGATGTCGAAGCGAGGGCTGGCCATTGTGGTAGGCGCAACCGGTTCGGGCAAATCTACCACTCTGGCTGCCATGTTGGGCTATCGCAATGCCCACGCCCAAGGCCACATCATCACCATCGAGGACCCGGTGGAATACGTTCATCCCCATATGAACAGCATTGTGACCCAGCGCGAGGTCGGAGTGGATACGGAGAACTGGGGGATAGCACTCAAGAACACCCTGCGGCAAGCGCCGGACGTGATCCTGATCGGTGAGGTGCGTGACCGCGAAACCATGGAATACGCCCTGCAGTTCGCCGAAACCGGCCACCTGTGCCTTTGCACATTGCACGCGAATAGTGCCAACCAAGCACTGGACCGCGTCGTTAATCTTTTTCCGCAGGAAAAACGCGAGCAGGTCCTGATGGATCTCTCACTCAATTTGCGCGCGATCGTGTCCCAACGACTCATTCCCCATGCCAGTGGATCGGGTCGAGTAGGTGCATTCGAGATTTTGCTGGGCACGCCCTTGATTGCTGATCTGATCTTCAAAGGCGCGGTCCATCAGATCAAGGAGGTAATGGCAAAGTCGACGGCCCAAGGCATGTGTACCTTTGATCAATATCTGTTTGATCTCTACGAAAACGATCAGATCAGTTATGAGGAAGTGCTTCGCAATGCCGATTCCAAAAATGAATTGCGCCTGCGCATCAAACTGGAGAGTCGCAAAACCTCGCGACGCTATGATGACGAACGCATGGTGCTGATCGATGCGCCGCCATGAATAGTTCGCGCTTTTATCAAGGGGCTGAGCGATGATCCTGAAACCTTACCTGCAGATGATGGTAGAGCAGCGCGCCTCGGATTTTTACCTCAGTCCAGGTGTTTTGCCGCAGTTGCGGCTGGAGGGGCGCAACCGGTCGGTGGGGAAGATGCCGCTCACGGCCGACCAGGTGGCGCAGGCAATCGATGAGACCCTCAATGCGCGCGAGCGGGAAATTCTGGAGCAACGCTGGCAGCTCGAATATTCCTATATCTTGCCCGAGGTAGGGCGATTCCGCTTTACCGTTTTTCGGCAACGCGGACAATTGGCGCTGGTGGTGCGTTTTGTGCAGCCCGCCCTGCCGCGTATACGGGATTTGGGCTTGCCTCTGGTCCTGCAGGATCTGGTGATGCAACGCCAAGGACTGGTGTTGGTCGTGGGTTCGACTGGATGTGGCAAATCAACGACCTTGGCCGCCATGTTGCAGCATCGGAATGAACATATTTCCGGTCATATCATCACCATCGAGGATCCGATTGAGTTCTATCTCGAGAGTCGCAAATCGGTGGTCAATCAGCGCGAATTGGGTCTTGATGCCCAGTCCTATCCCGCAGCGCTGAAAAGCGCATTACGATCGGCGCCCGACGTGATCATGGTGGGGGAAATTCGCGATCGGGAGACGCTGGCTGCGACCTTGGAGCTTGCCGGGACGGGACATCTGGTGATGGCGACCTTGCACGCCAATAGTGCGCCGCAGACACTGGATCGGATTGCCAATTTCTTTGCGGCCGAACAGCATAATCAGCTGTTTCTGGATCTTTCTCTCTATTTGCGCGCCGTTGTTTCCCAGCGTCTGGTGTTGGGAAAGACAGGTCATCGCCTGCCGGCCGTGGAAGTGATGATCAATACGCCCTATATTGCGGAACTGGTGTCCAAGGGTCAGTTTGACAAGATCAAGCCGGCCATGGAAGACAGCAAGGTGCGCGGGATGCAGGATATGGATTCCGTCCTCTACAGGCTGTATCGGGATGATCTCATCGACAAGGATGAGGCCCTTGCCCATGCGGATTCGCAGCCCAACCTGGAAGCCAAGATCCATTTTTCTTCATAAAGAGTTTCCATAAAAAACGCCCGCTAAAAAGCGGGCGTTGCGGTAAGCATCCTTCCCTTTCTGGATGGACCAAGCTTAGATCAGGTCAGAAAGCTTTTCCACTGTGAAGGGCAGGCTGACGCCGAGGAAAATATCCGGGGAGGCATCCGTATTGCCAAACCCGACAGACACGTTCAACACACGGTCGGGACTCATGCGAAAGCCAGTGGTGAGATTAAAGACGCCGATGGTCTGGTCCAGGCTCGAGAAGGACTGACCGTCGTTGAACTTGAGGTCCGTTTCCTGGGCATATCCCAGCTGGTACTGGAAAGTCATGGAAACATCATAGGAGAGGGCGAACGCGACCCCAAGGCCAAGTTGCGCCTGTAGACCTGGATCCACTTCAGTCAGGATCAACGGTGCCCCGGCAACCGTTTGCCGAACCTGATCAAGACCGTCTTCCTTGAACCCCTGAATCAGGTTGAAGGAGGCGAAAGCCACGACAGGATCGATCACCTTGGAAACATTCAGGCCCAAGCTGGCGGAATAGAAACCATCGCCAGTGGCGAGTTCATCGCCAAGTTCGGTTTCAAAGGGGCTGGAACCCGTGGGGGCGGTGACTTCTCCCTGCAGAGTCCAGCGTGCCTGCCCGGGCAGGGCGGACAAGGGCTGCCAGCGCAGGCGCATGGAAACATCACCAATATCGAATTCGGTGACATCATCGACGTTGTCATATTTGCCCACCACAGGGAGGGCAAAGCCTAGGCTCAAGTTGTCAAGCAGGCCGTAGTCGACGGTTAGCCGTGGCGTCAGGGTATGCTGGGCATCCTGTACCACATCGATGGGACGGAAGTCCAGGACTTGCAGCGTCGGCGCTTGGTTGCGACCAGAACGCGTTTGCTCGAGGACCAGCGCATCCTGAGAACGGGCGTTGCCATAGTAGGTGTAATCGACATTCAGGAAAATATCCCACCAACCCTTCTTTACCAGAGAGTAATCCTGTTG
>JBARUT010000149.1:0-3756 GCA_049645885.1 Candidatus Macondimonas sp.
GGCAAGCGGCAGGTCCAGCGCGCCATCCAGGGGTTGAATGACCGGCTTGATCGGAAGCCCATATTTTTGCGCGAACTCAAAATCGCGCTCGTCATGAGCCGGCACCGCCATCACGGCCCCTTCGCCATAAGCCATCAGCACGTAGTTGGCGATCCAGACCGGCACCGTTTCCTGAGTGAAGGGATGCTGCACAAACAGCCCGGTGGGCATGCCCTGCTTTTCCTGGGTGGCCACATCGGCCTCGGCGACCGAGCCGCGCCGACAGGTATCGACGAAGTCCTGCAAGGCGGCATTGCCTGCAGCTGCCAGGGTCGCGAGCGGATGCTCAGCGGCGACGGCCACATAGGTGACGCCCATCAGCGTGTCGGGGCGCGTGGTGAAGACCTTGAGCCCCGGCGCACCCAGACGGCTGGCGAGCTCATCGGCATAAGGAAACACAACCTCCATACCGCGACTCTTGCCGATCCAGTTGCGCTGCATGGTGCGCACCTGCTCCGGCCATGCTTCGAGCTGCTCCAGATCGTTCAGCAATTCCTCGGCATAGCGGGTGATCGCGAAGTAATACATCGGGATCTCGCGCTTCTCGACCAGCGCGCCGGAACGCCAGCCGCGCCCGTCGATGACCTGCTCATTGGCGAGCACGGTCTGATCGACCGGGTCCCAGTTCACCACGCCGGCTTTCCTGTAGATCACCCCTTTCTCGAACAAGCGCGTAAACAGCCACTGTTCCCAGCGGTAATAGGCCGGATCGCAGGTGGCGATCTCCCGTTCCCAGTCATAGGCGAGCCCCAGGCGCTGGAGTTGACGCTTCATCTGGGCGATGTTTTCCCGTGTCCAGCGCGCGGGCGGCTGGCCGTTTTTCAACGCCGCATTTTCGGCGGGGAGGCCAAACGCATCCCAGCCCATTGGCTGCAGCACATTCTTGCCGCACATGCGCTGGTAGCGCGCGATCACATCCCCCAGGGTGTAGTTGCGCACATGCCCCATGTGCAGGCGGCCGGAGGGATAGGGAAACATCGACAGGCAGTAGAATTTCTCCCGCCCCGGCACCTCGCACACCCGAAACGCCGCGCCGGCTTCCCATGCGCTCTGCACGCGTGCTTCCAATTCCTGCGGCTGATATTCCCGCATTGCTGCCCCAATGAGTCGTGATTCCCCCGAACGGTCCAGCATAGCCCAAGGGCGCAAACCGCCTCAACCAAGGCACGCCCGCGCCTGGGTTATAATCCGCCGTTTACCCCGCGCGACGCATACCATGGATCTCTCTGACATCTGGCTCAATCGGGATGCGGATCGACGCATTCGCGCCGGCCATCCCTGGGTCTATAGCAACGAAATCGACACCCAGCGGGTGGCGTTGACGTCTCTGACGCCGGGCCAGGGAGTACAGGTCCATGCTCATAATGGGCAATTCCTGGGCAGCGGCTATATCAATCCCCATAACCTGATCTGCATTCGGCTGCTGAGCCGCGATGCCGAACATCCGCCCGGCAAGTCCCTATTCATCCATCGCCTCAATCAGGCGCTCTCCCTGCGCGAACGGTTTTTTCCCACGCCTCACTATCGGCTGGTCTACGGGGACTCCGACGGCCTGCCTGGTCTGGTGGTGGACCGCTTCGGCGAGGTCCTGTCGGTCCAGATGAATACCGCCGGCATGGACGCCTATCGCGCGGAAATCATCGAGGCCCTGGACAAGGTAATACGCCCTCAAGCGATTGTGCTGCGCAATGACAGCGCCGCGCGTGGCGCTGAAGGACTGCCGGAGGTGGTCGAGGTCTTGGGCAGCCTGCCGTCCGTGGTGAGTGTGTGTGAAAACGGCCTGACGTATCACTGCTGCCCGCGCACCGGCCAGAAAACCGGCTGGTTTTACGATCAGGCCGACAACCGCCGCCGCCTCGCCCCCTATGCCAAGGGCGCCTCGGTGCTGGACGTATTCAGCTACCTCGGCGCCTGGGGCATCAGCGCCGGCGCTGCGGGCGCCACTGCCGTGACCTGCGTGGACAGCTCGGCAACCGCCCTGGAGGGGGCCGCCAAAAATGCCCAACTCAACGATACTCCGCTCGAAACCCTGTGCGGCGATGCCTTTGAGGTCCTCAAGACCTTCAGGGAAGAGCGCCGCCGGTTTGGCGTGGTGATTGTCGATCCACCCGCTTTTATCAAGCGGCGCAAAGATTTATCATCCGGCACCATCGCCTATCGGCGTTTGAATCAGCTCGCCCTGCCGCTGGTCGAACCCGGCGGCTATCTGATCACGGGATCCTGTTCCCAGCACTTGGGCGCGCCAGCCCTGCTGGAACAGGTACATGCCGCAGCGCGTCATGTGGATCGCCAGATCCAGGTGGTGGAAACAGGGAGCCAGAGTCGGGATCATCCCATCCATCCGGCAATTCCTGAAACGGCTTATCTGAAGATGTTGTTCCTGCGCGTGTTGCGCAATTAACTCGCCATCCTATCGGATTCACCCCATGAATCAGTTGTACATCTCCCTGTCCCGCGTTCGGCGCGCCTCCCTCCACCTCCTGGGCGTGGCAGGCCTCGTCCTGGCCCTCCCGGCGCTGGCGCAGTACCGCGCTTATCCGCTTCCCCCGCCGGGCAACGACGTGGTCGGGCAACTACTGCAATATCCCGCCCAGCAGGAGGACACGCTGCTGGACATCGCGCGGCGTTTCAGTCTGGGTCAGGACGAAATCGTCCAGTCCAATCCCCAGGTGGACAAATGGCTGCCGGGCAAGGGCACACCTGTATTGCTGCCGACGCAGTTCATCCTGCCGCGCGGCGCTCGTCAGGGCATCATTCTCAATGTCCCCGAAATGCGCCTCTATTACTTCCCGCCGGCATCCAAGGGCTTGGGGCAACAGGTCATAACCTATCCCGTCAGCATCGGTCGCATGGATTGGAACACACCCATCGGCATGACCCGGGTCGTTCGCAAGGACAAGGACCCTGCCTGGTATCCCCCCGCTTCGATCAAGAAAGAGCATGCCGAAAAAGGTGACATCCTGCCCGATGTGGTGCCGGCTGGACCTGATAATCCCTTGGGTCAGCATGCCATGCGTCTGGGGTTCAGTGGCTATCTGATCCATGGCACCAACAACCCCTGGGGTATCGGCATGCGGGTCACCCATGGTTGCGTGCGCATGTACCCGGAGGATGTGGCGCAGTTGTTTGGTTGGGTGGATGTCGGAACGCCGGTTGAAATCCTCAACGACCCTGTCAAGGTCGGCTGGCTCGGTGACGCACTCTATCTGGAAGTCCACGAGCCCTTGGAGGAAAGCAACGCCAGCCCGGAACGACTTTATGAGATGGCCATGCAGGCTATTCTCGAAGCGGTGGCGCAGCGGCCTGTGCGCATCAGTTGGGCACAGGTGCGGGAAATCGTTGCGCAACAAAATGGCGTCCCCATGCCCATTTCTCTGGACAATCGCCAGATCCCGTCTGGGACCGTCCAGATGACACCGGAAAGCCCACGGCTGAATTGATCCTGTTTGTAGCGCACCTGTTCGGGCACGTCTTGCTTGCGATCCTCAAGGCAAAAAAAAACCGCCGGGTAAAACCCGGCGGTTCTCAGTAAACAAGCTCCCCGACGGGGTGCTGTCAGCTCACTTGTACATGGACTTCTTGAACATCCGGTTCAGCTTCTCGTCGGTGGCTTCGGCGGTGCTTTTGGCTTCGGCGGCCATCGGCTTGGCTTCGGCAGCGGCACGGGCAGCAGCCGCAGCAGACTGCGTGGCAGATTCAGCAGAAGCGGCAGCAGCC
>JBARUT010000150.1:0-1791 GCA_049645885.1 Candidatus Macondimonas sp.
GCCCTGGCCGCTGCGCTGGCGACGCTGGCCGCCGACCCGGCGCGACGCCGGGCGCTGGGCGTTGCAGCCCGCGCCTATGCCGAAGAAAATCTGGCCCAGGGGGCCATCATGTCCCGTTTCCAGGACGAGGCCGCCGCACTGGTGGGCAGCGTTTCCATTGCCACGAGGTAATCCATGAGCAAACGCGCGTTAGTCACCGGCATCACCGGTCAGGACGGCATGTACCTGGCCGAGCTGCTGCTGGCCAAGGGTTACGAGGTCCACGGCATCAAGCGGCGCGCCTCGCTGTTCAACACCGACCGCATCGATCATCTCTACCAGGACCCCCATACCAAGGACCGGCGCCTGATCCTGCATTACGGCGACCTGACCGATGCCACCAACCTGATCCGGGTGGTGCAGGAAGTGCAACCCGACGAGCTCTACAACCTGGCGGCGCAAAGCCATGTGGCGGTGTCTTTCGAGACGCCGGAATACACCGCCAATTCCGATGCCATGGGCACGCTGCGGCTGCTGGAGGCCATCCGCATCCTGGGGCTGGAGCAGAAAACGCGCTTCTACCAGGCCAGCACCTCGGAGCTGTACGGCAAGGTGCAGGCGATTCCGCAGGATGAAACCACGCCCTTCTATCCGCGCTCGCCCTACGCCGCCGCCAAGCTCTATGCCTACTGGATCACGGTGAACTACCGCGAGGCCTATGGGCTGCATGCCAGCAACGGCATTCTGTTCAACCACGAGTCGCCGGTGCGTGGCGAAACTTTCGTCACGCGCAAGATCACCCGCGCCCTGGCGCGCATCAAGCTGGGCCTGCAGGAGCGGCTGTACCTCGGCAACCTCGACGCCCTGCGCGACTGGGGCCATGCGCGCGACTACGTGGAGGCGCAGTGGCTGATCCTGCAGCAGGACACGCCGGACGATTACGTGATCGCCACCGGGGAGCAGCACTCGGTGCGCGAATTCGTCGACTGCGCCGCGGCCGAATTGGGCATCCACCTGCGCTGGGAGGGCGAAGGCGTCGCGGAACAGGGCATCGACCCGCGCAGCGGGCGCTGTCTGGTGGCCGTCGATCCGCGCTATTTCCGGCCGACCGAAGTCGAAACGCTGCTCGGCAATCCGGCCAAGGCCAAGCAGCGGCTGGGCTGGGCGCCACGGGTGAGCTTTGCCGAACTGGTGGCCGAGATGGTGCGCGAGGATCTGAAGGCCGCTGAACGCGATGAACTGTGCCGTCGCGAGGGGTTTGCGACCTATGACCACCATGAATGAAGACAGCCGGATTTTCGTCGCCGGTCATCGCGGGCTGGTGGGCGCTGCCATCGTGCGCCGGCTGCGACAGGCCGGTTTTGGCAACCTCTTGCTGCGCGACCGCGCCGAACTGGACCTGCGCGACGCGGCGGCGGTGCAGGCCTTCTTCGCCGCCGAGCGGCCCGAATATGTCTTTCTGGCGGCGGCGAAAGTGGGCGGCATCCATGCCAACAACAGCTATCCGGCGGATTTTCTGCGCGACAACCTGCAGATCCAGACCGCGGTGATCGATGCCGCCTGGCGTCACGGCGTGAAGAAGCTGTTGTTCCTCGGCTCGTCCTGTATTTATCCCAAGTTCGCCCCGCAGCCGATGCCGGAGGACTGCCTGCTCACCGGAGCGCTGGAGCCCACCAACGAGTGGTATGCGATCGCCAAGATCGCCGGCATCAAGCTGTGCCAGGCCTACCGGCGCCAGTACGGCTTCGACGCCATCAGCCTGATGCCGACCAATCTGTACGGGCCGGGGGACAACTTCGATCTCGCCAATTC
>JBARUT010000151.1:0-3114 GCA_049645885.1 Candidatus Macondimonas sp.
CTGAAATCGATCCATCCACCGGCTGGGCAGCCGAACTGTCGCTGGCCTTCGCGGCGCGGGGCACGGCCACGGTGCTGACGCGGCGGCAGCATCGGGGACCCCTCACGGTGCAGCGGCCGTTCTACCCCGAAGGCCCGGCGGTGTGCCAGGTCACCCTGCTGCATCCGCCCGGCGGGCTGGTGGGCGGCGACCAGTTGCAGTTGACGGCCACGCTGGACGCTGGCGCTCAGGCGCTCATCACCACTCCCGCCGCCAGCAAGATCTATCGCAGCACTGCCGCGGTTGCCCACCAGCGACAGCATTTCCACCTCGCCGCCGGCGCGGCGCTGGAGTGGCTGCCGCAGGAAACCATCCTGTTCTCAGGCGCCCACTTCCGCTCGCAAACCCGCGTGGATCTCGCCCCCGGCGGCCGTTTCCTGGGCTGGGAAATCACCTGCCTGGGCCGTCCCGCCTGCGCCGAACGCTTCGATGCGGGCCACGGCGCCATCGCCCTGGAATTGTGGGAAAACGGCCAGCCGCTGTTCATCGAGCGCGGGCGCTACGCCGGCGGCGGCGCCCTGCTGGCGGCGCCTTGGGGCTTGGGAGACCAGCCCGTGGTGGGCACCTGGCTGGCGCTGGATGCCCCGGCCGAGTTGACCGATGTGCTGCGTGCCGCTTTGTCCGAGGTGGCCGACCCGGCGCGCTGGGGTCTCACTCGCCTGCCCCGGGTGCTGGCGCTGCGCTACCGGGGGCCGAGCGCGGCCGAGGCGCGCGCCCTGTTCATCCGCGCCTGGACGCTGGTGCGGCCGACTTTGCTGGGTCGAGACGCCCATCCGCCCCGCATCTGGGCCACCTGAAGCCGAAACCCTTGCCGACCTGCGCCGCATCGGCAAGGATGACGCCAGACATTTGCCAATTGATGCACGCCGACGCCGCGCCCGTCACTTCTCAGGAGATGCCATGGAACTCACCCCCCGCGAGAAAGACAAGTTGCTGCTCTTCACCGCCGCGCTGCTGGCCGAACGCCGGCTGGCCCGCGGCGTGAAACTGAATTATCCGGAAGCCGTGGCCTATATCAGCGCCGCCATCCTGGAAGGCGCCCGCGACGGCCGCACCGTCGCCGAACTGATGGACCACGGCCGCAACCTGCTCACCCGCGAGCAGGTGATGGACGGCATTCCCGAGATGATCCCCGATGTACAGGTGGAAGCCACCTTCCCGGACGGCACCAAACTGGTCACCGTCCACGATCCGATCGTGTAAAAGGCGGCGATGAGCTTGTAATTGGATGGACGCTTGATCGCGCTGGTCTTGCGACCCCGATACACCATCGCCTGAGCAGGATGGACGGTTAATGGCCCTCGGTCAGGCCATCAGCCAGGCTGGTGGTGCCGTGCCGCACTCATTCCATCGCGCAGCGCCCACACCAGCGATCCTATCGCCATCACACTGAGTACCCAGCTTGCCAAGCCATAATCGGCGCGCATCACCGCAGTCGGCAATGCGTGCCAGCCGCTCAGGGCCTGGCCGACCAATACCACCAGCGCCCCCAGATTCATGAATAGGAACAGGTGCAACACCCGCTCAGGCTTCGGGAGCACGCGGGTATTGCCCTCAAGGACAACGTCGCGTGCTGATACCAGCACTTCGCCAAGGTAAAGCAGGACAATCCACCATACCGCCGCCCCATGCCATTCGAACCAGGCCAGGGAGACGAAGATTGCGCAGAAGATCCACTCGCGGAGGCTGTGCATGCGCTCTTCCGGCCCAGACCAGGTTTGCCCCGGCAGCTTGGCCAGCAGCTCATGATTCAGAAACACGTCCACTCCACCGAGCAGGCCATGCAGCATCAGGAAATAGATAAATGGAGGAATCTCACCAGGCATCGCTTGTTCTCCATCTCGCTTACATATTGCGTGGCCAGGGTCAGTAGCTGGAGCATCGTTACGCTCCGCGAGTACAGTCCTGATTCAATCGCGGGGCCAAATCAGGGTTTCCTACAGCAACTTGCGGATTGAGCATGATTATGTCGGAAGATTGCTTCTCTTGACGACCCTGGCGGCTATTTGAGCCTTGTTGAGCAAAATTCCAGCGGAGCGAGGAAGTGGACCCCTTACCAAGGCACGGCCACAATAAAAAAATAATCCTGAGAATACCGCGCCTGGCCCTGATTCCAGCCTTGATCGACCATGAGCTGCCAAAGGAAAGGCCGACCGGATCGGTTGGGCTTGGGTAACGAGGGGATCTCAGACCGGAATCACAAGCCATTCGGAACCGACAAAAAATTCCGATAGATAATTCACCGATGACGCTCAGGGTCACAGTCGATGAAGGGTTGCGTTATCGTAGATAAATTTTTCTACAGGCTCGCTACCCCGACGCATAGAGATGCGTTTGCGCTCACAGGTAAACGTCGCCAGCCGGCATCAAGCCGGCTCGACGCAGGTGGCGTGCCTGCACCCCCACGAATGCGAGGAAGACAACTGACCAATGGATCAGGCCACCCACAACAAGATCGTCTCCTTCATCTGGGGCATCGCCGACGACGTCCTGCGCGACCTGTTCAAACGCGGCAAGTACCCGGACGTGATCCTGCCGATGTGCGTCATCCGCCGCATGGACGCCGTGCTCGAACCGACCAAGCAGGCGGTGCGCGACCAGAAAAGCCAGCTCGACAACCTCGGCATCACCGAGCAGCGCGCCGCCCTGTGCGCGGCCGCGGGCCAGGCCTTCTACAACACCTCGAAGTTCACGCTGCGTGACCTCAAGTCCCGCGGCAGCCAGCAGCAGTTGCTGGCAGACTTCGAGGATTACCTGAACGGCTTTTCGCAGAACGTCCAGGACATCCTCGACAACTTCAAGTTCCGTAACCAGCTCCAGACGCTGTCCAAGGCCGATGCCATCGGCACGCTGATCAACAAGTTCCTCGACCCCAACATCGACCTGTCGCCGGCCGGCATCGACAACCACGCCATGGGCACGGTGTTCGAGGAGCTGGTGCGCAAGTTCAACGAAGACAACAACGACGAAGCCGGCGAGCACTGGACGCCGCGCGATGCCGTGCGCCTGATGGCGAACCTCGTATTTCTGCCCATCGAAGCGGACATCAAATCCGGCACCTACCTGCTCTACGAC
>JBARUT010000152.1:0-2563 GCA_049645885.1 Candidatus Macondimonas sp.
CCGTGGGGCTATCTGGGCTCCGGTTTCGTGGCCTTGTTTCCAGCTTGGTGGAATCGGGTGATTACCCCGCGCCTGCTCGAATGGGATGAAAAATTTGCCACCCCGGCGGAACGCGAGCTGGCCGCCCGGGAAAATCTGCGCAGCGGCATTCCCGAACTGATCATCGCTGGCCGACGCTCCTATGAAGAACAGGGCCGGCCAGTGCCGTTCATTCGTCCCGGCGATGCGCTGGACGGCTATCTGCCGCCCGACGCACCCGCTGGATTGGTCGCCGCCCACACCTGAGCAGAGCGCAGCCCCTGGCACCCGGAGGCGCTGGGTATCGGGGGCTTGGCTTGTTGCCGCGGTTGATGCGGATCCGTGTTCACCACGATCAATCACCACATGTCCGGTGTTTTTTACACCGTGTTACGCGCTCCCATTGCACACCAGGTGGGTCTGAGCCAAATCCTGACTAAAAGCGACTGACGACCCGTCATGGGGGATGCAATGCCCGAGCAATGGAATGCGGCTTTGAAACACCTGCCAACCCGCCACGGGACGCTGGCCTATTACGAATTCGGCAGCGGGCATCGCCCATTGCTGCTTCTGCACGGCTTTCCGGACACGCCCCAGACCTTCGAAAGCCTCGTCGAGGCCGCCTGTCATGAGGGCTATCGCTGTTTCGCGCCCTTGCTGCCGGGCTACGGGGATTCCGACCTGCCCCGTCCGGGCGGTGCCTCCATCCTGGCCGTCGCGCGCATGCTCAACGATTTCCTGGACCACGTGGCGACGCACCAGGCAGTGCGCATCGTCGGCCATGACTGGGGATCGATCCTGGCCCAGATGCTCTGCGGCCTGCACCAAGAGGGTCGCCCGATGGCCTACCGCATGGATCGGGTCGTTCTGGCCGCCGTGCCGCCGTTGCGCACCTTCCTGCGGCAGATCAATCCGCGCCAATTGATGCGGTCGCGCTACATGTATTATTTCCAGCTTCCCGGCGCTTGCGCACAGATCCGGCGGGGAGATTTCGCCTATATCCGTACCCTGTGGCGGCGCTGGTCGCCGGGGCTGCAACCCGATCACCCGCAGCTCGAGCGGGTCATTGCTTGCCTGCGCCGTCCCCGCGGGCTGGAACAGGCCACCGCCTATTACCGCGCCCTGATCAATCCGGCGCAATTGCTGGGCGCGCCCGAACCGTTGACGCAACTGCGGCTGATGTTTTCTGCCAAGCCCTGGCCGGCGCTGATTCTGGTGGGCAGCGAGGATGAGTGCATCGGGCCGGAGCTGTATCGCGGCGCGGAGCGGGCCTTTCCCCATCCGGACAGCCGCCAGGAGGTGTTGCCCAGCGTGGGGCATTTCCTGCACCTGGAGCAGCCCGAAGGCTTCAATCGATGCGTGCTGGACTTCCTCGGCTAATGCCGGGCATGCACTGAGCAGCCGGGTTATTGCCGTTACCAAACACGCGCCTGCCATTATGGCGCCGCCATCCTGCCATACCCACGAGGACAGGTTTTCCACGCCTGTCCGTGCCTGACGCTTGGCGCCATTGAAACCGCAAACCACGCGCCCTTAAGCTGACACCATGGGATCGTCTGAACACCCCCCGTATCCGGAACCCCGGGCGCCCGTGATCGCTCCCCTCGGAGACAGCGCGCTGCAGATTACCCTGGGCGATCGACTGGATCCTTTGATCAACGCCCGGGTTCATCGCCTCGCCGGGCGTATCCGGGCGGCCGAGGTGCCGGATCTCACCGACCTGGTCCCGGCCTATGCCACGCTGACCGTGCATTACCATCCGCTGCGCTGGCGCTTCGATGCGCTGGCCCGGACGCTGACCGCGCTGATCGACACCGAGAACCGCCTTGAAACACGCCAGGGCGCCGAAGTGGTGCTGCCGGTTTGCTATGGTGGACACTTCGGCCCCGATCTGGAAGTCGTTGCGGCCCATGCCGGCCTCTCGCCGGAGGCGGTCATCCAGCGCCACAGCGCGGCGGTCTATCGGGTGTATTTCTTAGGCTTCACACCCGGTTTTGCTTATCTCGGCGGACTCGATCCCGCGCTCGCCATGGCCCGCCGCTCCACCCCGCGGCCTGCGGTGGCGGCCGGCTCGGTCGGTATCGCCGGCCTCCAGACCGGCGTCTACCCCCATGCCACGCCAGGGGGCTGGCAGCTCATCGGGCGCACCCCACTCAGGCTTTTCGATCCGCACCGCACACCGCCCTGCCTGCTGGCGCCTGGGAATACGCTGCGTTTCAGCGCCATTGACGCGGCGGCCTTCGACGCACTGGCGGACCCGTAATGATCCACGTGGAGCACCCCGGCCTGTTCACAAGCATCCAGGATCTTGGCCGAACGGGATTCCAGCACCTGGGCCTGTCCCCCGGCGGCGCCATGGATCCCGATGCGGCACGTATCGCCAATCTCTTGGTGGGCAATGCCCCCGACGCGGCGCTGCTGGAAATCACCTTGCTGGGGCCCCGACTCATTTTGGAGATGGGCGCCTGGATCGCCCTGACCGGTGCCGATTTGACCGCGACGCTGGACGGCGCGCCCCTGCCCACCTGGCGGCCGGTGTGGGCAC
>JBARUT010000153.1:0-7175 GCA_049645885.1 Candidatus Macondimonas sp.
TTGCTGTTCCCCCGGGGGCTGGCGGGACTGTATGAAACCTACGCACCACGGGCCTGGAACGCCCTGCGCAGTCGCCGACCCGCCCTCGCCCGGCCATCCTCGGAAGCCAGCCCCAACACCGTGAAATGAGGAGATCCGCGCATGACCCCCAATACCGCTTCCAATACGGATTTCCTGCTGGCGATCGAGGATCTGACGGTTTCCTTCGATGGCTTCAAGGCCGTCAATGGCTTGAATCTCTATATCGATGCCGAGGAAATCCGCGTCATCATCGGCCCCAACGGCGCCGGCAAGACCACGGTGCTTGATCTCATCTGCGGCAAGACCCGCGCCACAGATGGCTCGATCCGCTTCCACAACCGCGAACTGACCAAACTCGCCGAACACGAGATTGTCTGGGCCGGCGTCGGCCGCAAATTCCAGACACCGTCGATCTATGAAAACCTCACCGTGGCCGAGAACCTCATCGTGTCCTATCCCAAGGGGCGCAGCGTGTTTGGCTGTCTGGGTTTCCGGCGCGACGCCACCGTCCAGGCGCGGGTGGAAGAAGTGGCCGAGGCGGTATTCCTGCAGGACCGGCTGGACGAAATGGCCGGCATCCTCAGTCATGGGCAGAAGCAGTGGCTGGAAATCGGCATGCTGCTGATCCAGGAGCCCGAGCTGATCATGCTGGATGAACCGGTGGCGGGCATGAGCGTGCGCGAACGCCAGCAGACGGCCGAATTACTGGCCCGCATCTGCCACGGCCGTTCCATGCTGATCATTGAGCACGACATGGATTTCGTGCGCAGCATCGCCCACAAGGTGACCGTGATGCACCAGGGCAAGGTGCTGGTCGAGGGCTCCATGGACAAGGTGCAGGATGATCCGCGCGTCAAGGAAGTCTATCTGGGCCATTAGACCGCGTCGCGTACTGCCCGCTGACCCCCATTCCCCCATTGAGGAATTGCACATGTTTGAAGTCGATCGACTCTGTGTGAGTTACGGCCAAAGCCAGGTGGTCAATGAAGTGAGCTTTGCCGCTGCCCAGAATGAAACCATCGCCTTGATGGGTCGCAACGGTATGGGGAAATCAACACTGTTCAAGGCCCTGATGGGCGTCCTGCCGACGCGCGGCGGGACCATCCGGCTGGCACAAAGCGAACTTACCGGCCTGCCCAGCCATCGGCGGGTCCAGCAGGGGCTGGCCTATGTGCCGCAAGGCCGCATGATCTTCCCGGCCCTGACGGTGCTGGAAAACATCCAGACCGGCCTGGAGAAAAGCCGCAGCAACCAGGTGCCCAACGAGCTGTTCGAATTATTCCCGGTCCTGTTCGAGATGCGTCACCGCAAGGGCGGCAATCTCTCCGGGGGGCAGCAACAACAACTGGCCATCGCCCGCGCACTGGCCACCAATCCGCGCGTGCTGCTGCTGGACGAACCGACTGAAGGCATCCAGCCTTCCATCATCAAGGACATCGCCAACGCCTTGAACGAGATTCGCAAGCTGCGTCAGATCACGCTGATCGTCTCCGAACAGGTGCTGAGCTTCGCGCTGGCAGTGGCCGATCGCATCCTGGTGCTGGAGCGCGGGCGCATCATCCACGAGGATCGCCGCGAGGACGCCGATGTCGCCAAGATAACCGGCTATCTGTCGGTCTAGCCGCCGTCAATAGCCTGAGCAGATGGGTTAGCGATGGTCGCGGCCAAAGTCGCGGCGGGTAATCTTGACACCGGGCGGCGCCTGGGGCGCTTGTATTCGGCGTGCTTCACCATGCGGCCGATCTGGCGCACGGTCGCCTCGTCAAACCCGCGCCGGACAATCTCGGACAGGGCAGGTCCTGTTCCAGGACGGCATCCAGCAC
The DNA here is from genome assembly GCA_049645885.1 of Candidatus Macondimonas sp. Classification (GTDB taxonomy): domain Bacteria; phylum Pseudomonadota; class Gammaproteobacteria; order UBA5335; family UBA5335; genus Macondimonas. The sequence continues at coordinate 1,845 of JBARUT010000153.1, forward strand.
CTCATCGCTGCAGCAAAATCGAAGAACACGCGTTCCTGGGGAGATATCATCTTTCAGATGGCATCTTTTCTGTGGAGGGAAGCAACGGCAGGTCGTGGCACTCCGCCCGTTTTCCCTCCTCCATGAGCCACTGGAGATCGTCCAGGTGGAGGCTGTATCCATAGGCGGCGTATTCCGGGTCAGTGCTGCGGTATCGTTTTTCCACAAACTCCAGGGCCTTGAGACGGCTCTCCATCCGAGCGTGGATCATGGGGCAGACGGCAAGGCCCCAACGGGCCTCGACCGAGTCCCCCGGCGCGTGGGAGAGCCAGCGGTGATTCGCCACCACCGCAGCGAGCGAGACGGTCATGCCCTCGGCGATGGGAATGACGATTTCCTCCATCTGGCTGTGCAGCGCCTCCTGGTTCAGCTGGCCGGACTCAACCAGCCTTTCGAGGTGCTGGACCAGCAGAGTAATCCTGGTGTCCCGCCCGGGGGTGCTGTAGACCTCCCAGAGAAACGACCCTTCCGGACATCCGCCATCCCTGCAACGCTTGTACCCTTCCAGAACGATGGGAACACGATCTTCGAGATGGCGCCGGAGGGTCTGGATAAGTTTTTCCGCCCGGTCCTGGGGGGCACGGGGCGTAGGGTCGATCCGCCGGGCCACTGCCTCGTCAAACGGTTCGTCATCCCGGCAAAAACCGGGGAGGTACTGCTCCATTGCATAATCAGGATGCTCCGCGGCCGGCAGATACTGCCACCGATCATGGCTGAAAACCGGCCAGCGAAACCGGGCCAAACCGGAGCCGGTGTCCGGATCCGGAGAGGTGGCGAAAAAATCCCGTTCCGAGATTTTTCGCAGTTTCCTCGGCACCGTTGCCTCCCAGAGCTGGATGGGATGGGCCGTGCTGCCGTCATACACAATGCGTCCAATCATTGCGGCATGGGAGGCGGTGACGAAAAAGAGCGCCCCCGGCCTCAGGGAGTCAGGCGTAATGCGGATTGGATAAGTGTCGGCAGGCAGCGTTCTGGTGGAGGTCGCGGCGAGCATCCGGGAGAGCGCAGCCCGGAACCGTTCGTCTTGGTGCCATTCCCGGTGAGTGGGGAGCTGCCCCCAGTCGATGGACCAGTGGCCGAGCAGCCGGCCATCTCCCAGGGTGGCGGCGGCAGGAAGATGGGCAATCCGTGCATAGATCCAACGGATGGCATAGGGCACATCCGCACAGTCGACCGGAATGCGGTAACGGAGAAAGAAATCTTCGGTGATCGTCTGTTCCACCCAAGCGGCGAAGCGCTGTTCTGCGGCGTCGTTCCAGCGCTTTGCGCCCACCTGCCAGACCTGGCCTGGATGCTCCGGCGCCGCCGTCTGGGCGGAAGCTGTGCCCGCCGGGCAGAGCAGAAGAAGACTCAGCAATGCAAGATAGCAACGGGCCTTGACCGGCATATTTCCTCTCCTGCCAGGAAGCCACTTGCGATGTAAACGCGGGGAGACGGTGCCGCTGATTTGCAACCGTGTAGACCGTCCGTCTTGTTTTTCTATAGCAGGGCAGGCGGAAAAGCGTCAACCTTCCATGGAAAACGCAATTACTGGCCCGCATTTGCCATGGCCGTTCCATGCTCATCATCGAGCACGACATGGATTGCGTCCGCAACATCGCCAACAAGGTGACCGTGTTGTAGCACCAGGACAAGTATTGACTGATCCTCTCCGAGGAGGTGCTGAGCTTCGCACTGGCGGTGGCCGATCGCATCCTGGTGCTGGAGCGCGGACGCCGATGTCGCCAAAATCACCGGCTAGCTGTCGGTCTGATCGGATCAATAGCCCGAGCAGATGGGATAGCGCCGATCGCGGCCAAAGGCGCGCCGGGTGATCTTGACGCCGGGGGGCGCCTGACGACGCTTGTATTCGGCGTGCTTCACCATGCGGCCGATCTGGCGCACGGTTGCCTCGTCAAACCCGCGCCGGACAATCTCGGACATGGGCAGGTCCTGTTCCACATACAGTTCCAGGATGGCGTCCAGTACCTCATAGGGCGGCAGGGAATCGCTGTCCTTCTGATCCGGGCGCAGCTCCGCCGAAGGGGCTCGATCCAGCACGCGCTGGGGGATCACCGGGGAGAACAGATTGCGATAGTGGGAGAGGCGATAGACCAGCATCTTGCTCACGTCCTTGAGCGGCGCGAAGCCGCCCACCATGTCGCCATAGAGCGTCGAATAGCCCACCGCCATCTCGCTCTTGTTGCCGGTGGTAAGCACCATGCGTCCGGTCTTGTTGGAGATCGCCATGAGCAGCACGCCGCGGATCCGCGCCTGGAGATTTTCCTCCGTGACGTCCTCGGGCAATCCCTGGAAGATCGGCGCCAGGGTCTCCTTGAACACCGCCTGTGGCCGCTCGATCGGCAACACCACCGTTTCCACACCCATGGTACGCGCCTGGGCCATGGCATCGTCCACGCTCATGTCGGCGGTGTAGGGCGACGGCATCAGCACGGCCATGACCCGCCCCGGCCCCAGGGCATCGACCGCGATAGCCAGCGTCAAGGCCGAATCGATGCCCCCAGACAACCCCAGGACCACGCCGCGAAAGCGCTGCCGGTCCACATAATCCCGCACGCCCTGCACCAGCGCCTTGTAAACGGAAGCCTCCAGACCCAAGGGCTCGGCGATCTCATCCGCCACCTGGGGCTGACCATCGACGGAAAAATCCACCGCATACAAGCCTTCAGTGAAGGCCGGCGCGCGGTAGACGATCTTGCCGCTGGCGTCACAGACCAGGGATTCGCCGTCAAACACCAGCTCATCCTGCCCGCCCATGAGATTCACATACAGGATCGGCAAACCGGTTTCGGTCGCCCGGCGCGCCAGTTCCTGGCTGCGCTCAATGCCCTTGTCCAGGTGAAACGGCGAAGCGTTGATGTTGAGCAGGAGCTTGGCACCGGCCTGGGCAGCCAGGGCGGCGGGCTCTGGCCCCCAGATGTCTTCACAGATGGTGATGCCCATGGGCAAGCCGGCGCAGGTATACACGCAGGGCGCATTGCCGGTCTGGAAATAGCGCTTTTCATCAAACACGCTGTAGTTGGGCAGCCGGTGCTTGCGGTAATTCGCCGTGATGCGCCCGCCCTCGATCACGCAGGCGGCGTTGTAGATGTCCTTGCCGGCATATTCGGGATACCCGAACAGCACCGGCACCGGCAGAATCTCATGGGCCAGTCGCTCGAAGGCCTCCTCCACCCGCGTGCGCAAACCTGGCCGCCAGAGCAGGTCCTCGGGCGGATAGCCGGTCAGGGCCAACTCCGGAAAGACCACCAGATCCGGCGCAAAGCGTTCGTGCGCCTCGCGGGTGGCGTCGATGAGACGGGTGGCATTCCCCGCCACATCGCCCACCCAGAGGTTCAGTTGGGCCATGACGATGCGTACCATCGTTGCGCGCCTTTGCAGGTTTCAGGGAGTGCCCAGGAGTTGTGCCATGCGCTCGCCGAGCTGCGCCGGTGAACGCACCGTGGCCACGCCAGCGGCTTCCAGCGCGCTGTACTTGCCTTCCGCCGTGCCCTTGCCGCCGGTGATGATGGCGCCGGCATGGCCCATGCGCTTGCCGGCCGGGGCCGTGACGCCGGCGATGTAGCCCACCACCGGCTTGGTGACGTGGTTCTTGATGAAGACCGCCGCGTCCTCTTCCTCGCCGCCGCCGATCTCACCCACCATGATGATGCCCTCGGTCTGGGGATCGTCCTGGAACAGCTGCAGGCAGTCGACGAAATTCATGCCGTGCACCGGATCGCCGCCGATACCGACGCAGGTGGACTGGCCCAGGCCCCGGCGCGTGGTCTGGAACACGGCTTCATAAGTGAGGGTGCCGGAGCGCGATACGATGCCGACCTTGCCGGGGGAATGGATCATCGCCGGCATGATGCCGATCTTGCAGGCACCGGGGGTAATGATGCCGGGGCAGTTGGGGCCGATCAAACGGGCGGCGCTGCCGCGCATGGCGGCCTTGACCTTGATCATGTCCTGCACCGGAATGTGCTCGGTGATGCAGACAATGATCGCGATCCCTGCGTCCAGGGCCTCCAGAATGGCATCGGCGGCATAGGGCGCCGGCACGTAGATCATGGTTGCGCTGGCTCCGGTGGTGGCCACGGCCTCATGCACCGTATCGAAGACCGGCAGGTCCAGATGGGTTTGCCCGCCGCGACCCGGCGTCACGCCGCCCACCAGTTGCGTGCCATAGGCCAGCGCCTGTTCGGAATGGAAGGTGCCCTGTTTGCCGGTAAAGCCCTGGCAAATGACCCGTGTGTTCTTGTCGACCAGAATGCTCATGAATGCTCCCTTCAGCCCTTCGCCGCTGCCACGGCCTTGCGCGCCGCGTCGTCCAGATCCTCGCCCGTGATGATCGCCAGCCCGCTCTGGGCCAGCAGCGCCCTGCCCTGGTCGACATTGGTGCCTTCCAGCCGCACGATCACGGGAACGCTGACGCCCACCTCCTTGAACGCCGCAATGATGCCCTCGGCGATCAGGTCGCAGCGCACGATACCGCCGAAGATGTTGACCAGGATGGCCTTCACCTTGGAGTCGGCCACGATCAGCTTGAAGGCCTCGGCCACCCGCGCCGCCGTGGTGCCGCCGCCGACGTCGAGGAAATTGGCCGGCGTGCCGCCATAGAGCTGGATCACGTCCATGGTCGCCATGGCCAGGCCCGCGCCATTGACCATGCAGCCGATCTCGCCATCCAGCGTCACATAATTCAGCTGATGGGCGGCCGCCTCATGCTCGCGCGCGTCCTCCTGGCTGGCATCTTCCCAGCCCGCCAGTCGCGGCTGGCGATAAAGGGCGTTGTCGTCCAGGTTGATCTTGCCATCCAGCGCCATGAGCCGGCCTTGATCGGTCACGATCAGGGGATTGATCTCCATCAGGCTGGCGTCGCTTGCCACATAGAGGTCATAAAGACCCTTGGCAATGGCCACGAATTGCGGGATTTCCTCACCGGCAAGGCCCATGCCGAAAGCCAGTCGCCGCGCCTGATAGGATGAAAAACCCTGGGCAGGCGGCACGGTCACGGTGATGATCTTTTCCGGTGTGTGGGCGGCCACTTCCTCGATATCCATGCCACCGGCAGCGGAGGCCATGAACACCACGCTCTCGCTGGCCCGGTCGGTGAGCAGGCTTACATAGAGTTCGCGGGCAATGCTGCCCGCCTTTTCCACCAGCACGGTGTGAACCGGCAAACCCTTGGCGTCGGTCTGATGCGTCACCAGCTGCATGCCCAGCATGGCCGCCGCCGCCTCACTCGCCGCCTGCGGGCTTTCCACCAGTTTCACACCGCCGCCCTTGCCGCGCCCGCCGGCATGCACC
>JBARUT010000154.1:0-3294 GCA_049645885.1 Candidatus Macondimonas sp.
GGGTAGATTTACGCCTGGGGGTGATGGACGTGCCGAGCCAGGACGTGATCTCGCGCGACAACGTCTCGGTGAAGGTGAACGCAGTGGTGTACTTCCGTGTTGTCGACCCCAAGAAGGCCATCATCCAGGTCGAGAATTTCCTTGAGGCCACCTCGCAACTGGCACAAACGACGCTGCGTTCGGTACTCGGCAAGCACGAGCTGGACGACATGCTGGCGGAGCGCGAGCGGCTCAACATCGACATCCAGCAGATCCTCGACACGCAAACCGACTCCTGGGGCATCAAGGTCGCCAACGTCGAGATCAAGCATGTGGACATCGACGAGACCATGGTGCGTGCCATTGCCCGCCAGGCCGAGGCCGAACGCGAGCGACGCGCCAAAGTGATCCATGCCGAGGGAGAGATGCAGGCCTCCGAAAAACTGCTGGAAGCTGCCAAGGTGCTGGCACAGGCACCCCAGGCAATGCAACTGCGCTACCTGCAGACCCTGGTGAACATCGCCGGCGAGAAGACCTCGACCATCGTCTTCCCGATGCCGCTCGATATCATGGAAGCTCTGAAGAAATTGACGCCCGACAAGCCCTGACGGCCGCCTGTTCGTGCAGGGACAGCATGATGCGAGAGCATCCGTGAGCGGAGCATGTGAAAGTTTTCAATCAACGGAACTTCCGGGCCGATATTCACCAGCACATTGCAGAAGTTGAGCCAGGCGAGGGCACGTGCGGTTCGCGCCATTGCCACCAATGGGGATGGGTTGGGCATTTCGCCAGCGAGCAACCATCACCGGGAAAAGGCCGTTCGCGCTTATCGCGGCATGCTGCCACGCGACCTTGAGCGTGGCCGCTTTACCACGCGGACCAGATCCTGCAGCGCGAGGTGATTACTGTTTCAGCCAGCGATGAAGCGGCTAGCGCTTGGCGAAATCCGTATCTGCTGGCGCTCGCGCGGTACGTGGTGCTGAACCCGCTGAAAGCCGGCGGGGTGAAATGGCTTGAGTCCTAGCCCTGGAGCAGTTACCTGACAACTTGTGGCCAAGCGCCCGCGCCAGCATGGTTGCAGACCGACTGGATACTGGCGCAATTCGGGCGGCAACGCGCCAGCGCGATCCGCAAATACGTCCAGTTCGTCCATGACGGCGCGCGCTTACCGAGCATATTGGCGGGGCAATCCCGGCTAGGCTAGGGTTTGAACAGAACCGAACTGGTGGTTGCCGGATAAGGGGATTGCTCGATGAGGAAGATGCACATCACCCATGGCCCGGCCTACGCCCTGCTGGTTTTCTTTGCCAGCGCGACACTGGCTGAATCCAGCTTTTCCCCCGAGGACATCATCCGGGAGCGCCAGCGAAGCTATGAAAGCCTGAACGATGAGTTGGCCCAGGCCGCCCAATTGCTCAAACAGGGCAATACCGAGTCCATGAGCCAGATCAGGCCACTGAGCCAATCGCTGGTGGCGACGGGTGCCCACCTGCGAGATGCCTTCTGACGGGTTTGCAATAAAAACGAATACCTGGCATCGAACCGCCACAACTTCGAATCCGGTTTCGGGAGCTGGTTTGTTTCTCAAACGGGTATCGAATTGCCTATATCGACTGGCCGAAAACCGTACTGATCAAGTAGCCCGTATAGCCCACGTAACAAGCCAGCAACACCGCGCCCTCGATGCGGTTGATGCGTCCCGGCCCCCGAAACCCGTAGCCGATGACGAATAGCGACAGGGTCAGCGTGGCCATCACCAGCATGTCGCGGTTGAAAACCTCCGGTTCTACTATCATGGGATGAATCGCGCCAGCGATACCCACCACCGCCAGGGTGTTGAACAGGTTGGACCCGAGAATGTTGCCCAAGGCCATGTCGTGCTCCCCCTTGCGGGTGGCGATAATCGACGAGGCGAGTTCCGGCAATGATGTGCCGACTGCGACGATGGTCAAGCCGATGATCAGGTCGCTGACCCCGAAACCATAAGCAATTTCCACCGCGCCCCAAACCAGGATGCGGGAACTCACAATGAGCAGCGCCAGCCCCACTACGAGCCAAAAGATCGCACGGCGGATGGGCATGGTGCGGACGGCCAATTCCTGCTCTATTTCACCCTCCAGCGCATCTTCACTCTTCTGCATCCCTTGCCAGATGATCCAGGCCATCAGGCCCCCGAGTACGGCCAACAACACGCTGGCATCGAGACGGGTAATCTCGCCATCCCAGAGTTGCCATGCGGCCAGCGCCGTGACCAACGTGAGGATGGGCAATTCCTTGCGTAGCAGCTGCGAATGGACGGCGATGGGACTGATCAGGGCCGTCACCCCCAGGATCAGGGCGATGTTGGTGATGTTCGAGCCGTAGGCGTTACCCAGTGCGATGCCCGGATTGCCTTGTGAGGCGGCCAGGGCCGACACCACCATCTCCGGTGCGGAGGTGCCGAACCCAATAATCACCATGCCGATCAGCAGCGGCGACATACCGAAATGGCGGGCGGTTGAGGCCGATCCCTCCACAAAACGGTCGGCGCTCCATACGAGCAGCGCCAAACCAAAAACAACAGCAATAAAGGCCAGGGTCATAAAGAAAAAGACTCCTAAAATGGGGCGGCATCGGATCATACTTTGTGCGGATACGGATCGTTTCCGGGGCTGTCCTTGTTCTGAATCTTCCCGTCCTTGCATGGATAGAACTCGGCGCCTTGATGACGCTTGCCCCTTTACCACCATGCCCGCTTCCGCTGCGCGCAGGAAGTCATGATCCGTTCGTCTGTAAATCGCTTCTTCACATCCAATCTTCTGATCAGATGGAATTGGACTCTCAAACGGCCTGCTACTCAAAACTGCGAGACGTCCTGTGCAGCAAGTATTCCTTGCCTCTACCGCCTTCCAGATCTCGAATAGCTCCGATCCGAGACTGGATCCTCGCTACAAGGTTACCTAATGGAGGTGCCTTGGTGAAACGGCTTTCATTACGGTCTCCGACCAACAGGGATTGATTGTTTATCACATCGAGATAAGGCGAATCATCGCCCTTTTCGGGAATGCGGCGCCAAACTGGCTGAGCGCCGAAGTCCGCAGGCTTTCGCAGGAACCCCTAACAACACGCAGTTATCGGCGGGGTCAGGCACAAGACGAGGGCCACGGAAGGGCGCCGAACCTCGCATAGCGGCGGCCCGGAGGGTGAGCGCCATGGATGGCGTGAAATAAAAAACCCCAACCGAGAACGGTTGGGGCTTTGGTGATGGTGGAGGCGGCGGGAATCGAACCCGCGTCCGCAAGCCCTCTGCCGTTGGCTCTACATGCTTGTCCCAGT
>JBARUT010000155.1:0-21655 GCA_049645885.1 Candidatus Macondimonas sp.
TCACGCGCAATCTGGCCGCCGAAGTGGGCGCGGCCGAAATCGTGATCGCCGCCGTCGGTAAACCGGGGCTCATCCCCGGCAGCTGGATCCAGCCCGGCGCGATCGTCATCGACGTCGGCATCAACCGTCTGGCCGACGGTTCACTCGTGGGCGATGTGGCGCCAGAGGCCGCTGAACGGGCTGCTTGGCTCACGCCGGTACCGGGCGGAGTCGGCCCGATGACCGTTGCCATGCTGCTGCAAAACACCCTCGAAGCCTACGCGCGGCGGGAGGGCGTGGGCCCGCTCTCCGACTAGGCGTGTTTCACCCGGTCCTGTCGCTCAGGTGCGCCGCCAGACCGTGCCGCTTGCCCCGTCTTCCAACACAACCCCTTTCTGCGCCAACTCATCGCGGATGCGATCGGCCTCGGTCCAGTCGCGGCGGGCGCGTGCCTCGCGCCGCGCAGTAATCAGCGCTTCGATGGCCGCCGCGTCCAGCCCGCCATCCGTGGTGCCCGCGCCCTGGAAATAGTCCAGGGCCGGCGTTTGCAGCAAGCCTACAACACCGCCCAGTGCGCGCAGACCCGCGCCCAGCGCCGCGGCCCTTGCCGCATCGGTTTCGCGCAGTCGGTTGATCTCGCGGGCCATTTCGAAAAGCACGGCCAGCGCCTTGGAGGTATTGAAATCGTCATTCATTGCATCTGCAAAGGATGCCGCGAAGGAACCGGTTTCCGCTGTCGCGACGGACGGCAGGCCGCGCAGACTGAGATACAACCGGTCCAGCCCCTCACGCGCCGCCTCGAGCTGGGCCTCGGTATAGATCAACGGGCTACGGTAGTGGCTGCCGAGAATGAAAAAACGGAGCACTTCGCCGGAGTAGCGCGCCAGGACAGCGCGGATGGTCGTGAAATTCCCCAGCGACTTGGCCATTTTCTCTTCGCCCACCTGAACGAAGCCCACATGCATCCAGGTCTCCACAAAAGGCTCGCCGGTCGCAGCCTCGCTCTGGGCAATCTCGTTCTCATGGTGGGGAAACTGGAGATCCATGCCGCCACCGTGGAGATCGAAATGCGCCCCCAGGCACTGAGTGGCCATGGCAGAACATTCGATGTGCCAGCCCGGACGCCCTGGCCCCCAGGGCGAGTCCCAGGCCGGCTCATCGGGCTTGGCCTGTTTCCACAGGACGAAATCAAGGGGATCGGCCTTGCCGGCATCCACCTCCACCCGCGCCCCGGCCAGCAGGTCATCCGGCCGCCGACCGGACAGCTTGCCGTAGCCGTCAAAGCGGCTCACGTCATAGAAAACGTCCCCGCTGCTGCCGACATAGGCGTAACCCTTGTCCACCAAGGTGGCAATCATCGCCACGATGTCGTCGATATGGGCGGTGGCCCTGGGTTGCAGATCGGGGGGCATGACACCCAGGGCGGCGGCGTCCTCCTCCATGGCCTGGATGAAGCGTTCGGTGAGCGCCCTGATGGATTCCCCATTCTCAGCGGCGCGGCGGATGATCTTGTCGTCGATGTCGGTGATGTTGCGCACATAGGTCAAGTCATAACCCACATGGCGCAGATAGCGGGCCACCACATCGAAGGCCACCAGCACACGGGCATGTCCCAGGTGGCAGTAGTCATAGACCGTCATGCCGCAAACATACATACCCACTCGACCGGGGTGCAGCGGCTGGAAGGGGATCTTGGTGCCGGTCAGGCTGTTGTGAATGCTGAGAGCGCTCATCACGGTTCCTTATTGTTGTTCAGCAGGAGCGCGGCAGATCGCTTCGGCCGCATGAAGCCTGCCTCGCACCCTTGCGGGCGACATCAGCGACAACAGATCGCGCAACTCCGGGCCATGTTCCCGGCCCGTGAGCGCCAGGCGCAGAGGGATGAACAAGGCCTTGCCGCTGCGCCCTGATCGTTCCCGGATGGCGCGGGTCCAGGCGGTGGCATCCCCCTCATGCGCCTCGAACAGTTCAGCCGCCAGATGAAAGAAATCCGCCCCCGCCGCCTGCAGCGCATCCGGCGGCAGGTCATCCAGCAGGTGGACCGTAAACAGGCAGTCCACCCACCCCTGGCCCTCTGCGGGAAAGGCCACGTTGGGCGCCACGGCGCGGGCAAAATCGACCTTAAGATGCTCGGGAATGCGCTTGGCCCCCTCCCCAACAAACGCCAGGAAAGCCTCACTGTCCAAGGCAGCCACCGCCAGTTTCTGGTAGTAGCCCAATTGAACCGGGTCGAAGCGGGCCGGCGCCCGGCCGATGGCAGCCAGATCGAAGCCGGCCGCCAGCGCCTCCAGGGACAGCAGACCCGGTGTGTCCAGATGATGCCCGAGGCGGGCGAGGTAATTGACCAGCGCCAGCGGAAGATAACCCGCCGCCCGCAACTGGGCCAGACTTTGGCTGCCGTTGCGCTTGGACAGCGGCGCGCCGTCAGCGCCGGTAATCAGAGGCAGGTGGCCATAGCGGGGAATGGCAAGTTGCAATGCCTCCAACAGCAGGATCTGGCGCGGGGTGTTGCTGAGGTGGTCTTCGCCACGCAACACATGGGTGATGCCCATTTCGGCATCATCCACGGCATTGCTGAAGAAAAATGCCGGCGTGCCATCGGTGCGCCGAATGACGAAATCCCCGATGCTTGCCGTCTCAAAGCGCTGGGGCCCACGAATCAGATCCTCGAACGCCACGGTCGCCGCTGTCGGGACGCGAAACCGCAGCGCCGCAGGCTCGCCTTGCGCCTGACGTCGGGACGCCTCCTGCGGCGACAAACGGGCGCAGCGACCGTCATAGCGCGGTGGTTGACCGGCTGCGACTTGTTGCTGGCGGCTCTGCATCAAGGCCTCGGGGGTGCAAAAACAAGGGTAGAGCTGCCCAGCGCGCTGCAGGTGCCCGAAGTGGATTGCATAGATGTCCTGACGCCGGGACTGGTAGAACGGGCCCTCATCCCAGTGCAACCCCAGCCAGGCGAGATCCTCAAGCAGTGTCTGCGCATGCACGACCTCACTGCGCGCCGCATCGGTGTCCTCTACCCGCAGCACGAAATGCCCGCCCGCGTGACGCGCCAGCAGGGTGCTGAACAGGGCCGTCCGGGCATTGCCCAGGTGCATCTGTCCGGTTGGGCTGGGGGCAAAGCGGGTCTTGAGCACGCGAACAGGCTCCATACACGGGATAAGGGGGCCAATGATACCAGCCAAATCGCAGCATCCGGACCCTGCCCGCTTGGCCCTCACCGCATGGCGCCGTATGATGACGGCCGGTCCATTGGGAGCTCTTAAGCCATGCGGAGATTGGGAATGTTGTCGATGATGCTGATGTTACTGGCCCAGCCGGCCGCCGCCGAAGCGGGCCCGGGCAGTGCGCCCGCCCCGCGAGTGCGCCTGGAAACCACAATGGGCACCATCGATGTAGTGCTCTACCCCGATCGCGCGCCCGAGACGGTGAAGAATTTTCTCGCCTATGTGGATGCCGGCTCCTACGACGGCACGGTGTTTCACCGCGTGATCCCCGGCTTCATGATCCAGGGCGGCGGCATGGACGCGAAGATGAATCAGCGTCCCACCCAGGCGCCCATCCCCAACGAAGCGCGTGCCGACACGCCCAATCGTACTGGCACCCTGGCGATGGCGCGCACCAACGCGCCGCATTCGGCCACGGCCCAGTTCTTCATCAACCTGACCGACAACGGCTTCCTGAACCACACCGCGCCGACCCCCCAAGGCTTCGGCTATGCCGTGTTCGGTGAAGTCGTCTCGGGCATGGACGTGGTGAACCAGATTGCCCAGGTTCCGACCGGCTCCAGCGGTCCGCATCAGGACGTCCCCAAGACGGCGGTCCTCATTGAATCGGCGAAGCGCATTACGCCCTGACGCCGTGCCCGCCACGCTGCTGTTTTCGGATATTCACCTCAGCCCCGCCCGGCCGGCGATCCAGGACACCCTGATCGCCCTGCTGGCGGGGCCGGCCCGACAGGCGGCAGCAGTCTATATCCTGGGGGACCTGTTCGAGTACTGGGTGGGCGATGATGCCGCGCCCACCGAGTTCGAACCGGTGCTGGAGGCGCTCAAGGCCTTGTCGGGTAGCGGCGTGCCCGTGTTTTTCCAGCGCGGCAACCGGGATTTCCTCATTGGTGACGGATTTGCCCGCCGCACGGGCGTGACCCTGCTCGACGATCCCACCGTGATCGATCTGCATGGTCATCGAGTGGTGCTCACCCATGGCGATCTGCTGTGCACGGCCGATGTGGGTTACCAGCGCTACCGGCGGGTGGTGCGTAACCGGTTCCTGCAGCAGCTATTCCTCGCGCTCCCCCTGCACCGCCGGCGCCAACTCGCGGCGCGCCTGCGCGAGCGAACGCAGGCAGCAGTGCGCCGCAAGGCCGCGACTGCGATGGATGTCGATGCGGCCGCCGCGCAGGCACTGCTTCGTCGCTCTGGGGCGCAGTGGCTGATTCATGGCCATACGCATCGCCCCGCCATCCACCGCCTGGATGGCACCGATACCGGGCGCCTGCGCATCGACCTCGGGGATTGGTATCGCGAGGGTCGTGGCCTGTGGGTCGATGCCCAGGATCTTCGTCCCTTCACCCTCGCCTTACCTGCTGTCGCCTGACCACGGACCCTTGGGACCGCTTCCCACTCACGTCAACTCTGCATGAACCGCGGACAAGATGCGCCTTGGCCGCGCCTGCCAGCCCATCAGATTTGTCTTTGTAAAGTCATTTGACAAAATCAACAACACAACCTTTACTAACGCGGATGTCTGCATTGGCCGACGCGGAGCCGCCTGATCCAGCGGCTGGCGATGACAGACGACAGGGTTCCATGGAACGAGAAACCCTTCACCGTCAAGGAGACACAGAAGATGAAAGTGCGACTTGCCGCCTGGTCGGTGGCCGGCGTGTTGGGGCTTGCCCCACCCGCCTTTGCCGCCAGCGAATATGGCTCAGTAAACGACACCGAATATCAGCAAATCGTCAAGGATCTGGAGACCAACCCCAGCCTGATGGCCGAGCGTCCGGAAATCTCCAGACGGCTCACCACCGCTCAGATCGATCAACTGGTCAGGGACTCCGGCCTCAATCCCTATACTTGGGTGGCTCCAGTGATCGTCAAGGCCAAACAGGCCGAAAACCTCCAACAACACGACATCACGGACATTTCCGTCATGGCCGTGCGGGGCGGCAAACTGGTGCCCATTCCGTTCCAGATCGACGAACGAGACAAGGACGGTTGGGTGTATGTGGATGGCGTCTCCAAGACCGAAGTGAATGGCGTCGCCGGCAAATTTGACGCCAACGATGAAATCGTCTTCATGCATCGCGATACGGGCAAAGACCGTTTCGATGCCGCCGCCACACCCCTCTCGGAAGGCAAGCTGGTGCAGGAAGTCGCGCTGACCGATAACGGGGCCACGCGCTACGCCTACCTCGTCACGGGAAGCACGGCCCGGGACAAGGCAAAGTACGTCTCCTACGATGAAAGCACGCATCGCTTCAAGGGCAACTTCCACAACTTCAAGCAAAGCAAGGACAACTTGCTGATCTTCGAGGATTATCGTGCCAATGCCGGACCCACCCCGGAACATCGGGTGCTCGACACGGTATTCCTGGACCTGTCAACTGGCGTCATCACGTCGTGGCCCCGCCTCTCGGTCGGCATCCAGAACATCGAAGCCAAGTTGATGGGCGTCAAGCATGGTCCGATTCGCGAAGTCCTCCTGCTGTCCATCCGCGTAGTGGTGGCAGGCATTCCTGTTTTCTTCATCCGCTCTGACATGACACTCTATGACGAGGGCATCGACCTGCCGGTGCGACTCAACATCCCCGGCGGCGAGATTCTCACCCGCGTGCTCAACAAACCCATCATCGATATCGGCCTGGACATGAATGACATGCGGGGCGGCCGTTTCTCCACCGCGCTCAACCCAACGGGCCAGTACGGCAAGATCGACGGCAAGATGGATGAGGTGGAAAAGAAGCTCGCCATCCAGGTGCCGGACAAGAACTGGATCTGGCTGGACACTGCAAGAGGCTTCGACGTACTGATGCAGGTGCGCATTCCGCCGGATTGGCCGGTGAAGGCTGAACTGTATTACGAAGATGCCGTGAAGCCGGAGAAGAAATTTGACACCGAAAAATATCCCGAAGCACTGCCCCGCATGGGCGTTCGGGTGACCGAACTGCCCGTTGGCAAACTCAACATCGATCTCTCGGTCATTCTCTGGTTCCCCGCCACGGTGGGCGAATCGGGGCCCGGTGCATTTGCCAAACGCATGGACAATCCGCCCAAGCCCGTGCTCAAGGCCCTGTAAGAAAACATCCTGACTCGGTGGTTCGAACCCCGCTTGACCGGCGGGGTTCTTTTTTTGTTGTACTTGCCTGGAAATCGCCACGAGGACATTTGCCACCGGGATCGCGCATCTCTAGAGTGCCCCCTGAAATCCCATCCAAGCGGTCTCCTCTCAATGTCGATCAATCCCTTCTGCGCGCCCAGTCCTTTTGAGCGGCGCATCCTGATTCACTATGGCGAAATTGCCCTCAAGGGGCGCAATCGCATCCATTTCGAACAAGCGCTACAACGCAGCGTGAATCGGCGCTTGAAAGCTGAAGGAATCGCGGCGACTGCCCAGCTCCATCATGACCGGTTGTGCGTGATCCTGGCTCCCACCGACGCCACGCCCATGAGCGACATCATGGGCTGGCTGCGGGAAGTTCCCGGGGTGGTCAACATCGCGCCTTCCCTCTATTGCCCGCAACTGCTCCAGGAACCAGAAGCGGCCGTGGCGTGGCTGCGCAGCGCCCTGCTGGCCCTGGCCAGCGATCCGCCGCCCATGGGCAGTCGATTTGCGGTCCGCGTCAACCGCGCCTATAAAAAATTTCCACTGTCCTCGACGATGCTGGAGCGAGAGCTGGGCAGCCACTTGGTTCTGCACAGCCCGTGGCAGCGCGTGGATCTGGTCAACCCGACTCGCACGTTTCAGGTCGATATCCATGGCGATGGCCTGTATTGCCACACGGGGGCGCAGCACGGTCTGGGCGGATTACCGCTGGGGAGCGCCGGTCATGTGTTGGTTCTGCTCTCCGGCGGCATCGATTCCCCGGTCGCCGCCTGCCTCATGGCCAAACGCGGCTGCACCATCGATTTGCTGCACATGACCCCCAGTCATCTGGTTCAGCAACAGATCGCGCAAACCCCCGTTGCGGCCCTGGCCTGTCAGATCAGCCGCTACGCCCAGCGCTGTCGCTTGTTCGTGCTGCCCTACACCCACTTCGACCTCAAGATGCCGGGAGATGCGGATGGCTATGGTCTGCTGCTGTTTCGGCGCTTTCTCGCACGCACCGGCGCCGCCCTGGCCTGGCAAGTACGGGCGCGGGCGCTGATAACAGGCGACAGCCTGGGTCAGGTGGCTTCCCAGACACTGGACAACCTGGTCAGCACATCCCAAGCGACTGACCTGCCCATTCTTCGTCCCCTGATCGCCTACGACAAGCAGGAAATCATCGATTTGGCGCGGCGTCTGGGTACCTATGACATGGCTCTGCAGCCTTACAAGGATTGCTGCGCCCTGCTCAGCCGCAACCCGCGCACTCGGTCGCGCACAGCCCATCTGGACGCGCTGGAGCGGGAATTCATTGACGACTATCCCGCGCTGATCGCTCGCACCCTGGCCGATCAAACCGTGCTGACCTATGACTGCGGCCGGCTGGTGGAACCGGCAGATCTGCCGCCCTGAGGGTATATGAACCGGACTCCCCACATGATCAGGCACGTGCCTGGCATGCTTTGGTTGCTCTCGCAGCCCACAGTCCATGACTGAACGCCAACGAGAACTTCGACTTTACCGGCACTCGGAAACGTCAATGACGTGGACCTCCAAGGATGACCGGCACTTCAGATATACCTCCAAGCCCGTATTGGATTGTTTCGGGTTCCGGAACAAGCGGTCGGCACACCCTAATCCATCGGTTTTCGCTAAAATAGTGAACCTACGCTGACAGTAGCGACCCACTGCGCGGAAACGCGGCGCGAATCTCCATCCTCTGTGTCTACAGAGCAGTTCATCCTTTTTATAAGCAAGGAGCATGAATGAATATCGATTTTTCCCCTGAGGAGCTGGCCTTCCAGCAGGAAGTCCGCGAGTGGTTCGCCCAGAATCTTCCCGCCGATCTCAAGCGCAAGACCGAACTCGGCCAGATGCTGAACCGTGATGAGCTGGTGGCCTGGCAGCGCATCCTGAATGGAAAAGGCTGGCTGGTCACCGGCTGGCCCGAAGAATACGGTGGCCCGGGCTGGACCCCCACCCAACGCTACATCTTCGACATGGAACGCGCCCGCGCCAATGCCCCCATCGGCCTGTCCATGGGCATCATCATGCTTGGACCGGTGCTGATGGCCTATGGCACCCAGGAGCAGAAGGACTTCTACCTGCCGCGCATCCGCAACTGCGAGGATTGGTGGTGCCAGGGCTATTCCGAGCCCGGCGCCGGTTCCGACCTGGCCAGCCTGAAGACCATGGCGGTCTCCGACGGCGACGACTACATCGTCAACGGCTCCAAGATCTGGACCACCTACGGCCACTGGGCCAACCGCATCTTCTGCCTGGTGCGCACCAGCACCGAGGGCAAGAAACAGGAAGGCATCTCCTTCCTGCTGATCGACATGGACACCCCCGGCCTGGAAGTGCGCCCCATCATCTCCATCGACGGCGAACACCACCTCAACGAAACCTTCTTCACTGACGTGCGAGTTCCCAAGAAGAACCTGGTCGGCAAGGAAGGCCAGGGCTGGACTGTGGCCAAGTATCTGCTGACTCATGAGCGCACCACCATTGCCGGTGTCGCAGATAGCAAGGTGCATATGGCCAATCTCAAGCGCATGGCGCGCGAGAACAGCGCCAACGGCGCGCCCTTGATGGACGATCCCACCCTGCGCCAGAAACTGGCCAAGGCCGAGATCAACCTGCTGGCGCTGGAATACACCAACCTACGCACCCTGGCCGCCACTGCCGCAGGCAAGGCGCCGGGACCCGAGTCCTCCTTGCTCAAGCTGGATGGCACGGCCGTGCAGCAGCAGCTTTCGGAGCTGGGCGTGGAACTGGCCGGCCAATATGCCTGGCCCTGGAAGGCTGAAGGCGACGTGGGGCCGGAGGAATTCTCCGCCACCATGATGCGCTACGCCTTCACCCGCGCCGCAACCATCTATGGCGGCAGCGACGAGGTGCAAAAGAACGTGATCGCCAAGATGGTCCTTGGCCTGAACTTCAAGTAAGGATACGACCACATGCATTTCAATCTCTCCGACGAACAGAAACTGATCCGCAATGCGGTCGACAAGTTCATCCGCAACGACTACAGCTTCGATGCCCGCAAGAAAGTTCTGGCGATGGACAATGGCTACAGCCAAGACCATTGGCGCCAATTCGCCGAAATGGGCTGGCTGGGTATTCCCTTCGCGGAAGACCACGGCGGCCTGGGCGGCGGCATCGTCGACATCACGCTGGTGATGGAATCCTTCGGCACCGGCATGGTGCTGGAGCCCTACCTCAGTGCCGTGGTGTTGGCCGGCGGGCTGGTCGAGCGTGGCGGCAGCCAAGCCCAGAAAGAAGCCCTGTTGCCGGCGCTTATCGGTGGCGAGAAGCTGCTGGCCGTGGCCTATACGGAACGCGAAAGCCGCTTCAATCCCGCCGATGTGCAGGCCCGCGCCGAAAAGAAAGGCAATGGCTATGTCCTGAACGGCGAGAAAGCCGTTGTCCTGGGCGCCCCGTCCGCCGATGTCCTGATCGTTTCAGCGCGTACCAGCGGCAACCGCCTGGACCCGCAGGGGATCTCCCTGTTCCTGGTGGACAGCACGGCCAAGGGCGTGAGCATCAAGGGCATGCGCACCATGGACGGCGGCCAGGCCGGCAACGTCACGCTGAACAATGTCGAGGTCGTTAGTGACGCCCTGATCGGCGCGGAAGGCGCGGGCTTTGCTCTGCTGGATGAAGCGGTGGATCGGGCCACGGTCGCCGCCTGCGCGGATGCCGTGGGCGCCATGCAGGCCGCCATGCGCAAGACGGTGGAATATCTCAAGACCCGCAAGCAGTTCGGCGTCCCCATCGGCTCCTTCCAGGCCTTGCAACACCGCGCGGTGGATCTCTTCACCGCCGTGGAGGCCTGTCGTTCCATGCTGCTCATGGCCAGCCTGAAAGTGACCGACCCTGATCCGGTGGAGCGCAACAAGGCCGTCTCGGCGGCCAAGCAATTCATCGGCGAAAAGGCGCGCCTGGTTGCCCAGCAGGCCGTGCAGATGCACGGCGGTATCGGCATGACCGAGGAATTGGACATCGGCCACTACTTCCGCCGACTGACCCAGTTCTGCGCGATGTTTGGAACCACCGACTACCATCTGCAACGTTATGCCGACCTGATGGCGGCTGCGGCCTGAAGTAAAATCAGCCGGCTGCGGCGCCGCGGCCGGCTGATGGTCTTGATTTCAGCGCTGTTTCGTGGGAATGATGCCCCTCAATCTGGGGATACGCCATGCACACCCTGATCCCTCGCTTTCAATGGCCGCGCGTTCGACAGCTTCTGGCCACTTTTTGGCTTGGCCTCGCTGCTTTGACCGTCCACGCTGATCCTCCTGACGCCCCCTCCCCCGTGGCATCACCGACTCAATCCCTGGCTTTCCGGTGGGGACTGGTGGCTTATCACGTCGCCTTGCCGGGCTACGATCTGACCCCGGCGGATATCGACCGCATGGCGGATCTGGGCATTGGCTGGCTCAGCATCGATCTCGCCTGGGCACGCATTCAGGCGACACGCGATGGCCCAATGGATTTTTCCTACTTCGACACTTTGATTGATGCCGCCAATCGGCGCGGCCTCAAGGTGGTGGGGAAAATTGGCGGTGGCTACAACGGCAATCGCCCCATCGCCCCGCCCTGGACGCGGCATCTCAATGAAACCGCGTATCTTGCTGCACTCAAGCGATACGCCGAAACCACGACGCAGCATTTTGCGGGGCGCATCCCCAGTTTTGCCCTCGAAAATGAATTCAATATTCCCAACGTGCATACCCTGATCGGCTGGCGTGTAGGCATCTGGACACCGGATTTCATGGATCAGGTGATGCAGACGCTGGCCCACGCAGTACAGACGCACGCTCCCGATGCGGAGATTATCATCAGCATTACGCCTCTCGTCGGGTTTGCATCGGGCATCGAGCGCATGAATAAGCTCATTGATTATGATGTGGTCGGTGTCCACACCTATCCCGTTGGTTTCGTTCCCGATCTAGCCTTGGCTGAAAACATCAAAAGCCAGATTGCACACGCCCGCCGCGCCAGCGAGGGGCGACCGGTGATCATCCTGGAAACCGGCATGCACACCGAATCCCCACCCTGGACGGAAGCCCTGCAGGCCGACTATATCCAAGCCATCAGCAAGGCCACCCGCGAAGGGGGCGCGGCAGGAATCTTTTTCTATCAGTATCTGGATAACCCCGAGGAATCGGGGCGGGAGGGCCACTTCGGCCTGCTACGGGCTGATCAGAGTCCCAAGCCTGCCTGGGAACGCTATCGGGAAATCATTGCACAAGCTCTGGACGGCCACACGGACGAGAAGCGGCAGCAGGATCAAACACTGCGTTTTTGAATAGCAGCATCAAGCCTAGAAAAAAACCGCCAGTCGCAGGAAGATTTCCCCCACTGTCCAGCCATGGCTCGCCTGTCCACTCCACGGCCAAACCCAGACCGAACTGAGACATAAAAGAGGTGATCGCCATCATCTGCAACAGGGCGTTCACGCCATTCCCCAGCAGCATCAGGACGACAGGTGCAAGCACCCACAAAACGCGTGTCCTATTGCGGCCCGCCAGGGCCGGGTAGAGGGCGATACCCGCCAGAAACGGCCAGAGCGAAACCGTCGGTCCGGCAATGGTGGCGCCAAACAACACACCATCAATACGCAGGCCAAGGCCGGTTCCTACGCCGATCTGGGTGACCACTGCGAACAGCAGCACCATTAATCCCAGCAAGAACACCGTCAGGCTGATGGTCAGTGCCCTGCCCCAATGAAACGGGGCAGGGGGAATGTCCGACCCATTCGATAGCATATATGATGACCTCCAGGAACAATCAGGCGGTTTTACGCAGCGCCGGCTGGGTGTCACCATGCACAAAACGCAGGATTTCATCGACCGCGCGGGCATAACCCCCCAGGCCCTGCATTTGCTGGCCCAGTTGCGCGGCATTCTGTCGATATCGCTCATCCTGCAACACCTGGCTCACCGTTTCACGCAGGCTGTCAACGGTGATTTTTTCGGATTTTAGCAAACGTCCCGCGCCCAGTTTCTCCACCCGTCGGGCATTGAAACCCTGCTCAACCTGCTGCGGCACCATCACCAGCGGCACGCCAAAGTACAGGCTTTCGTTGATGCTGTTCATGCCCCCATGGCTGACGAAAACCCGTGTCCGCTTGAGCACTTCCAACTGAGGCACGCGATTGCGCACCGTAAAATTGACTGGGATGGACCCCAGCGCGGCAATGTCCGTATCCTTGCCTACCGACATCACCACATGACAGGGCAGTTCAGCAAACGCCTTGAAGCATTGGCGGTAAAAATCCTGCTTGAGGTTGTGAACCGTGCCGAGGGACACGTAGATCACAGGTAGCGACGAACCCAATCCGATCGGCAGGTCGGCCGGCGGATCGCGTCCCTCGGGGATGGAAGGACCCACCAGCAAATAGTTCTTTTTCAAGAAGCGATGAAAAGGCTGGGCGGAAGGACTCAGGAACACAATGTTGAGGTCGCCTTCGTTGGCGAATACATCAAACATGTGATAGGGGAGTCCACGATATTTCAGTCCGACCGAGGCCAAAAGATCCTTGATGCGGCGAACTGCTTCAAACACCCGCGGCACACCGAACGTGAGTTCCTTTACCACCTGCCAGGCAAGTGGAAGATCGGAGGTCAACAACAGCGGCGTGCTGACGATGGTGGTGACCAGGCAAATCCCCGGGACCCCGAGGCGCTGCGCGACGTATTTTCCGAACAGGCAACAGGAATCGTAAAGAATGTAGTCGGGCTTGTCCTGCTCCATCACCCGGATCAGGCCGGCCAGCGCGTTTTCTGCTTGGCCAAGCATCATGAAAGCGCCATCAAGCAGCGCAGTAGCCATTGCCGCGCTGTGCTGGTACTCAAAAAACGGTGCATAGGTGCGAAAGGTCGCGCCCAAAGCCTCGAATTGCCGACGACTGTCCTCTCCCGCGTAATAGATGACGCGCTCGCCGCGATTGATCAAGCCAGACACCAGTCCCACGGTAGGATTGATGTGTCCGGACGCTCCCGGCAGGTTGAACAGTACAGTCGTACTCATGGCTCGTTCCTCTAAAATTGAGAATGGGGATTTTTTTCTGCGGCCACCTGGACCCTGTTGCTCGTTCTTGTTTGGTAAGCATTCTGGCGGACCATCATGACGTTTATCGGCCCTGATCCCGGAAAATTGAGGGCTGAACTGGTTTCCGTCGGATCTTAGGGCCGTACCTTAAGAAACCCCATGTTCAAATGCCAGCGTCGCAGTTTCCCGACACCCGGCGCGTTTCAGAAGCTGGCTTCCAAGTGGTCCACGAAGTCCATGACATGAGCATACACAGGGGCCCTACTCCCCAATTGAACGGCATCAGTCTCCCGAAATTTTCCGGTACGCACCAAAGCCGCCTGCAAGCCGGCATCCAGCGCACCCCGCACATCGGCCTCCACGTCATCCCCTACCATGATGACCTGATCCGGCGGCAGACCAAGCTGGGCGCAGGCGGCATGAAACATCGCCACAGCCGGTTTGCCGATGACTTCCGCGCGAAGCCCCGCGGCATATTCCAGCCCGGCCACAAAGGCGCCGGCATCCAGGTTCAGCCCATCGGCCGCCATGAAGTAGCGGTTCTGCGCAATCGCCAGCAATGGCGCGCCTTGCATCAGCAAGCGCAGGGCACGATTGAGTCTTTGGTAACTGAAGTAGGGTCCCGCGTCCCCCACCACCACCGCATTGGGTCGATGCCTGGGCAAGCCTGCGAAATCAGGCCGCAAGCGGGGATGGATCAAGAGATAGGGCCGCAGTCGTCGCTGTTCGAGCACCAATCGCGTCGCCAGAGGGGCAGTCAAGAGTTCGTCTGCGGCAATATCGAGGCCCATCTGGTTCATCTGGGCCAACAGAAGGGCATGCGGGGTACGGCTGGTGTTGGTGAGAAAACGCAAACCGATCGGCAGGCGTCGCAGACGGTTCACTGCCTCGCGGGCACCGGGAAGTGGGGCGCTGCCGACATGCAGCACCCCGCTCAAATCCAGCAAACAGCCTCGAACTGATGCCAAGGCCTATCCTCCGTCGATAGGCGTTATTCCGGCTTGGACGTGTCCTGGGGACGCCCCGTATAGGGCTGGCGCAACTCCACCGGCGCCACGGCGCGCGCGCCTTTGATGCGGATGTTGACCATCTCGACGAATACCGAGAACGCCATGGCGAAGTAGACATAGCCCTTGGGCACGTGGAACGACAGCCCCTCCGCCACCAGGACCATGCCGATCATGATCAGGAAACTCAATGCCAGGATCTTCACCGAAGGATGATGATCGATGAAATCACTCACCGGGTTGACCGCCACCATCATGAACAGGACGGCGGCCACAACCGCGATTACCATCACTGGAATGTGATCCGACATGCCCACCGCGGTGATCACCGAATCCAGGGAAAAGATGATATCCATAATGCCGATCTGAATGATGACGGCCGTGAACCCGCCCATGGCCTTGGCGTCCCGTTCACCTTCCTCGCCTTCCAGCTTGTCGTAGATTTCCAATGTGGCCTTGACCAGCAGGAACAAGCCACCGGCCAGCAGGATCAGATCGCGGCCCGATATAGCGAAGTTCAGGACCGAAATCAGCGGGGTGGTCAAGCGCGCCATCCACGCCAGCGATAACAACAACAGGATGCGGGTGATCATGGCCACCGCCAGACCCAATTGCCGCGCGCGCGGCCGCTGCGCTGGCGGCAGCCGATCCGAAAGGATGGAGATGAAGACGATATTGTCGATTCCGAGCACGATCTCAAGAAGAATCAAGGTCACCAGAGCGATCCACGCTTCGGGATCATTGACCCACATCAGCCACTCAGCCATACAGATATTCCCGCTCTATCGTTTAAGGTCAGACGCTTGAAAGATTCGTTTTTGCCTGGGACCGCATGCATGCGCCCATGAGGCGCAGTTTCAGTCCGGATTGGTGTTCGTTCGATGGAACATCCCTGGCTGGGCATATGGCTTGAAAAAGTCAAAACGCCGGCAAATTATCCAGCAGTACGGCGCTCCGGTACAGTCAAGCTTTTGGTCGAGCCCGATGCCGTGCAATCCACTGTCCGCCCCACTGCGTTCACCATCGATACCTTGATCGTGGGTCAAGGCCTCGCGGGCACCCTGCTTGCCTGGGAGCTGGAGCGAGCCGGACAGCGCGTGGCCACGATCGATGCGTGTGCCCGGGGCGGGGCATCCCGGGCCGCCGGCGGTCTGATGAATCCGCTGACCGGGCCACGCTTGGCCACCTCGCCCGATCTGGCGCGTCGTTGTGAGCAAGCCCGCACTCATTATGAACTCTTGGCGGCGCCGCTTGGCCAGCCCTTGGTCGAACCCATGTCCATTCGCCGACTGTGCCGGGACGCTGTGGAACAGGGCCGCGCCCGTGACATGCGCCATCCCTGGCTGAGCGTCTGGCAGCATACCGACACCCGGCCGGATCCGTTTCATGCGCCCTTCGGCAGCCTGGACATCCATCAGGGCTGGCGGCTGGATCTGGCGGCGCTATTGGCAGGTTCTGCGGCGCGTTGGGCCATGCCGGATCAGGCCGCCGCATGCTTCGACTGGACAGCAATCCGTCTCCATGGCCAGGGCGTGCGCTGGCAAGGACATGCCGTCGATTGCGTGGTGTCCTGTGAAGGCGCGGCCATCAGCGAAAATCCGCACTGGCACAGCCTGCCGCTCCACGCCGATGGCGGCGAAAGCCTGAGCCTGCATCTTCCCATTGATCTGCCGGGCGCCATCAGCGCCGGCTTCACACTGGTGCCGCTGGGCCGGCAACGCTATTGGCTCGGCGCCACCCATCATCCTGGACGCGCCGTCTCCGGGCCCACGGATGCCGGCCGGGAAGCTCTGCTGAATGCCCTGGCCGCGCGCCTGAGGATGCCCCTGCCCATCGAGGTGCTCGGGCATTGCGCCGGCACGCGAATGGCGCCACCCGATCGTGAAGCTGTCCTGGGCCGCCACCCTCGGTGGCCCTGGCTGGCGATCTTCAACGGACTGGGCAGCCGGGGCATCCTGCGGGCGCCAGACAGCGCCGTACAACTGGCCCGGCACCTGGCCACGGGCGCGCCGCTCCCCGAAGATCGGGATGTCATGCGGTATGCCCATCACCTCGCGTGGACCTGAGCCCGCATGCGGTGAAGGCCCCGGTACACATTAAAACATCTAAAAAAAGTGATTTATATTATTTTTTGGAGCTATTCACTGGACAATGGCGGGCTCGCGGACACGTCGGAAATCTCCAGCCTTTGGTATTTGCAATGCTTAACAAAATAAGCATTAAAGTATGCAGGTGCACGACCGATAATCCTTGCGCGGGTCGACAAGCCAGCATGGCATCACACCGGCCAGAACAACGCCGATCGCCACAACCCAATAATCAATAGAGGTTTATCATGCGCCCATCATTCAAACTCATCGTTTCAGCCGTGTCCCTGGCGGCCCTCCCTTCACTGGCCCTGGCAGAGTCCGACATCGTCGTCGGCGCGGGCAGCGCGAGCGCAAAACTTGATTTTCAGATCACCATTCCCCGCGTCCTGTTTCTACAGGTCGGCACCGGGACGTTTGGTGTTGATGTCACCACCGTCGACAAAATTGATTTTTCGCCCACTGCAACTGAAGTGATCAATGCCACCTCGCCCATCAGCGGGACGGGCGGTGACCTGACGGGCGGCGCCGTAACTGCTCGCCTGTTTGGAAACGATGGGCAAATTTCCCTCACATCGTCGACGCTTGGCGCGCTCAACAATGGTGGAAGCGATACCATTTCATGGTCTCAAATCTCGACGACCGTCACTCCGATTAGTGGCACGACGCTCGCCCATCCCACCCTGGCCGACACAGGGACTCCATCGGTGAATCCAACCATCAACATCGGTACCAAGGTCACCAATCTGCAATCGACCTGGACCTATGCGTATAGCAATCCAGCGAGTGCTGCGGCGGGAACCTATGGCGGAGTCAATACCCGCAACGGCCGGGTGACCTACACCGCAGCCATTCCCTGACCCGGGATCGGGAGGTGGCCCAGATAAGCCGCGGCACCCCCTGGCCCGTTTGCTTCGGGCGCCGGCCAGCGCGCACCCCTGGCGCAAAGAACGGGTCATCTGCCCTCGCCAGCCAAAGGCTTGGTCTTTCGGCCCGCTGCATGTTCCCAGATTTGCTGCGCTTCTTCCGGGCCGGGAGAAGCGCAGCCCGATCCTTTGCCGGGTTTAACACATGCGCCCCCTGATCCCGCCCTTGCCCCCATCACACCGCCCGCGGGCAGCCCAGCTCGCGTGGCGCTTGGGATGGGCGGCGGCACTGACCACTCCGGCGACGCAGGCTTTTATCATCGATATCAGTCCGGGACCAGTGGCGGTCTATTTGCAGGTCGGCAATGGCTCATTTACGGGCTTTTTTGGCTCGGGCGGCACGCCTCTCGACAACAGCACCGTGAATCGGGTTTCGCTGACTGTTCCGGCTGCGGCCCTCGGCACCGGCGTCGATCAGTCGATGACCAGCAACAGCACCCAGGCCATCAGCTTCTATGACGGCTTCACCGTCTGTAATCCGCCCAATGAGGTGTATATCGGCGGGTTTTATCGCCGGCCTGGGAACCCCAACCAATCGGCCGTGCTCTCCGTCCAGGTTCCGGCCGCACTGATATCGAGCTCGGCCAACAGCATTCCCGTCTCGCAAATCCGCTGGACCAGCAGCGGCAATGGCGACGGCACGGCTGCGCAGCCGGTTCCAGCGGGCAGCTTCGTGGCTGGTGGCACTCAGTTCCTCGCCAATTTCCTGCGCAATACCTGGCGCGAAAGCTGCCTGACGTTCTTTTATCAAAACGATCAAATTGTGCCGGCAGGTACCTATAACGGTCGCGTCACCTATACCCTCGCCACGCCATGAAAAGCCGCATCGCACACCGACTCGCCTCATTTTCCGGCATGGCCTCGGTCCTCTGGCTCGGCATCCTGTTCGCCGACGCCCATGCCGCCACCTATCCCGTGGATGACAGTGCCAGCCAGGTCCTCACGCCCAACCTGAAAATGCAATGGGAGTCGGTGGCGCCGTCCCAGGGCATCGGCAATCGCGTGATCGGTCAACTGGTCGTGCTGGTCCGCTTGCAGCTCGCGCCCTGGCGCGATCGCAATGCTCGGGTGTTCATGACGTTGCCGGCACGCGCCGAGGGCGCCATTACCGCAACCTGGACCACGCGTGGCGTCTTGCAATCGGGCAGCCTGCGCTCCGGGGAACGGGCGTTGATTTATGCGGGCCGCGTTGCGGCTGACCGACTGGAAGACACGCTGGCGCTGACCCTGACGGCGGATGGCACCCGGCTGGAACGTGCCGAACGCCTGGAATTTCGTTTTTCAATCGAGGTGGATGAATGAATGCGTCCATGATGCATATCCCCAGGCGATGGGCCTTTGATCCAGCCCGCCAACCGCTTGCCGCCGTTCGAGCCGAACCTGTCGCAGCAGGACCATTTGGCAAAGGCAAGGCGCGAATTTCTCGGTGTCGAAGCCATCGGAGCCGGCTCCAACAGGCGGCTATTTACCTCTGTATCGTGCTGGCAGGCCTCACCCCACTGCGGGAAGCCTCGGCGGGCGGATTTTCAGCGCTGATTTCCCCGCCACGGTTTGAACTGCGTGCCCAGCCGGGCCAGACCCTGCGGCAGATTGTCGAAGTGACCAATGTCTCCGTTGCGCCTGCCGCATTGGCGGTGCAAACGGCGGAATGGCGCTATGGCAACGATGGCGGCCTGCTGTTCGACAATCCGTTGATGGAGGGCAGTTGCCGTCCCTGGGTGGCCCTCGAAACACGCGATCTCCAGCTCGGCGCCAAGGCGCGACGGCGCTTTCGCTTTGAAATCAAGGTTCCCAAGGATGCGCCGGCGCAAGAATGCCGGTTTGCCCTCATGTTCGAGGGGGCACCGGAGACGGTGGGATCCCTCTCGGTGCCCGTTTCGGGACGGATCGCCGTCATTGTGTATGTCACCGTCGGCACCGTCGAGCCGCGCCTGGAAATCGAAACAGTCGGCTCTATCGAAATCGAGGGTCGTCGCCTGCCAGCCTTGACCGTCAGAAATAGCGGGAACAGCACGACACGCCTCGAAGGTTTTCTTTCCGGACGTAATCCGAACGGAACCGACCTCGTGTTCGTCCCCCAAAATTTTCCGGTGTTGCCCGGCCAGACCCGCACCCTGGCGCTTTACCCGGAAGTGAGCGAGGGGCAGGCCCCGCCGACCGTAAGTTTTCCGATCAAGCTCTCCGGTCGGCTGGAATGGTCCGGTCAACAGCTGAAAATGGACCAGGTCTTCACCGAATAGAGGCACATGAAAGCCCCGTCAGCTCGGCTCATCTATCCAGCGCTCGCCGTGCAACTCGGTAGCCTGCCTGTGAGTGCGCCCCTGGCCGCCGAGGACCGTTCACAGCAAGCGGGCCAAACGGGATCATCCCGCGTGGCCACCTCAACCGCGTCCTATGTGGACCGCGTCATCGATCCGGGAAGCCTGACCGCCTTTCCAACCGACCCGGCCGATACCTATGATGACCGTGGCCTGCCGCGATCCTATTCACTGGAGTCAAGCTGGGCTTCGACGGCGGTCGATGCCAACCGCAGCAAGGAATATGGCCTGGCGGGAAGCGCTTTCTGGGAGACGGTCCTGTGGGGTAGTTATTCTGTTAATGGCGGGCTATATAAAACATCTCTTGCCGAGTCCTATGCGCCCTCCGGAACCCTTTGGCAGCGGGGGCTGAACCTCGACGATGGCTGGCAACTGAACAATGGCCTTGGCGTGGTCAACGCGCCACTCACGGCATTGCAACGCAACCAGACCCGTTTCTTCCTGCCCAGCACGGCCCTGCTGGGCCTGGTCAGCGAATGGAATCACCCCGCCGGGATACAACTCGTCGCGGGCGCTGGTACGCCCGGGCGATTCGAGTCTGGCCGTCTGTCTGGATTTGAAACCGACACGGGGGGTACCGGCGCTGTGGGCGCCGACTGGGTGCTGGCAGACAACGCGCAGATTGGACTGTCCTGGTTCAGGACGCAGGATCGCATCACGCAGGATGCCTTCACAACCAGTCCGCCGAATGCCGAATCGCTCTTTGCCACAGGGGCATGGCAGGCAGCCCACTCACGCCTGCAACTCAACCTGTTGTCCACCGACTATGGCCTGGATCAGACCGCTGCACTTGACACCGGCAAGCTGGATACCTCGCCCGTCGGCAGTTGGCTTGACGTGAATACGCAAATCGGCCGTTTCCAACAGGACTATGGCCTGTTCCATTTCGACCCCGGTTTGAATTGGGGCGGCGAGTTGATGAACAGCGACGCCCAGGGCGGCTACTATCGCGTCAACCACCAGAAGATGCGCTGGAGCTGGGGGAGTTCGCTGGATTATCTGCAGCCGATCACCGATCCCGATGCCGACAGCGTGTATAGCTCCGGAAACCTTCGCTATCAGGCCAGCAGCCGTAGAGGAATCGGAGGCACGGCGACCGTTCGCAGTGGCGACACCCGTGCCTATCGCGCCAATCTTTTCGGCGACCAGCGGACGGTTTATGGCATTTCCCGCCTGCAAATTGACCAGGCCAAGGATGGCGATGATCGGACCTCGTGGCAGATCGGCCTGGA
The DNA here is from genome assembly GCA_049645885.1 of Candidatus Macondimonas sp. Classification (GTDB taxonomy): domain Bacteria; phylum Pseudomonadota; class Gammaproteobacteria; order UBA5335; family UBA5335; genus Macondimonas. The sequence goes on from JBARUT010000155.1 coordinate 20,918, forward strand.
TCAGAGTCTCCCGGAAACAGGCTGGGGACGGCTCTCGACGACGCTCAATTTCCGTGGAATCGACGGCATGGCAATCGAAAACAGCGGAAGCGAAACAAGCCGGATCACCGAACTGGTGTTCTATGGTTCGCATGACCTGTTTGGCCGGGTGAGTCTGGATGGTTCGATACGCGGCACTGCCGGTAGCGGGCCCGAAGCTGAAACGGGATTTTTCGCCAACTTGGGCGTTAACTGGGAGATCAATGCCCATTGGCAACTGCTCGCCACTTATGATCGCAGTACCGCCGCGCGCCAAAACCCGTTTGTGCTCCAACCCTTCCCCGAACGGAGTCGTCTGGACTCCAGTACGGAATCCGAATTTTTCTTCCTGACCCTGCGTTACACTCACCAAGCGGGTCGGCGCACTGGCATCCTGGGCGGCGCTCCCGGATCGCCCGCGGGCCTGATCAAAGGATCGGTGTTTCTGGATGAGAATGGGGATGGACGCCGCAATGCCGGGGAGCAAGTGGCTGCCAATATTGCCGTTACCCTCGATGATCGATTCACCACGCAGACCGATGCCCAGGGGAAATTCGTTTTTCCGCTGGTGGCGGTCGGAAACCATGTGATCGAAGCATCGTCGGATAACTTGCCCCTGCCTTGGCAGTTCGCTCCCGATGAAGCTGTAAAAACCATCGAACTGGGTGTGCGCGACCGGATCAATATCGATCTCGCGGCCCAGCGAATGTGACCCATTCG
>JBARUT010000156.1:0-3489 GCA_049645885.1 Candidatus Macondimonas sp.
AATCTGCACCAGTTCCACCCGGCCCTTGCCCCAGTCGTCCAGCGGTTCCACCCACAGGCTGGGCCGGCGCTCGTATTCGTGCTTGAGGTCCAGGTAGTGATCAAAGTTACGATCGCGTTGCACCAAACCAAATCCCTTGGGGCTCTGGGTGCTGAACGAACTCACCAGCAGTTTCTGCGGATTGGTCAGGGGTCGATAGATCCACTCCCCGCCGCTGGTTAGGACCGAAAGCCCATCGGAATCATGGACCTCCGGATAAAACACTGCCGAGGATGGAGTGCGATCCTTGGCGGTGTTCTCGCCGTAGAAGAACATGCTGGTCAGCGGCGCAATGCCGACCTTGGACACGCGATTGCGGAAAAAAAGTGCCACCTCACAATCCACCTGGGTGGTGGCGCCGGGTCGCACCACAAAGCGATGCGCGCCCACCATGCGCGGGCTTTCGGACCACGCGAAGAGCTACATGGTCTGCGCATCGGGCGCGGGTTTCACCAGCCAGAATTCAGTGAAATGGGGGAATTCCTCCCCGCCCGGCTCGGCGGTATCGAGCGCCACGCCGCGCGCCGACAGGCCGTAATGCTGGTCCTTGCCCAGGGCGCGGAAATAGGTACCGCCCAGAAAGGCGATGAGATCATCGAAACGCCCCGGTACATTCAGGGGGCTGTGGAGCCGCACCCCGGCGTATCCGAAAGCGGGCGGCACGGCGTCACGCAGGGCGGGATCAAGGTATTGGAACAGATCCCGATCAAACGGGAGCTGCCGCACGCCCTTCTCATCGATCAGATTGATCCGCACCGAACGGGTGAAATAGTGGCCGGGATGAAACATCTGCGCCTGGAATGGCAGGCCTGTTCCCGCCCACAGGGCTTTTTCGGGGCGATAGTGGATGCGGCCGTAGTAGCCCTGGTAATCCAGTTCCGCCAACTGACGTGGCACGTTGCTGGGCGGCTCCACATACGGTTGCGCCACCTTGCGGCGGGCAATTTCAACGGCATGCTCGAAGCCGAAGAACTGTCCCGCCTGGGCGGGACCCGCAGCGAGCAAGAGGCTTATGACCACGCCAATCGCAGCCCGGCAGGTGGGATGGAAAGACCGAATGAAGCCATCGCGTTTCTCGATATACATGTCAGCGCATCTATAAGTCGGAGGGATATGGGAAATGGGTATTTTTGAGCGTGCGAAATGAAAGTGACCGTGGCCCGTCGCGGCGGTTCCATTTCCGGGGGGAAGTCGTGTGAGGCGCGTGCTGGGCCAGACACGCGGTGAATGATGCATGGGGAACGGGATTTTTTCCATTCTCTTGCGCCCAACGAGACCATCGCGGTGACTGCCCATTGCGGCACGCTGAACAAGCCTTTGAGGATGCAACCGGCACCGATCCGGGCGGCTTCGCCCCGACCGATCGGTCAAGACCGGCTGACCTGCGCCGCGCGCGACCGGCGGCCTTTTTTTGGTCCTTCCCCGGAGGGATGGGCTAAGATGACCACCCCATACGCTCGCCACCGACCGCCACTCCGGAATGACATCATGCGCCACCGAACCCTGATGCGCCTCGCTGCCCTGCTGGCGGGGATGGCCCTGTTGATGACGCTGGGCTGCCGCAGCGTGATCGAGAACACCCTCGACCGGCCCGAAGTCAGCCTGCGCGAGGTGCGCCTGCTGGAAATGGGACTGCTGTCACAGCGTACCCAATTGGTGTTGCACGTGAAAAACCCCAACCCGGTTCCTTTGCCGGTCCGGACGGTGCGCTACAAGATCGCGCTTGCTGGTCTCCAAGTCGCCAATGGCGAGACGGATGAGGCCTTCACGGTCCCGGCGAAGGGGGAAACCGACATCAAGCTCCAGGTGCGCACCAACGCGCTGGAATTGGCCGCCCAGGCCGCCAATCTGGCCACCAACTTCAACGGCCGCGTGGATTATGAGATCAGCGGTGAGGTGGAGCCCAACATTCCCATGACGGGCCCCTTCCCCTTCTCACGCAAGGGCGAGGTCGCCCTGAACCGGGCGCGCTGAGTTCCCGCAAACCGACGTCATCGCCATACCAGGAGGGCTTTTCCAGATGGATCTGGAACACAACGAAAGCTTACCCCCCATTCCGCCGGCTCCTCCGAGCCGGTCCGGCCTGCGCGCCCGCCTCCAGCGGCAGGCCATCCGGCTGCTCCGGCGTTGGGTCAAAACCCCGGAAATCTCCGTAACCGACCTGAAACTGCGCCAGATGGGGCTGATGGAACAGCGCGGCCAACTCGGCATCCGGCTGCATAACCCCAATCGCATCGCCCTGGGCGTACGCGCCTTCCGCTATCGCGTCGAACTGTCCGGCCAGCGCTTCGCCAAGGGCCAGACGGCGGAACCCTTTCGCATTCCCGCGCGCGATGCCACCAGCTTTGACGTCGACGTACGCCTGTCCATGCTGAAACTGGCCGGTTCGCTGGTGGGCGCACTGCTGGCGCCCCGCCCCAAGCTGGAATATCGCATCAGCGGGGAAATCGAGCTGGCGCTGCCCTGGCTACCGCCGATTCCTTTCAGCTATACCGGCCAGGTTGACCTGGAGCGGCTGGGTGAACGGCGCTGAGCCCATGGTGCGCCTGCAGGGCGTAAGTCATGGCTACCCCGAACCGGGCGGCTGGCACCGCGTGCTGGAGGATGCCGCGCTGGAAATTGGCGCCGGCGAGGCGGTGGCGCTGGTGGGTCGCAGCGGCTCGGGCAAATCCACCCTGCTCAACCTGATCAGCGGCATCGACCGCCCCCAGGCCGGCAGCCTCCAGGTGGGCGGCATCGACATCACCACCCTGAGCGAACGGGAACGCACGCTGTTGCGCCGCCGGCGCATCGGCTTCGTGTTCCAGTTCTTCAACCTGCTGCCTACCCTGACGGTGGCGGAAAACCTGCGCCTGCCGCTGCAACTGCTGGGGCGGGGCGGCCGCGCGGCCGACCGCGCCGTGGCGGACATGCTCACGGCTGTCGATCTGGTCGAGTATGAGGACCGTTTCCCCGACACGCTGTCCGGCGGGGAGCAGCAGCGGGTCGCCGTGGCCCGTGCCCTGATTCACGAACCGGACCTGATTCTCGCCGACGAACCCACCGGCAATCTGGATCCGATCACCGGCAACCGGGTGGCGGAATTGCTGGACCAACTGGTGCGCCAGTTCGGCAAGACCTTGATCCTGGTCACCCACAGTCCCGATCTGGCGCGCCATGCCGACCGCAGCCTGCGCCTGCAACAGGGCCGGTTTGTGCCCGAACCCGCGCCGCCCGCCGCCCCATGATTCCGCTACACATCCGGGCCGGCTGGCGCCACCTGACCCGACACCGCTGGCTCACCGCCCTCTCGGTGCTGGGCATCGCCCTGGGCGTGGGCGTCGTGGTCGCGGTGGACCTGGCCAGCACCAGCGCTCGGCTGGCCCTCAAGACCTCCATGGCCGCTGTCGTGGGCGAGGCCACCCATCAGATCCTCGCGGGCCCCGATGGACTGCCCGAAACGGTCTACCG
>JBARUT010000157.1:0-7088 GCA_049645885.1 Candidatus Macondimonas sp.
GGATCTGATCCGGAGCCCAGGCGCCGAGGATGGGTGCCGCGCTGTCCGGCCCCTTGGCTTGCAACCAGAACTGGATGTGGTGCGCCATGCCGAAGCTACGCAAACGCTCCAGATCCGCCGCCGTGGGTTCGTCCATCACCCGCAAGACCAGTACGGTGAGCGCATCGGTGACCGCCACCTCGATCTGGGGCAGGCTGTCGACGATGCTGAGGCCGGCAATCAACTCGGCCAGCAGGCCCAGACGCGCGCCCACCCGTTCGTCCAGCACCTCGCAGCGCTCCGTCTCGGCAATGAATGCCGAGCGCCGCTCGCGAAAGCCCACCAGTACCCGCTCCTTGGCGCGCACCCGGCGCACCGCGAGCCGGGCCTTGCGACGATAGCCCCACACCGGCCCGGTCAGGGGCGGCAACACCCGCTCGGGCTGCACACGCCCGATGTGTTTGAGGTTGTCCAGCAGCACCTGCTGCTTGGCGAGGATCTGGGCCTGTGGGTCCATGTGCTGCAGGCTGCAGCCGCCACAACGCGCATAGGCCGCGCAGCGGGGGATGACCCGGTCCGGGCTCGCGCTCAGAATCTCGCTGACCTCGCCCTCGTCATAGCCCCGGGTGCGGCGGTTGGCCAGCACACGGACCGTTTCGCCGCGCAGCGCGCCGTGGATGAAGATCCGCTTGCCATCCAGTTGGCCAATGCCGCGACCATCATGGGCCATGGCAGTGACCTCCACCGGGCCGCATGCCACCGGGGCCATGCGCACGACCGCCCGACGCCCGCCCACGCTGCCTCAGCCAGCCCAGGCGGCGGCGAAGGCCTGCAGATGGGGACGGCCATCCGCCACCAGCAGACTGCGCACCCGCGCCTGTTCGGTCGCATAGCTTTCCGCATCCAGTTGACCGCGCATCAGCTGAAAGCGGAGATAGACCAGATAGGTATTCAGCACATCGGTCTCGCAATAGTCGCGGATGCGCCCCAGTTCACCGGCGAGATAAGCGTCCCAAACGAGGCTCCCCGCCATGCCCATCTTGCCCGGCTGGCCCAGCAGCAGGGCAATGTCTTGCAAGGGCGCGACCGCGCGTCCCTGGAAGCCCGACAACACATCCATCAGATCGGTATGGCGCCAGTGAAAGCGCGACAGGTAGTTGTTCCAGCGAAACCCGCTGTCCTGTTCGCCGACATCCCAGTAACGCGGGGCGGCAATCCCGTGCAACAGCGCGCGATAGTGCAGCACCGGCAGGTCGAAGCCGCCGCCATTCCAGCTCACCAGGGTGGGCGAGAAGCGCTCCAGCCCTTCGAAAAAGCGCTGGATCAACTCGGACTCGGAGGACTCCGGATCGCCCAGCGACCAGACCTTGAGTTGATCGCCGCGCCGCAGACAGACGGAAATGGCGACGATGCGGTGCAGGTGGTGGGGCAGAAACTCATCGCCGCCAGTCTTCTGGCGGCGTTGGTGGAACATGATGCGGGCCACGTCCTCATCGGACAGCCCCTCGGTGTCATACAGTCGCCGCCCGCCCGCAGTGTCGGGCACGGTTTCGATATCAAAAACAAGCAGGTTCACGAATCGTCCTCGCGGATCGCTCAGGCGGGAAACACACCGGTGGAGAGGTAGCGGTCACCGCGATCACAGACGATGCCGACGATGGTGGCGCCACGGACTTCCTGGGCCACGGTCAGCATGGCGGCCACGCAGCCCCCGGAGGAAATGCCGGCGAAGATGCCTTCCTGAGCCGCCAGTGCCCGGGTGGTCATCTCGGCCCTGTGTTGGTCCACGTCGATGATGCGATCCACATCCGCAGGATCGAAGATGCGCGGCAGGTATTCGGTCGGCCAGCGGCGAATTCCCGGAATCTGGGCGCCGGCGGCGGGCTGTACACCGATGATGCGGATGCGCGGGTTTTGTTCCTTCAGGTAACGCGACACGCCCATGACGGTGCCGGTGGTGCCCATGGAACTGATGAAATGGGTCACCTTGCCCTGGGTATCACGCCAGATTTCAGGTCCCGTGGTTTCATAGTGCGCCAGCGGATTGTCCGGGTTGGCGAACTGATCCAGGATCTTGCCGCGCCCCTCGGCCACCATCCGGTCGGCCAGATCCCGCGCGCCTTCCATGCCGGCATCGGCCGACACCAGGATCACCTCCGCGCCGAAGGCCTTCATGGTAGCGACGCGCTCGCTGCTGGCGCTCTCGGGCATGATCAGAATCATGCGGTAACCCTTGATGGCCGCCGCCATGGCCAGCGCAATGCCGGTGTTGCCGCTGGTGGCCTCGATCAGGGTGTCACCGGGGCGGATATGCCGTCGTTCCTCGGCATGCCGGATCATGGAAACGGCCGGGCGATCCTTCACCGAGCCAGCCGGATTGTTGCCTTCCAGCTTGACCAGCAAGGTATTGTCGGTAGCCTGTCCCAGGCGCTGTAGACGCACCAGAGGCGTATTGCCGATGAAGGATTCGATGGTGGGGTAGGTCATGGGGAAGATTGTACGGCATGGCATCGGACGGTAAAACGTCCAGCGCGCCCGGTTTGCCCCATTCAGCGCCGGATCATGGTTCGGCGGTCAGGTCACTGGCACGGGGACAATCGGCTGCACAGGCTGATCAGATCGGCAACTGCGCCCACACGATGCGCGGGAGGCGCAGGATTCGGCGGGAAAGTGGCGTCCCCACGGGGATTTGAACCCCGGTCGCCGCCGTGAAAGGGCGGTGTCCTTGACCACTAGACGATGGGGACGTGGTGCCCGATGGGTGATTCACCCTACTCGGGAAAACGTGGTGGAGCCAGGCGGGATCGAACCGCCGACCTCTTGCATGCCATGCAAGCGCTCTCCCAGCTGAGCTATGGCCCCCTGTTCGGGAAGCCGCAAACTCTAATGTTCGATGCGGCTTTCGTCAAGCCCCCCGGCCGCCGAAACCCGTCCCGGTGTAGTTGTTTTCGATGCACCGCAACAAGGCCAGTCGCATGGCGCCCGCATTCGGATAGCGTTTGTTGACGTCCTTTTCCAGTGCCTTGTCGATGATGTTGCGTAGACACGCCGGCACGCCGCCGCGCAGGGCCATGAGATCGGGATGGGGTTCATTGGCGATTCGGGTCATCAGCGTCGCCACCGTGTCCCCCTCGAAAGGCCGGCGCCCGCTCACCAGCTCGAACAGAACCACCCCCAAGGAAAACAAATCCGAGCGTCCGTCCAGCGGCCGCCCCGAAAGCTGCTCGGGAGACATGTAGGGCGGCGTCCCCAGGACAGTGCCGGTGCGGGTCTTGCCACTGCTACCGATGCGGGCAATCCCGAAATCGGCCACCTTCACCTGGCGTCCAGTCTTGTCCAGCATGATGTTGCTGGGCTTGATATCGCGATGCACCACCCCGTTGCGATGGGCAAAATCCAGGGCCTCGGCGATCTGCGCCGCCATTTCCATGATGCGATTGATGGGTAAAAGGCCTTCCTTGCGGGTATAGCGACGCATGTCATGGCCATCCACCAGTTCCATGGCGATGTAACCCAATCCATGATCCTCCCCCACATCGTAGATGGTGACGATGTGAGGGTGGTTGAGCCGCCCGGCCACCTCCGCCTCATGGAAGAATCGCTCCTTGACCCCTTCAAGTTCCTCGGCTTCGAATTCCTGTTGTAGATTCAGCGTCTTGATCGCCACCACGCGATTGATGCGCGGGTCCACGCCGCGATAGACGGCGCCCATGGCACCCTTGCCCAACTGATTTTCGATGGTGTAACGGCCGAGGGTGCGAATTGCCGCACCATTGCTCCCACCGGTCACGGATTTACTGATCGGCGGCGCAGCTGGGGCGGCTTTCACCATCGGACCAGGCGATGGCAGCACGCCGGTCATCTCTCGCGTTTCCCCTTCCGCGCGTTTGGTACGCAAGCGCGCCAGAATTGGCTGGACTTGGGTTGCCGGCAAATCGGGAACCGCCGCAGCCCCCGCTACCGCGATCGAGGGCGCCGAAGTCGCGGAATTTCCGCGCAATCGGCGCCACCGTTGCGCAAGCAGCTGGCGCAACCGACGGCCTGGCTCCGCCCACCAAGGGCGCACATCTCCGTCATCAGCCAGATAGGCAAGATCACGCAGATGGGCAAGGCCGCGCTGCACACCCACCACAGTTCCGCCCAGGATCAGCAAAAGGGCCGGCGTGCCCAGGGCCACCCACCAATGCTGAAACACCAACAGATATCCCAGGGTAGCCAACAGTCCCGCTCCCAAGCCCCAAGCCAACACCATTGCCAGCCAACCAGGCAACAGCGGCAGCATCAGCACCAGCAGCGCCGCAGCGGCAAGCGCCACCCAACTCCCCTGTTCCGCCCACGGTGGCCGGGTATAGAAATCCAGGCTAGCCAGACGCTGCATCAAACCAGCCTGCCATTCGAGCTCGGTCCGGAAGCCATCCGTTGCCATGCGTCGTTGCACATCCAACTCGGGCGACAGCCCCACCAACACCATGCGCCCCCGGAACAAGCCATTGGGGATCGGCGACAGATCGGCCAATCGCACGCGCCGCCAGCTTGGCATGGCGCCCCCCATGCGCCCGGGATACACCCGCATCTCGGCATCCGTGGCAATGAAGCGGGCGCCCAGGTAAATTCCCCGGCCCGGCTCCACGCTCAGCGGCATGGAAGATCCCTCCAGCCAGCGGCTGGCCAACAACAGCGCCAAGGCCGCGTGGTAACGGCCCTGATAGCCAATCACCAGAGGCAAGCCGCGCACGATGCCATCCCCATCGGCTGGGGCATCCAGATACCCCACGCCCGCGGCGGCGGCAGCCAGGCGGGGTGCCGGAATGATCGGCCGATCCGTAGTCGTGGGGTTGGTAAGCCAGGGTGCGCCATCGCTGCTCGTCACCGTGGTTCCGGGACGGGGTGCAATGGCATGACGCATGAGTGAATCTGGCAAATCAACCGGGTCGGACAGCGCACCCAGCCGATCACCAAAACGGAAGGGCAGGTAAGTCATGCCGCCATCGGCCATGACCCGCGCCAACAAGCCAGTGCGGTCCAGATCCCGCTCGCCATCGGCGAGCAGCCGCTGCATGCGGTTCACGCTGGCGCGATCGGCCGCAACCAGCTGACTCTCTTCAAGCACCTGGCCCAGCGCCGTAAACCAGACGGGCAGGCCCGGATCCGATTCCAGCGGCAAGACCAACCCGACACCCCGGGCCCCATCGGCACGCAACAAGTGGATCAGCCGCGCCAATTGGGTTCGCAGGTCTTCCGCCTGTCCAGCCAGGCTGCGGGCATCGATTTCGACCAGGGCCAGGCTCACATCGGCGCCCGGACTGCGGGCCAACCGTAGCCCCCGGTCATAAAGCTGCCATTCCAAATGTTGCAGCATGGGTGCACGCAGCAGCACGGCCAAGCCCACCACCAGCACCAGGATGATTGGCCAGACCCACTGTCCTGTAAGCCAGTCTTTAAGAGAATGCATGAATCCTTGCTGCCCTTAAGTGTCCCAATTCATTTTAAATGCGGGAATCCCGGCACGCGCAGGGCGGAAAACCGAGCCGCCATCTTCAGTGGGTCGGCTTGGCGGCCGCCCGTAGCGCATCCTGGAAGGGATTCCAGCAATGGTTTCAGGAGGTCTATCGGCAAAGGCACAAGCGGGGTTGAGGACGGATTGCCGGCTACAGGATAAAGAATGAAGTGGCTCGGGAAATCTGAGCGGCGTTATAGGTGAAAATGCCATGCATGAAGTCGGGCCAGGAGAGCTTGGCGACAGGCTAACAAGGGTCTAGAAGATCGCGACGCATCAACCGCACCCCCGTCTGTCAATAATCACTGAATTCACTGTCACACCAAATTCCTACACTCATCCTTGCAAATTAGGAGATGGAAGATCCTTGACAGCCGAATGCCCGCCGAAGCGGGCATTCAGTGTGCTATCAATTAATGCAATTTCTTAATGCAGCTGACTTTCAAAGGCGCGAAGCTGCTCTTCAGCCCGTTCCTTGGTGATGCCATAGCGTTCCTGAATTTTCCCCATCAGGTAATCCCGATCGCCCTCCAGACGCGTCAGATCATCATCAGTCAGATTGCCCCATTGGGCCTTGATGCGGCCGGTTAGTTGCTTCCATTGGCCTTTGATTCGATCTTCGTTCATTTTCATCCTCCACTATCATCAAGGTCGATATAGACGTTTACGCTGAATCAGGGGTTCCTTACGAACCTACCTTCAGAGCCCGGGTATTTACTTCCTTGACCCCCTCCACATCTTTCGTGATAGAAACAGCCTTGTCGCGCATGGCGGTACTTGGCACCACACCGGCGAGCGTCACAACGCCATCCTTCGTGGAAACATTGATATCAAGACCTTTCACGTCAGAGTCAGCCAGCAATTGAGCTTTGACTTTAGTGGTGATCCACGCATCACCAGCCATGTGCTCACCATCTTCGGCAGCTTCCTTGGTCTTCGCAGTCGCCGTCTGTGGGTTCATGGACGAATCCCCCACGATCAGGGCATTGGCAACGACTTGAACCCCATCCACTGCTTTCGCGATTTCCTCAGCGCGCTCTTTTGCTGACTCCGTTGGTGCTGTGCCGCGCAAGGTCACAACGCCGCCCTTCGTGTCGACATTCATGTTGATGCTGCGGGTTTTTTCGTCAGCCAACAGGCGAGTCTTGACCTGCGCCGTGATCGCAGCATCGTCCACTCTTTGCGTGGCGCTACGCTCGGTTGCGCTGACCGAGGTGGCGAATAGGGCCGGGGCAAGAACAGCAAGGCCAAGGCTCAAGGTGGCAGTTATCAAAATTGAGCGTTTTTTCGACTGAATAATCATTGGTATGATTCCTCTCGATTCAGGTGGGTTGGTTAATGGATAGTTCAAAGAGGGCGACGGCCGCGGAAGAAAGAAAGCAGAAACAAGACCAGGAAAACAATAAATAGGACCTGGGCAATCCAGCTTGCAGTTCCTGCAACGCCGCTAAAACCGAGCGCGCCTGCAATGATGGCTATGATCAGAAACATTAAGGCGTAACTTAACATAGTTGTTTCCTTCTGTCATGGGATGGCCAATTCGATAAAGTTAGAACTCAAATAAATTGCCTCGCTTGATTCGTGCATAGAAACAAGGCTTATTCTGTTGCAC
>JBARUT010000158.1:0-3735 GCA_049645885.1 Candidatus Macondimonas sp.
AGAACACATTGTAGAGTGCGCCGCACTGGGTGCAGGTGCGGCGGCCGGCCAAGCGCTTGAGCAGCTCGTCGAACGGCACCTGGATGTGGATGGCGCGGTCGATCCCCAGGCCCAACTCGCTGAGCAGCGCATCCAGCGCCGTGGCCTGCGCGCGGTTGCGGGGGAACCCGTCAAGGATGAAGCCGGCCTTGGCATCGGGCTCGGCAAGCCGCTCGCGGATCATGCCCAGCACGATTTCATCGCTGACCAGCTCGCCGGCATCCATCGCGGCCTTGGCCTTCAGTCCCAAGGAACTCTGGGCGGTCACCGCCGCCCGCAACAGATCCCCGGTGGAAATCTGCGGGACACTGAAACGTTCGACCAACAGCTTGGCCTGGGTGCCTTTGCCCGATCCGGGGGCGCCCAACAGCACGATGCGCATGAATGTCCTCTCGTCGCGCCACCGCGCGGCAGCGTCCCTGTTGCCAGAAAACCAAAGAGCGATAAAGTACCTGCCGGGTGCGGGTCGCGTCAATTCAAGCGGCTATCGGGATGCGGCCGGCGGTATATAATGGCGCGCCCCGCCCCGGGCCCGGGCCCATGAGCGCCCTGCCCGGATTTCCCGAATCCCTGTCAATGGAGCCCTTACACCATGAATCTGGATCGTATTTCCGCCGGCGACGATGTCCCCAAGTCGGTCAACGTCCTCATCGAAATCCCCATGCGCGGCGATCCGGTCAAGTACGAAGTGGACAAGGACAGCGGCGCCCTGTTCGTGGACCGGCTGATGTCCACCGCCATGCATTACCCCTGCAATTATGGCTACATCCCCCACACCCTGGCCGATGACGGCGATCCGGTGGATGTGCTGGTGATCACCCCGTTTCCGCTGGTGCCGGGTTGTGTCATCAAATGCCGCCCCATCGGCGTGCTGAGCATGAGCGATGAGGCCGGACAGGATCAAAAGGTGTTGGCGGTGCCCGTGGACAAGACCTCCGGCGGCCTCTACAGCAAAATCCAGGGGACGGACGATGTGCCCGAGTTGACCCTGCGCCAGATCACCCATTTCTTCGAGCACTACAAGGACCTGGAAAAAGGCAAGTGGGTGAAGGTCGAAGGCTGGCAGGATCTGCAGGCCGCCGAAGCCGAGATCCTCGCGGGCATCGAACGGGCCAAGGCCAAGTCCTGACGCGGCGCCCCGTGCCCATCGGGCGCGGGGTTCATTCCGCCGGGGCGGGCGTATTTGCCATCACCCAAGAGGTGGTGCCATCGGCGCGGCATTCCCGCTTCCAGAACGGCGCCTGGTGCTTGGCGCTTTCAACCAGATAGCGGCAAGCGGCAAAGGCCTCGGCGCGATGGGCAGACCAGGCTGCAGCCACCACCAGCGTTTCCCCCGGCGCGACCCAGCCGACCCGATGCACCAGCACCACCTGGCGCAGTGGCCAGCGGCTGCACGCTGCAGCGGCCATGCGCGCCAGCATGCGTTCCGTCATCCCCGGGTAGTGCTCCAGATGCATGCGCAGCACCGGGGCCGGCCCGCTGTCGGCGCGCATGGTGCCCACGAAGACACTGCTCGCGCCGCAGCCATCCCGCTCTGCCGGACTCAGCGCCTGTTCGGCTTCGGCCAGCAGCGACCAAGGCGCGAAGGGCGCTGCGCGCAATCCAACGATCACGCTGCGCCCCCGGTCACCGGCGGGAAAAAGGCCACTTCGTCGCCATCGGCGACGGGTGCATCGAAATCGGCGTATTCCAGATTGACGGCCGCCAACAGGTGCGTGGGCACCTGAGCCTGGTCGGTGGCCAGGTCCCAGACCTCGCGCACCGTGCACGGTCCAGCCGGCAACAACCGCATTTCCTGGCCCATCCGCTCGCGCAGACTGGCGAAAAACCGCACTGTGATCATCGCTGCCTCCGCGCCGCTCGCCTGCCTGTCGAGCATGCTATGTTAATCCCGATGATGCCGCGGAAACGATGCCGTCCATGAACAGCTCCAGCCATTTCGATGCCCAGGGCAACGCCCACATGGTGGATGTCGGCCACAAGCCCGCCACCGTCCGGCGCGCAGTGGCCGAAGGTCATATCCGCCTGAATGCCGCAACCCGCGCGGCCCTCGCCCAGGGCGCGACCCCCAAGGGCGACGTGCTGGCCATCGCCCAGCTCGCCGGCATCATGGCCGCCAAGCGCACGGCCGACCTGATCCCGCTGTGTCACCCGCTGCCGCTGACTCACGTGGCGGTGCGCCTGGAACTGAACGATGCCGGGGTGCGCTGCGAGGCCGTCACGCAGACTTCCGCGCCCACCGGGGTCGAGATGGAAGCGCTGATGGCGGTGCAGGTCGCCTTGCTGACGGTTTACGACATGTGCAAGAGCCTGGAGCGGGGCATGGTCATCGAGGGCATCCGGCTGCTGGAAAAAAGCGGCGGCCAGTCCGGTGACTGGCGCGCGGCGGGGTAAACGATCTTGGCGCACTCCCACGCTCATGAGGGTCATGATCACGGCGAGGCGAGTTCCAACCGCCTGAACTGGGCAACCGGGCTCACCCTGGCCTTCGCCGCCGTCGAGGCCGGTGTCGGCTACTGGGGCAATTCCCTGGCGCTGATGGGCGATGCGGGCCACATGGTCACCGACGCCGGGGCGCTGATCCTGGCTGCCATCGCGGCCCAAATGGCGCGCCGGCCGGCCAACCTCCAGCATTCCTATGGCTTCGGTCGGGCGGAGGTGGTGGCCGCGTTGGCCAATGCGCTCATCATGCTGATCCTGGCGTTGGCGCTGCTGTTCGGGGCCCTGCGTCGCTTGCAAGCTCCGGAACCCGTAGCGGGTGGCGCGGTGTTGCTGGTGGCGGCCGTGGGCCTGGCCTTCAATCTAGGCGTCCTGGCCTTGCTGCTGCGCGGGCAACGGACCCTGAACATCCGCGCTGCCGTCTTGCACGTGGCGGGCGATGCGCTGGGCTCGGTCGCGGCCTTGCTCTCGGGTCTGGTGATCCTGGCCACTGGCTGGATGCGCATCGACCCTTTGCTGACGCTGGTGATCTGCGCGCTGCTGCTGGCGGGCAGCGTGCGGGTGCTGCGAGAGGGTTTGCAGATCGTCATGGAAGGGGTGCCGGGCCATTTGGATCTGGCGAACGTGGGACGCGCCATGGCCGCAGTCCCCGGCGTACGCGGCATCCACGACCTGCACATCTGGACGCTGTCGAGTGGACACATCGCCCTGTCCGCCCATGTCGATCTGGACACCCTGGAGGAATGGTCGAGCTTGCTGGGTGGCTTGCGGCAACTGCTTGCCGAGCGATTCGAGATCCACCACGTTACCCTGCAACCCGAACCCCAGGCCTGGGTGGTGCATCGCATGCCCTACGACCCGGCGCGGCGCGTGACACCCCTTTCAATCCCGGTGGATACGCGCTCCGCCACGGACCGGAAGCTCTCTCATCATGAACACGGACATTCTCATTGAGCGTGCCGGGGCGGTCTGGACGCTCGCGTTCAACCGGCCCGAGAAGCGCAACGCCCTGACCCATGCCATGTATGTGGCGCTGGTCGAAGCACTGGAAGCCGCCGACGCAGACCCGGATGTGCGCGCTGTGATCCTGACGGGCGCCGGAAATTGCTTCACCGCGGGCAACGACTTGCAGGATTTCCTGAAAAATCCGCCCCTGGGCGTCGACAGCCCAGTCATTCGCTTTCTGCATGCCATCAGTCGCTTCTCCAAACCGCTGCTGGCCGCGGTGCCCGGCGTGGCGGTCGGCATCGGTACCAC
>JBARUT010000159.1:0-2845 GCA_049645885.1 Candidatus Macondimonas sp.
CCCCCACCCCAGCCAGGGCGACAATGGCGTAGGCGCCTTTGACCATGCCCTGAATTTCCTTCTTCATCGCTTCCTTGTCGTTGACGCGGGGATAGGGCTGATCCGGCACCGCGCGCCCGAGAAATGCGCAGAGCGGCGCCCAGCCTTGCGTGACATTGAAAACCAGCAGCCTTTCCGCTGGAACCGCGGCCTTCACCTCCGCGACATGGCGGTGGTATTCCGCGATGGCAGCGTCGCGATTGTTCATGGTGCCCTTGTGAAATCGCTGCCAGATGAGTTTTCTGGCCATCGGGCCAAACTTGCGGGCAAACGGAACGACGGCCTCCAGCACCTTCCACTGCCACAGCCGTTCCGTGAAATAGATGGTTTCCATGACGCTGTCATACCAGGCCTGTGCACCACCGGGATGCACGGTGAGCAAGACCTTGGCATCCGGGTAGGCCACCATCAGCTCGCGCCAGACGCAGGCCGCCGGGTTATCCACCGCCGCCTGGTAGTCCCGAAACACCTGTTCCCAATCGTGCTGCGCGCCCGGTTCGCCATCGGCCACCCGACGCCAGAAATCCAGATGGTGCTTGTTTGCCGGATTCCCGATCACCTCGCGCATGTGATAACACCGCAGGCCCAGGATATTCAGCGCCTCCTTCGTGGAATCTGTGCCCGTGCGGCCATAGCCGGCGCCAATCAGTTGCAACGGCATACATCCCCCCTGTTTTCAATTCTAGCTTGGCCGATCAATTGCCTACCGAGGCGCGACCCGGGCGCTCGCAACCATCCGCGCATCAAACAAGCCAAGCCGGATGGCCTCAACTGCAATGTAACGGCGGCATTCAAGAGAAACCAAGCATTGCAATCGATCGGCTTCAAAGGGCGATTGCGCAGGATCGCTACGATCAACCCAGCCGTTGGATTGTGGATGCCGGCAACACGACCAGTCCGGCCCAAGCCGGGATAAACCACCAAGGAGTGCCTCAGAAAACGGAAAATAAAGCACGCTAACGGGCGGCGCGTCAGGTCGAAACCCAAGAAGTGGCACCAGGCGCGTCAGACAAGGCCGACTATGGCCCCAATCTGACGGAATCAGGGCGCGCACCTGACGCCCGCCCATTTGAGGCGTACTTCAACTGGGCCGTCTCAACCGAAAAGCTTGCTGTGCGAGCCAAGCCGCGCCAGTCTGAGGGTGTCGGCATCCGACTTGCGGTAGATCAGCAGCAGGTCGGGCTTGACGTGGCATTCCCGGTAGCCTGCCCAATCGCCGCTTAGGTCATGGTCGCGGTATTTGGCATCAAGCGGCTGGTCGGTCGCCAGCGCCACGAGAACGGGCTTTAAATCGTTATCGAGCGTCGCCCGGTGATGGCCCTTGGCTTCGCGCTTGTAGTCGCGTTTGAAGGCTGAGGCTCGGTCAATCGTCCGCATGCAAGTCTGACATCAGGTCATCAACGCTGGCGAAACGCTTGCCTTTCCCGGCCTCGAGCTCGGCAATGGCCTTGCGCGTGGTCGCGTTGGGGGCCTTCACATCGAAGGGCATCCTGCGCTCATCTGCAATGCGCAGCATCAGCAAGCGGATAGCATCAGAGATGGACAGGCCCATTGCTTCGAGCGCTTCAGCGGCGCGCTCTTTGGTGTTGGTGTCAATGCGTGCGCGGACATAGGTATCGGCGGTGCTCATGGTGATTTCCCTTGATGGTTTCAGAGGTTCTCTTGTAGTCCTGTCGTGACTACAATGCAATGGCAATACCGGGTCGCTTGCCGTGCTTTATTTTCCGTTTTCTGAGGCGATCTCACCAAGAGGCCAGCTTTCTCTGAAGACAACGCATCAGGGCCAAGGCGGTGTCGGTGCATGCTGCGCGATGTCCTCGCGTATTTTCTTGCGGTCGGTGTGGGCCGAGTGTCCAGACCAACTTCACGATTCAGCAACGCCAGCCATCTTCTGCCGCGCTTCAGCTCGCCAGGCTTCGGCTTCCACTTCGGCCGTCGAGATCACATCGCCGGCATTGGTTGAGTCCAGGCCGATTGGCACCTGGCGACGGAACCAGGCGTCATGCACGTCCTAAAACCCGCGACACCTCACTGGAGCGTCGCAGGAATCCCCCGACTTCAGGCAGGGGAGGATGTCAAAGCATCCCTTGCGCCCCTAGACTGACCAAGACATTGGGTCATCAGGACAAGGTGGGATATGGTGCGTGGCCTGTTGCTGGCGTTGATGGTGGCGCTGTTCTATCTGGGTCTGGGGTTGGACGGCAGTGGCTACAGCGGGCCGGTGAGCGATCATTTCGATGGGCGGCGCTTTCACATGGCCATCCCGCGTGAACGCCACTTAAGCGACTATGTGACCTGGCTGGTCCAGCGGGAGCCGGGGCATTGGCGGGATTATGAGTCGATTCCGCCCGGCCCCCCGCCACCTCGGCGGGTCCTGGGCAAGGACCTGCGGGTCACACCGATCAATCATGCCACGGTGCTGATCCAGACCGCCGGGCTGAACATTCTCACCGATCCCATCTGGTCGTATCGGGCCAGTCCGTTCTCGTTCATGGGACCGGAGCGCCACATCCCGCCGGGGATTCGCTTCGAGGATCTGCCGCCCATCGACGCGGTGCTGATCAGCCACAGCCACTATGACCACATGGACCTGGCCACCCTCAAGCGGCTATGGGAACGCGACCAACCGCGCATCTTCGCCGGCTTGGGCAACGCGGGCACGCTGCGGGCGGCAGGGATCGGCGAGGTCTTCGAGACCGATTGGTGGCAAGCCCGGGATCTGGGCCCGGGGGTGCGGGTCCACGGCGTGCCGGCGCAGCACTGGACCTCGCGCGGCCTGTTCGATCGCAATCACACGCTGTGGCTG
>JBARUT010000160.1:0-13137 GCA_049645885.1 Candidatus Macondimonas sp.
TGATCTTCAGGGTTTATTGGCGCTATCCGCGTACTCCTCGGTCTCGGCAAGGTCTTCCTCGCTCGGCAGCATGGGCCAGGGATCTTGATGAACAATGACGTCGCTGCCAGGGAAGCGTGCCCGGACCACCGTTTCCACCCATTCGGCGGCGCGATGGGCCTGCCACAGCGGGATCTCGCGGCTCAGCTCCAAGTGTAGTTGCACGAACATCTGTTGGCCGGACTGGCGCGTGCGCAGGTCGTGCACGCCGCGTACGGCCTCGGGCTGCCGGGCCAAGGCGAGGATTTCAGAACGCACGGCATCGCTCACTTCCCGATCCAGCAGGTGGTGAAAGGCGTCCGCGGCAATGCCCCAGGCGGTATAGAGGATGTAGGCGGCGATAGCGATGCCGGCCCAGGCATCGACTGCGGGATAGCCGGCCCCGGCAGCCAGCAGGGCGACGATGATGCTCAGGTTGACTGCAAAGTCGCTGAGATAATGCAGGGAATCGGCGCGCACGGCTGTTGAGCCGGTGCGACGGATGGTATAGCGCTGGAAAGCGACCAGCAGCAAAGTCAGCGCCATGCTGAAGATCATGACCGCAATGCCGGTGCCGGCTCCCTGGAGCGTTACGGGATTGAGAATGCGCTCCACCGCCTGGAGCACCAGGAATACCGAGGAACCGGCGATGAACATCGCCTGCCCCAGCCCAGCCAAGGCTTCGGCCTTGCCGTGTCCAAAGCGGTGTTCGTCATCGGCGGGGGCGAGGGCGTAGCGGATCGCCAGCAGGTTGATCATCGAGGCGGCCGAATCCATCATCGAATCCACCAGGGATGCGAGCAGCGCGACCGAGTCGGTCAGAACCCAAGCCACCGCCTTGACGGCGATCAGCAGCACAGCGGTGGCGACCGATGCGGCGCCGGCCTGGCGCAATAGACGGGCCGTATCGTTGGGCGGCGGCGCGGTGGCCATGAGGCGGCTCCAAGGGCGGGAAGGCGCCCCTATTCTACCGCGTCTACCGGGATCGATCCGGCGCATGCAGCGCCCGCACAAAATGCGGAAGCCGTTGCTTCAGGGGAGCAGACCCAGCGCCCACAAACCAGCGATGGTGAGAGCGATCAGCACCAAGATGCCAGGATTTTCAGCAAGCCTCGCCCTTGCATCGACGAGTTGGCGCTGGCCAGGCGGGCGGTGTAGGACACCCCGGTTCCGGGCAGACCGACGGTCGCCCGCGGTCCGCCCTTGCCGCCGATGTTGACGGTTGCGCCGGGCCGACCGAAGGACAGGGAAACGCCGCGCTTGCTCACGTTGAGGAAGAGGCCGGGGGCAAGTCGAATCCTTCTTTGAAAGCGCAATCCCATGAGGACTCCATAGGGGGTGGGAAAGCCAGTAGATTGGGCCCTTGAACGGGTTCAAGCGGCGTGGTCGAAGCGGGGGCGGCGAAAATCCGCCCTGAGGCATCCGGGTTTGCTGGAAATTTTTTAATCAAACGCAAATTCCGGCCCGCTACAACAGATGGTCGTGGGCGACCACAATGAACGGCTAGGGGTACCGCCAACTGGCCACGCTGGCGCAGAAGCTCAGACAATATCCACCGCGGTGGCCGTTTCAACCGACGTCCTGTCATCGCGCCGCACGTTTCATCAGGGGCTGGGCGGGGAGCCCCGTCGATGTCAACGATAAGTGGCGGAGAGAGAGGGATTCGAACCCTCGATACGGGATTACCGTATACACGATTTCCAGTCGTGCGCCTTCAACCGCTCGGCCATCTCTCCGGAATCGATGCGTTGCCCACAGGCGAGCAGGCGCGAAGGTTACCCCAGCCGCCCGCCTCCTGCAATCATTGCGTTGCAGCATCCGCTGGCGGAACAAAAGCCGGTGGTTCATCCAGGCAACGGCCGTCGGAGCGTCGCCGCATGTCGCTTCCCGCCTGCATGGAAGCGCCTTCGGGAATCTTCCAGGCCCCCTGCTCGCGTGCCGCGGGCAATTCGATTTCAGGCCCTGGACGGGCATCGAGGTGGGCTTCGCGTTTCTCGCAACTGGGCTTGGATGCACAGGCGGCGAGCAACAAGACGGGGGCCAGGACGATTATCCGGCGCAAGGGTGTCAACATGGGATGATTCCTGCCTGTTCAAGGGCGTCAGCCACGAGGGAGTGGTAAGTCGGATCAAGCGGGGTCAAGGGCAAGCGGATACCGGGGCCCATCAGGCCCATGTGCATCAGCGCCCATTTGGTCGGGATGGGATTGCTCTCCACGAACAGCACCTGGTGGAGCCGTGCCAGTCGGGCGTTGAGCGCGCGTGCCGTTGTCGCATCGCCCGCCAGGGCCGCGGCACACATCTGGTGCATCAGCGCCGGCGCCACATTGGCGGTCACCGAGATATCTCCCTTGGCGCCCATCAGAATCGCTTCGCAGGCAGTGGCGTCGTCACCCGAATATACGGCAAAATCAGGCGGACAGACCTGCAACAGATGGCGCACGCGATCCAGATCGCCCGCCGCCTCTTTCAGGCCCACGATGTGGGGGACGCCCGCCAGACGCAAGGCTGTCTCCGGCTTGAGATCCACGCCCGTGCGACCGGGCACGTTATAGAGAATCTGGGGAATGGCAACCGCTTCGGCAATGGTCCGGTGATGACGGTACAAGCCTTCCTGCGTCGGCTTGACATAATAGGGGCTGACCAGCAGGCAGGCGTCGACGCCTGCCTCCTTGGCGCCCCGAGTCAATTCGACCGCCTCAACAGTGGCATTGGCGCCAGTCCCCGCAATGACGGGAATCCGCCCGCGCACCAAAGCCACGGCTTCGCGAATCAGCGCACAATGTTCCGAGAAACTGAGGGTCGAGGCCTCGCCGGTGGTTCCAGCCACCACCAGACCATCGCTGCCCTGCTCAATATGGAACTCCAGCAGCCGGGCGAACGCCTCCCGGTCGACCGCACCATCGGCATGCATCGGTGTGGCCAAGGCGACAAGACTGCCCGTGATCATGACCCGCTCCACAAAGAAAGTCTGCGATGGTAACCCTCGTGGCGTTCTGCAACAAGCATCGTTCAGAGCCTCAAGCCGTGCTGTTGTTGCGATTCCTGCTCAGCCTCCGCGAAGCTACTTCTTCCATGGTCCCAACGATCCGGAGCTAATACCATGCCCTTTCCCGAACCGGGTGATTTGATCCCTCCTTTCAGCGCTACGGCCACCCAAGGCCGGAATTTCACCGAGCAATCCCTGCAGGGCAAGATCACGGTCCTGTATTTCTATCCCAAGGACGACACCCCCGGCTGCACCACCGAGGGACAGGATTTTCGTGACCATCAGGCCGACTTTGCGGCACAAGGCGCGCAAATCATTGGCGTGAGCCGCGACAACCTGACCTCCCACGAAAAATTCTGCACGAAGTACGCCCTGCCCTTCCCGCTCATCGCCGATACAGAGGAAACCCTCTGCCAGATGTTCAATGTACTCAAGGAAAAAAACATGTACGGCCGCATGGTCATGGGCGTTGAGCGCAGCACTTACCTCATCGGTCCCGATGGGCGGCTCGCTCGCGCCTGGCGCAAGGTGAAAGTCGAAGGACATGTCATGGAAGTGCTGGAAGCCGTCAAGGCGCTGCGGCAGGAGGGCACGGTATGACGCCGCCTCCCGCCGCGCCCGCTCGTCGTCGGCGCAACCGCACTGAGGACATCACTGCGGACAGCCTGCCCGAGATCGCACCCACTCGGTTGTATGTGCTGGATACCAATGTCCTGATGCATGATCCCACGGCCCTGTTCCGATTCGAGGAACACGCCGTATTCCTTCCCATGGTGGTGCTGGAGGAATTGGACGCCGCCAAGAAAGGTGTCTCCGAAGTGGCCCGCAATGTGCGCCAGGTCAGCCGCTTCCTCGATGAACTGATGCAGGGTGCAGACCATCAGACGGTTGTCGACGGCCTGCCGCTGGGACGCCTGAGCGCCCATGAGGCGACGGTTCGCGATACGGGCGGGCGCCTGTATTTCCAGACCGAGCCGCTGTCCGCCGCTCTGCCCCTGGCCTTGCCGGGTCTCAAGCCCGACAACAGTCTGCTGGGCACGGTGATGGCGCTGCAGGCGCGCTATCCGGATCGGGACGTGGTGCTGGTGTCCAAGGACATCAACCTGCGCATCAAGGCCAGCATCATGGGCCTCTGCGCGGAGGACTACTTCAACGACCAAGTCCTGGACGATGCCGATCTGCTCTATCGCGGCTGGGAGGAGTTGCCCGAGGACTTCTGGAACACCCACAGCAAGGACATGGCTTCCTGGAGCGAAAAGGGCCGCACCTTCTATCGGGTCATTGGCCCCCAGGTTGCCAGTTGGACCCCCAATCTCTGCATCTACACAGCGGATGACCGCTTCGAGGGCATCGTGCGGGAACTGTCCCAAGGCGCTGCCCGTATCGAGATCCTGCGCAATTATCGGGAAAACGCTGTCTGGGGCGTGCGTGCGCGCAACCGGGAGCAAAGCTTTGCCCTGAACCTGTTGATGGATCCCGAGGTGGATTTCGTCACCCTGATGGGCGGTGCCGGCACCGGCCAGACCCTGCTGGCGCTGGCCGCTGGGCTTACCCAATGCCTGGAGATGAACCGCTATCGGGAAATTCTCATGACCCGGGTCACCATCCCGGTGGGCGAGGACATCGGTTTCCTGCCCGGCACCGAGGAGGAGAAAATGACCCCCTGGATGGGCGCCTTGATGGACAATCTGGACGGGCTGACGCACAGTGACGAAGGCGGCGAGGGGGGCCGGGCGGCGACACAGGATCTGCTGGCGCACCGGATCAAGATCCGCTCGCTGAACTTCATGCGCGGTCGGACCTTCCTGAACCGCTACCTGATCATCGACGAGGCGCAAAACCTCACCGCCAAGCAGATGAAGACCCTGATCACCCGAGCCGGGCCGGGCACCAAGATCGTTTGCCTGGGCAACATTGCGCAGATCGACACGCCCTACCTCACCGAAACCAGCTCCGGGCTAACCCATGTGGTGGACCGCTTCCGCAACTGGACCCATGGGGGGCATATCACACTGATGCGTGGCGAGCGCTCCCGCCTCGCCGATCACGCCTCCGAGATTCTGTAAATCGCATTGTGAAAGGATCGGCCGCGCCGTAACGGTCGGCCGATCCTGTTCAGGCGGACTCAGACCATGGGGCCTTAAAGGCGGCGGATCATGAAGCGGTACGCGCCTGCGCTCGCGTCAGTGGACACCAATTGATGGCCGGCGTGTTCAAGCCAGGCGCGGATCTCGCGGGGCGCATTCGGCGCATCGCTGGTCAACGCCAATATCTGGCCCGCCCGCAATCCATCCAGCGCCTGTTTTGCGCGCAACACATAGAATGGCGCAGGCACACCCGCCACATTGAGTTCCCGGATTTGCGTGCTCATGCTAGGGTGCCCTCCCGAATCATTGGCTTCCTGGAACACAGTATCGGCGCCGATGGTCGAATCTTGGGTGTTTGATCAAGACGCGGTCCTGAAACCGCACGAGGTTCCCGTGTCCTTGCGATTCTCCCTGCGCAATCCATTGATCGGATTTGCCTTTCTTTTTATGACAGGCGTGCCGGCGCCGATGATTGCCGCCAACGATCTGCCCGATATGGGCAACAGCGTGGACGAGATCTTGTCGCCAAGCGACGAGGCACGGCTCGGACGCGAGGTCATGAACCAACTGCGCGCCATGAATGCCTTGCTGGATGACCCCCTGGTCGATCGCTACCTGCAAGGCCTGGGTCAGCGCCTGGTCTCGCAAAGCACGGCGGCGACAGACCCCTTCCTGTTCTTCGCCGTGCGCGATGGTCGCATCAATGCCTTTGCCCTTCCGGGTGGCTATGTCGGCATCAACACAGGGCTACTCGTCGTCACCCGCAATGAAAGCGAACTCGCCGGGGTGCTGGCCCATGAGGTGTCCCATGTCTCGCAACGGCACATCGCACGGCGCATGGCGGACAGCCGCCAATCCAACATCATCACGGGCGCTGCCACCTTGGCAGCCATCCTGGCCGGAGCGGGCACCGGCAACCCACAGATGGTCCAGGGCGCCATTTCGGCCGGCATGGCCGCGACGGTCCAGAACGCCATTTCCTTCACGCTACAAAACGAAAAGGAAGCCGATCGAGTGGGCATGCACCTCTTGGCCGGGGCCGGTTTCGATCCCCGTGGTATGCCCAGTTTCTTTGAACAAATGGCTCAGCAGAGCCGTTTCTACGAAACTGCCTACAGCGACTTCCTGCGCACCCACCCCCTCGACACCGAGCGCATCAGCGAAGCCACCGAGCGGGCACGGATGGTGGCACCACAGCGCCTGACGATTGCGCCATCGCGTGCTTATCTCCTGATCCGGAGCCGCGTACGGGCCCTCACTGCCGATGATCTCATCGCCAGCCAGACGGCTTTTCGCACTGAAATCAGTCGGAGCCAGGGCATCGAGCAGGAAGCTGCGCGCTATGGCTTGGCGTTGGCCTTGTTGCGCCAAGGACAAGCCGGCGCAGCGCAAGAGGAATTGGATGATGTGGTGAACCAGGCGCCGGACGTGCCGGAATACCTGCTGGCCCTGGCCGAAGCCCAGCAGGCCAATCGGCAAGCCGACGCCGCGCTGACCACTTATCACAAGGGTCTGCGCTTGTTCCCCGGTGATACGGTGCTTTCGCTCGATTACGCCCGCGCCCTGCTCACGACGGGAGATGCCCAGGCCGCGCATAGGCAGTTGCTGGAAATTCCGCCCAGCCCGGAAATCACCGGCCGCCGGCTGCGGCTATTGGCCCAGGCGGCCGAGCAACTGGGGAAAAAAGGCGAATCCCATGTCCATCTGGGCGAATACCTGGCCTTCCAGGGACAAACCCGCGAAGCCATCACTCAGATGAACTATGCCCTCAAGGAAACGGACCTGGATGCCGACGATCGCGCCAATGTGGAACGGCGGCGCAAGGCCTTGCTGGCGCAACTGCGTAGGGATCGCGATCGGTGACCCGTCCCGGAATCATTGGCGGTGTCATTCGGGCGAGCGCGGCAAGCCATCCTGCGGGCTGAATCAAAAATCGACAGGCTGCCCCCGCACTGCCTCGCCATCGGCTGGTGCATACCTTCGGGGACTTCCAAACTGCTGCCACAGGTCCATGCGTCCATCGCCCGGCAGATCTCGGCGGCTCAAATTGCGCCGGTCACTCCCGGCTGGCCGGTGGCCGGCATGGCGATCATTGCCAACCGTCCGCTCAGGCAGCAATCCCGCTGTGTCGCAGCAGCGCGTCGATGGTGGGTTCACGCCCGCGGAACGCCTTGAAAGAGGCTGCTGCCGGCCGAGAACCCCCGACCTCCAGGATTTCGCGCAGAAAACGCCGGCCTGTGGCCGGATCGAACAAGCCGGCATCCTCGAAGGCCGCAAAGGCATCGGCGGACAGGACTTCCGCCCACTTGTAGCTGTAATAGCCCGCCGCGTAACCGCCCGAGAAAATGTGCGAAAAGCTGTTGGGAAAGCGGTTCCAGGCCGGCGGATGGATCACCGCCACCTCGGCCCGCACCTGCTCCAGGATTTCCTGCACCCGGGCGCCGGCGGCGGGATCGAAGTCGCGATGCAGGCGCAGATCAAACAGGGACAACTCGATCTGGCGCACAAGCTGCAATCCCATCTGGAAATTACGCGCCCCCTTTAGGCGCTCGAACAGGGTGGCGGGGAGTCGCTCACCGGTTTCTACATGACCGCTGATGAGATCAAGGACTTCCTGCTGCCAGGCCCAGTTTTCCATGAACTGGCTGGGCAATTCCACCGCGTCCCATTCGACGCCATGGATCCCGGAAACCGGCAGGTGGTCGACTTCCGTCAGCAAATGGTGCATTCCGTGACCGAACTCATGGAACAGGGTCAGCACCTCATCATGGGTCAACAGGGCGGGCCGCTCCCCCACCGGTGGGGTGAAATTGCCCACCACGAAGGCGGCCGGCAACTGCACCTGGCTACCGATCCGACGTCGGCTCACCGCATCCGCCATCCAGGCGCCGCCACGCTTTTCGGGACGGGCGTAAAGATCAACGTAAACATGACCGCGCAAATGGTCCTGGGCATCGTGCAGTGCGAACAGGCGCACCTGCGGATGCCAAAGCTCCGCCGTGTCGACCGCCTCGAAGCGCACACCGAACAGTTGCCCAATCAGCGTGAACAGGCCGTCGATCACCCGCGGCGCAGGAAAATAGGGGCGCAGTTCTTCCTGGGAAATACGATGGCGGTCCTGGCGCAGCTTTTCGCTCCAATAGGCGATATCCCAGGGTTCAAGCTCCGCGCCGCCCCCCTGGCTGGCGGCAAAACGCGCCAGCTCCGTGCGATCGGCTTCCGCCACGGGGCGCGCCCGGCGCGCGAGATCAAGCAAAAAATCCTCTACGGTGGCGACATCGGGGGCCATCTTGGTGGCGAGAGACTCCTCGGCATAGTTGGCAAACCCCAGCAATTGCGCCGCTTCGTGGCGCAGGCCCAGGATCTTGTCCATCAGCGGCGCATTATCCCAGCGACCGGCATGCGGTCCCTGATCGGAAGCCCGGGTGACATGGGCGGTATACACCTCGCGCCGCATTTCCCGGTCATCGGCATAGGTCATCACGGCCATGTAGGCCGGTCCCTGCAGGGTGAGAAGATAACCTCCCAGCCCTTGGTGAGAGGCGTTCTGGGCCAGTTGTTCCAGTGCCGTTTCAGGCAGGCCCGCCAAAGGAGTCGCGTCCGCGAACTGGCGCGACCAGGCATTGGTGGCATCCAGCAGGTTCTCGCTGAACTTGTTGGATGCCAACGACAGCGCCTGCATCATGTCCTTGAAGCGCGCCTTTTGCGCCGCGGGCAAGGCCACCCCGGCCAGCCGGAAATCCCGCAGGGCATTGTCAAGCACCCGGCGCTGGACGGCGTCCAGTCCCAACTCGCCAGCCCGCTCGGCCAGCGACTGATAGGCCTGGTAGAGCGCTTCGTTCTGCCCCAGCTCGGTGGCATACTCGCTGAGTAGCGGCAAGCAGGCGTTGTAGGCCTCGCGCCAAGCCGGGCTCTCGCGCACCGCGCTGAGTTGACTCGCCGGCGCGAATGCCCGTTCCAGAGCATCCTCTTGCTCCTCCAGCGGTTGCACCAGCGTCTCCCAGGTATACGGGGCGCCGGCAGTCAAGCATTCCGCCAGCGCGCGGCGGTTGGCCTCGATCAGTTGCCGAACGGCCGGCTCGGCATGCTCGGGGCGTATGCGGGAAAAGGCAGGCAGCCCAGACAGGTTCAGCAGCGGATTTTCATTCATGGAAAGCGGCATCCCGGGGTGGTTGTCAGGGTGATTCAATGCCCTTCACTCTAGCATCGGCCAGTGATGCCGCCCATCCCGCGCCGCAAACAGCGAGGGCCATCCCATGGCAGACATCGAAGGCTTTGATTTTGTCGTGCTGGGAGGCGGCAGCGGCGGGCTGGCCGCGGCCAAGCGCGCCGCCGATCTGGGTGCCCGTGCGGCATTGATCGAGCCAGCTGAACTGGGTGGTACCTGCGTCCACCGAGGCTGTGTGCCGAAAAAAATCCTGTGGAATGCGGTCGAAGTGGCCGATCACCTGCGCCATGCCGGCGAGTACGGCTGGGCCGTCGCACCCCACACCGCCTTCGACTGGGCCGCGCTGACGGCCAAGCGCACGGCCTATCTTGCGCGGCTGGCTGCTCTTTACGCCAACCAACTGGACAGCCGCGGCATCACTCATATCCAGGCTTCAGGTCGCCTGGATGGTCCCGGCCGGGTGCGCGCCGGCGGACGACAGCTGGCTGCGCCCCATGTGGTGATCGCCACCGGCGGAATCCCTTACCGGCCAAACGTCCCCGGCGCGGCGGTGGGCCTGACCTCGGATGATTTCTTCCGGCTGCCGGCACTCCCGCGGCGCGCCGCCGTGGTGGGCGCCGGCTATATCGCCGTGGAACTGGCCAGCGTGCTCGCAGGCCTTGGCAGCACCGTGAGCCTGCTGGTGCGCGGGGAGCGTCTGCTCAAGGCCTTTGATGCCCGCATGGGGGAACTGCTGGCAGAACGATTCACGGCACAAGGCATTGCCGTGCGGTTTGGCCATGCCCTGGCGCGAGTCGAGTCGCTCGACGACGGCCGGGTGGCGGTGGTGGATCCCAACGGCGAACGTGAGATCTTTGATGCTTTGTTCTGGGCCACGGGACGGATTCCCAACTTGGCCGATGTGGGCCTGGAAACCGTGGGATTGGCGCCGGATGACCAAGGTGTTCTGCGGGTCGATGCACAATCACGCACGACCGTGCCGGGGATCTACGCCATCGGCGATGTCACCGGCGAACCGGCCCTGACGCCCGTGGCCATTGCCGCCGGTCGGCGCCTGGCGGAACGCTTGTTCGGCGGCGCCACACCCCCGCCCATCGATCCCGATACAGTGCCCAGCGTGGTGTTTACCCATCCGCCGGTGGCCAGCGTGGGCTTGAGTGAATCGCAGGCGCGGGCGCGCTTCGGCGATGCGGCGGTGCGGGTGTTCGAGAGCCGCTTCGTGCCGCTCTATCACGCCATGACCGCAGACAAGCCACGCACCGCCATCAAGCTGGTGACCGTCGGCCCCGAGGAGCGGGTGGTCGGGCTGCACATGATCGGACCCGGCGTGGACGAGGCCTTGCAGGGTTTTGCCGTCGCCGTCCGCATGGGCGCGACCAAGTCGGACCTGGATCTCACCCTTGCCATCCATCCGACCACGGCCGAGGAAGTGGTCACCCTGCGCTGAAGGAAGCCCGCCATGTCCCTGCGTCCCTATCTCGATGTCCTGCCCCAGTTGGGTGAGCGGGTCTATGTCGATCCAACCGCCAGCGTCATTGGTCAGGTGACGCTCGCCGACGACGTGTCGATCTGGCCCGGCGCGGTGGTGCGAGGCGACGTCAACGTCATCCACATCGGCGCCCGCAGCAACATCCAGGACGGCGCCGTCTGCCACGTCACGCACGATGGCCCCTATTCGCCCGGCGGCGCGGCACTCACGGTGGGCGCGGATGTGACCGTGGGACACCGGGCGGTCCTGCATGCCTGTACCATCGGGGCACGCTGCCTGATCGGCATGGGCGCGCTGGTCCTCGACGGCGCGGTGCTCGAAGAGGAGGTCATGCTGGGCGCGGGCGCCCTGGTGCCACCGGGCAAGCGGTTGGACAGCGGGTGGCTCTATGTTGGGAGCCCAGCCCGTCCCGCCCGCTTGCTGCGTGAAACGGAACGGGGGTTTCTCGCCTATTCCGCCGCCCACTATGTGCGCCTCAAGGATCGCTATCGCATCACGGAATAAACAGTATCGTCCCGTGTCTTCCACGTTCAGGGCACTATCAGGGACGGAATCCCTCTAAAGCCCTCCGAGCATTCTCGGTTCCTGGAGACCCACTCGATGAAAGTTGGACGTTGCGTTTGTGGTAACACCTTGTTTTTCGCAAATACGATTTGCTCTGCTTGCGGGCGGTCTGTCGGTTTTTTGCCCGACAGCCTGCAGATGAGCGCACTGGAACCCATCGAGGGTGGCTACGCTGCCGCGCAAGATGCAGAGGCACATTACATCCTGTGTCAGAATCAGGTGGAACATGCCGTCTGCAATTGGCTCCTGCCCGCCACCGAGGCGCCCGGCTTATGCGTCTCGTGTCGGCTCAACCACACCATTCCTGACCTTTCAGTGCCGCAGAATCTGGTGCATTGGGGCCAGATCGAGCAGGCCAAGCGCCATGCACTTTATTCCCTCCTGCGCCTGGGTTTGCCGCTGATCAGCAAGCTGGACGATGAAGAACGCGGATTGGCCTTTGACTTCCTGGCCGACAAGGACCCGGACAGCGAATTCACCGAACCGCTCCCAGGCCATGAGCCTGTGTTGACGGGCCATGACAATGGTCTGATTACCCTGAATGTGGCGGAAGCCGATCCGGTCGCCCGCACCCGTAACCGCCTCCAAATGGGGGAAAACTACCGCACCTTGCTGGGCCATTTCCGCCATGAACTCGGCCACTACTATTGGGATCGCCTCATCGCGGACACACCGCTGGAAGCGCCATTCCGTGAGTCTTTCGGTGACGAACGTGCCGACTATGGCGAGGCATTAAAGCGCCATTACGAGCAAGGTCCTGTCGCCGACTGGCCCCAACATTTTGTCAGCGCCTATGCCAGTTCGCATCCATGGGAAGACTGGGCGGAGACCTGGGCGCACTTTCTGCACATGATGGACACCATGGAAACCGCTGCGGATTTCGGATTGATTGTACGTCGCGTCCCTGGTGACACCACACCGGATGCCAGCCTGCTTGCCATTGCGCCTGGGACGGACTTCACCGCAGTGATGGATCAATGGCTCAGCCTGAGCGTATTGACCAATGCGCTCAATCGCAGTATGGGGCTGGAGGACGCCTATCCCTTTGTGCTGACTCCCGCTGTCCGCGCCAAGCTGCAATTCGTCCATGATGCGGTAAACAGCCAGATGGCTTGATCCAAACCCTTTTCGAATGCCCTTCTCGAACGCCAGGAGTGTTCGCATGCCGATCAATGATTTGTTCGAACCGATTCAACTGGGTGACCTGACGCTGGCCAATCGTGTGGTCATGGCGCCGCTTACCCGCAGCCGTGCCCAGCCCGACAATACGCCATCCGAACTCGCCGCCCGCTACTACGCTCAGCGCGCCAGCGCGGGCCTGATCATCAGCGAAGCCACCGTCATCGCACCGGAAGGCGTGGGCTATCCCAACGTGCCCGGGCTGTACACCGAAAGCCATGTGCGGGCCTGGCAGCCCATCACAAATGCCGTCCATGCCGCCGGCGGTCGCATCTTCGCCCAGCTCTGGCATGTGGGCCGCATCTCCCTGCCGGAGTACCAACCGGGCGGCGCCCTGCCTGTGGCCCCGTCGGCCATTCTCCCCAAAGGCAACGCCTTCACATGGACGGGTCCTAAGCCTTTCGTCACGCCACGCGCCCTGGAGGCGAGCGAAATCCCGAACATCGTCGCCCAGTACGCCGCGGCCGCCACGCGGGCCATCCAGGCCGGATTCGATGGGGTGGAAATCCATGGCGCCAACGGCTATCTGATCGACCAGTTCCTGCGTGACGGCAGCAACCGGCGCACCGACGCCTATGGCGGATCGATCGAGAATCGACTGCGTTTCCTGACCGAGGTGGTCGAGGCCGTGGTCGCCGCCGTTC
>JBARUT010000161.1:0-18524 GCA_049645885.1 Candidatus Macondimonas sp.
CGACATTATCCTGGTCAATGCTGACCAGTTGTCCGCCAAGCCCCGCCATTCCCCACGCATTGAAAAGCCGCAGCCATGACAGACGCCACCGCCGCATCTCGCCCCCGTCGTCGCATCGGCCGCCTTGCGGTCGCGCTGCTTGCCGCGATTCTGCTGCTGGCGTGGACCGGTCACTGGATCCACCGGCAGCTCACACTGACCCAGTCCAACGACGCCCGCGTAGCGGCCGACATGATTACGGTAAGCAGCGAACGGGCGGGTCGCATCGTGGCGCTCAATGTCACCGAAGGCCAGGTCGTGGCAGTCGGCGAACTGCTGGTCCAGCTGGATGACGCCACGGCAACCGTGGCGGTGGCCGAAAGCCAGGCTGCATTGGAGAAACTGCGCGCGGAACGGGCGACTTTGCAATCCCGTATTGGCCAGCAGCGCGAGGCGGTCGCCGCGCAAAATGCCATGGCGGCCTCGCGACTGCATAGCGCCCAAGCCAGCCTGGCAGTTCAGAAGACGCGAATGGATCTTGCCCGCCGCAATGCCGAGCGGGCCGACGCCCTGATTCCTGATCAGGTGATCAGCGTGCAAAGCTGGGATCAAATCAAGAACCAGCGCCTGGCCGCCGAGGAATCCACCCATGAAGCCGAAGCACAGCTCGCCGTGGCGCAGGCGGGCGTGGCGCAGGCCCAGGCAGAGGCCAAATCCATTGATGTCCTGGATCATGAACTGGGCGAGATGGATGCGGCCATTGCCCAAGCCGAAGCGGCCTTGGCACAACGACGCCTGGAGCGCAGCAAGCTGTCCCTGCTCAGCCCGGTCGCGGGCGTCATTGATGAAACCTTCGTCAATGCGGGGGAATACGCTGTACCTGGCCGTCGCTTGCTGATGATGCATGACCCGCGCACGATCCGGGTGGAAGCCAACGTCAAGGAAACCGGTATCGACAGCGTCAAGCTGGGCGCGCCGGTACAGATCCACGTGGATGCCTATTCCGGCCAGACATTTACCGGTCATGTCAGCGCGCTTGGCCAGGCTGCCACCAGTCAGTTCGCGCTCATCCCCAATCCCAACCCGAGCGGAAACTTCACCAAGATCACCCAGCGCCTGCCCATTCGCGTCGACCTCGACCAGCCCGAAAGCGGCCTGCGGCCGGGCATGATGGTGGAAATCGCCATTGAGCACTGAAGTCTCCGAACTGACCCGCCTCAGCGCCCGCTATGGGCCGGCCTACCGCTGGCTGGCCACACTCACCGTCATGACCGGCACCATCTCCACCGTGCTGTCATCTACTATCGTCAACGTCGCCATCCCCGACATCATGGGCGCGTTCGGCATCAGCGCCACCCAAGCGCAATGGATGTCCACGGGATTCCTCGCCGCCATGACCTCCACCATGCTGGCCAACGCCTGGATGGTGGGACGTTTCGGACAACGCGGGGCCTTCCTGATTGCGATCGGTACGTTCTCCGTGGGCTCCATGCTGGGCGGCCTGAGCCCCAACGAGCAGACCCTGATCTTTGCCCGCATCCTGCAAGGCGGCGCTGCGGGTCTCACCCAACCCTTGGCCATGATGGTGATCTTCAGCGTGTTCCCGCCCGACAAGCGCGGTCAGGCCATGGGCATCTATGGCATCGGGGTCGTACTCGCCCCCGCGCTGGGACCCACACTGGGCGGCATCCTGGTGGACAACCTGAGTTGGCGCTATGTGTTTTTCATGAGCCTGCCGTTCTGTCTGATCGGCATGGGACTGGCCAGTGTGCTGCTGCCCGGACCAGAGCGCGACGTGCCACGACGGCCCCTGGATGGGATCGGTCTGGTGTTGATCGTGCTTGCGCTCTTTCCCTTGCTAACCGCGCTTGCCAATGGGCAACGCTGGGGCTGGAGCGAACTGCCAACCGGACTGATGCTGCTGCTGTCCCTCGCCGCCTTGATCGGTCTGGTGTTGTGGGAACGGCGATGCCCCCATCCATTGCTCGACTTCAGCCTGTTCCGCAACCCTCAGTTCGCAGCGGCCGCTGGCGTCACCCTCATCTATGGCGCCGGACTGTTCGGCTCGACCTACCTGATCCCGGTCTTCGTCCAAACCATCCAGGGCTTTACCGCAACGCGTTCGGGGCTGTTGCTGATGCCCGCGGGCCTGGTGCTGGCCGTGATCTTCCCCTTGGCGGGACGGCTTTCCGATCGGGTGCCACCGCACTATCCCGTACTGGGCGGACTGGCCGTGTTCGCGCTGTCCTTCTGGTTGCTGCGCGATGTGGACGCCAACACCTCTTTTGCCTTCCTGGCCTGCGCCATTGCCCTGGGGCGAATCGGCCTGGGGCTGGTCATGCCGGCCCTGACCGCGGGCTCCCTGCGCGCCGTGGATCCGCAGAAAATTGCCCAGGGTTCCGGTACCGTCAACTTCCTGCGCCAACTGGGAGGCGCGCTCGGGGTGAATGTGCTGACCGTGTTCATGGAGCGCCGCACCGCCTTCATGGTGGACGCCATGACCGCAACCCAGACCAGTGGCCACCCCTCGACCCAGGCGCTCATGGACCGCATGACCGAACTATCGCAAGCCGGAGGCGCCCCTGGCGATCTGGCCCAGGGATATGCGGCGGACTTTCTGGGGCGGGTGATATACGCCCAGGCCAATACCTTGGCTTACCGGGAAGGTTTTATACTCGTGTCTGTGTTGTTCCTTGTGGCTATGGGGCCGGCCTGGCTGATGGGCCGAACCCGGGAGAAGCGCCATGTATCACCGGATCCTGCTCGCCTATAACGGCTCCCCCGAAGGCCGCGCCGTGCTTCATCAGGGGACGGAGCTGGCTCAGCTCTGCCAGGCCGAAGTCTGCCTCCTGGCCGTGGTGGGCATCCCCACCGGTCTCACGATGGCCGAAACCGTGGTGACCCCTGAGATGACCGACGCACTGGAGGCGCCGGCGCGCCGGACCCTGGAAGAAGGGGCCAGGGACATAGTCGCCTTGGGTCTGGCGGTGCAGACCCGCATCGAATTCGGCGAGCCGGTTGAGCGGATCGGCGCCGTGGCCCGGGAATATGGCGCGGATCTGATTGTCGTGGGTCATCGCCATCGCGGCGCACTGGCCCGCTGGTGGGGTGGCTCGGTGGGCAAAAACCTGCTGGGTCACATTCCCTGCGATCTGCTGGTGGCGCTGGATACCCAGGAAAGCGCGGCCCAATCATGAGTCAAACCACCCTGCCACAGGACCCCAACTGTATCTTCTGCCGCATCGTCGCGGGGGAACTCCCTGCCAGCCGGGTCTTCGAAGATGATGTCTGCCTGGCCTTGATGGATGTCTTTCCCCTGCGACCGGGCCATGTGCTGGTGATGCCCAAGACCCATGGCGAACAGCTTGCGGATTTGTCCCCCGCCTTGCGGACGCACCTCTTGGAAACGGCCAACCGCATCGCCCAGGCCCTGCGACGCAGCCCGCTTGCCCCGGATGGCATCCACTTCGCCATCAACGAAGGGCGGGCCGCTCATCAGACCGTCCCGCATTGCCATATCCATGTGCTGCCCCGTCGGCGGGGCGATCTGCTTGGGTTGATCGGCCAGATCCTGTCCAAACCCATCCAGCTTATTCGTGGTCCCCGTGCGCCGGATGAGCGTGAGCGTCAAGCCCGGCTGATCGCCGAACAATTGGAAACTTGAGCTGAACAGACAACCTCCCGCCAAATTCTAAGCGTCATCCATTTAACCCTGGCCCACCATCCGCCCGGCAATGCTCATTTCCGGTTGAACCGCGATGGATCTCGGGCGCGACCCGCATTTTTCCCGCAACCGGCGTTTCCCATAAAAAAGGCCGGACAACTCCGGCCTCTTCCCTATTCATCGACGCAAAAAGTAACGGTCAGGCAATCGTCACGCTGTTGTCCAGATAGACGTCCTGGATCGTCTCCAGCAGGGAAACGCCTTCCGCAAACGGCCGCTGGAACGCCTTGCGCCCGGAAATCAGGCCCATGCCGCCAGCGCGCTTGTTGATCACCGCCGTGCGCACCGCCTGGGCGAAGTCGTTGGCGCCGGACTCGCCACCCGAATTGATCAGCCCGCAACGGCCCATGTAGCAGTTGGCGACCTGGTAACGCGCGAGGTCGATGGGATGGTCGGTGGTGAGCTCCGTATAGACCTTGTCGTGGGTCTTGCCGAACTTGATGGCCTTGTAGCCACCGTTGTTCTCGGCCATCTTCTGCTTGACGATGTCCGCGCCGATGGTGGAGGCAATGTGGTTGGCCTGACCGGTCAAATCGGCTGCCAGATGGTAATCGACGCCTTCGTGCTTGAAGGCATTGTTGCGCGTGTAGGCCCAGAGGATCGTCACCATGCCCAGCTCATGAGCGCGCGCAAAGGCCTCGCTCACTTCCTGTATCTGCCGCCGCGATTCGGGCGCACCGAAGTACACCGTGGCCCCCACACCGATGGCGCCCATGTCGAAGGCCTGATCCACGCTGGCATAGAGAGTCTGATCGTACTGGACCGGCAGGCTCAGGATTTCGTTGTGGTTGAACTTCATGATGAAGGGAATCTTATGGGCATAACGGCGCGACATCATCGCTAGCACCCCATAGGTGGACGCCACGGCGTTACACCCGCCCTCCAGTGCCAGCTCGCAGATGGCGCGGGGATCGAAAAAATCGGGATTGGGCGCAAACGAGGCTCCCGCGGAATGCTCGATTCCCTGATCCACCGGCAGGATGGAGACGTAACCCGTGCCACCCAGGCGACCATGGTCGAACAAGGTCTGCAAGTTGCGCAGCACCGTCGGGCTGCGATCGCTGGCGACGAACACGCGATCGATAAAATCCGAGCCGGGCAGCTCAAGCCGCTCTTTGGCAATGCCGCGACAGGTGTGAGTCAGGAGGGATTGGGCTTCATCGCCCAACAGCGCTGCAATATCGGTCATGATGTCGGCTCCCTTGAAGATGGATGGGCAGGCAGGTCTTGAACCGGGCTGGAACGGCATGTCAATCGATCTTACCTTGCCCGACATCCGCCGAACAGTCTGGCGAATCCATCCGGTTTCTGGAAATAGACTGAAGCGTCCACATCCAAGGGCATCCCTGAAAAACATCCTCTTGGGCCCGCATTGAACTACCCTCAGCCGCGAACAAAAAAATCGCTCACCCCGGATTCCTGACAAAACGGCTCCCGGGTGTTGGCGCCCACATGCGGCGCCATATGGGACTCACAGTGGCGCATGCCATCCAGATCGGATATGATCCGCACTGGTTTGGCGTTGCGCGCCGGTTGCGCATCCTCCTACAGCCCAAATTCCTGGGCTTCTAGAGTCAAACCCGGCAACGCCATTCGGCGCCTGCTTTAAATCCTTTTTCCGCCTTGCCTCCTGAACCGGCATCGCACAATCTGCGATGGGGCGGCTTCAGGAGCTTCATTTCATGAGTTTCACGTCCCTGGGGCTTGCCCCCGAGTTGCTGCGCGCCTTATCCGACGAAGGCTACACCACCCCCACGCCCATCCAGCTGCAGGCCATCCCGCTGGTGCTTGAAGGTCGCGACTTGCTCGCGGCGGCCCAGACCGGCACCGGTAAAACCGCCGCATTCGTGCTGCCGATCCTGCAAAAACTGGCGGCCGGACGGGCCGTCCCGCCGCGCGCGCTGATCCTGGTGCCGACTCGTGAACTGGCGGCGCAGGTGGCCGATTCGGTGCAGGCCTATGGCCGCCATCTGCACCAGCGCTCGGCGGTGATCTTTGGCGGCGTGGGGGTCTATCCCCAGATCGAAAAGCTGCGGCGCGGCGTTGACCTCATCGTTGCCACACCAGGACGCCTGCTGGATCATTTGCAGCAGCGTACCGTAGACCTGTCCGGCATCGAGACGCTAGTGCTGGACGAGGCCGATCGCATGCTCGACATGGGCTTCATCCGGGACATTCGCCGGCTGATCGCCGTGCTGCCCAAGCAACGCCAGACGCTGTTGTTTTCGGCCACCTTCAACCCGGAGATCCGCGCCCTGGCGGAAACCCTGCTGCGCAGTCCCGCCACGGTGGAAGTGGCCCCGCGCAACACGACGGCCGCGCAGATCACCCAGCGCGTGCATCCGGTCGACAAGTCGCGCAAGACAGCACTGATCGCGCATTTGGTGACCACCGGCGACTGGCATCAGGTATTGGTGTTCACGCGCACCAAACATGGCGCCAATCGGTTAGCCGAGCAGCTTGCTCATGTCGGCATCAATACCGCCGCCATCCACGGCAACAAGTCCCAGAGCGCGCGCACCAAGGCCCTGTCCGACTTCAAGACCGGCAAGGTGCGCTTGTTGGTGGCTACCGACATTGCCGCGCGTGGCATCGACATCGACCAATTGCCTTACGTGATCAATCACGAACTGCCCAATGTGCCGGAGGATTACGTGCATCGCATCGGCCGCACGGGGCGGGCGGGGAGTAGCGGCGAGGCGATCTCGCTGGTCAGCTCAGAAGAACGACCCTTGCTCAGGGACATCCAGCGCCTGCTGCGGCGCGACATCCCGGCAGCGGCGATCGCTGGCTTCGAACCGGGTTCGGCGCCTTTGGCCGGCGAGACCGTGCACCGTCCCGCTGCGCCGCGTCCTGCCGGCGATGGCCGTCATTTCAGCGGTGGTCGTTCGGACGGTTTGCACGGGAATCGCCGCGAAGGCGTCGACGGGAACCGGATGGCCCGACCTGCCGCCTCCGGCAACCGGGCGCCAGCAAAACCGCGCCGCGTGCCCTGAAGCGCTGCTGGTCCAGCAGACGGCCCTCCGGCCTTGCCCCCGCGCTGAATCAGTCCCCTGCCCCGGTGCTCAGGCCCGGGGCAGCCGGATTTCCACCCGCAGTCCTCGCCCATCGGCACCCGTGCCCAGCGCTGCATTGCCGCGATGCAGATCCAACACCTGACGCACAATGGACAGCCCCAGGCCCGATCCGGGCTCGTCCAGCCCCGGCGGTCGAAAAAACCGTTCCCAGACCCGCTGCCGCATGCCCTCGGGAATGCCGGGCCCATTGTCCTCGATGACCAACAGCCAATACGGCCCGTCGGCCTGAATCGACACATCGATGCGCCCGCCTTGGGGCGTGTAGCGGATGGCGTTGTCCAACAGATTGCGCAGCATGACCGCCAACGCTTCAGCCTGACCTTGCAAGAGACAGGGACTATCCGGCCCATCCAGTCCCAGTTCCTGATTTTTTTCCAGCGCGATGGGGGCCAACTCTGCGATCTGTGCAACCACGGCCGCTTTCAGGTCGAGCGTGCTCAGCGGCAAGGCGCCAGGGGCTTGCTCCAGACGCGCCAGTTGCAACATCTGAGTCACCGTGCGCGACAGTCGATCCACGCCACGGAGCAATCGGGTTTGAGCCTCCTTGCATTCCGCTGCCGTTGTCGCGCGGTTTAATGCCTCGACCTGCAGACGCATCAGGCCAAGCGGTGTGCGCAGTTCGTGGGCCGCATCACTGGTAAAGCGCCGCTCCTGCGCCAGCGCTTGCTCAAGGCGTGCCATCAGATCGTTGATTGTGGCCACGATGGGCTGCAATTCCGTTGGCAAGGCCCCCAGGGACAACGGATGCAGCCGACGGGCGCTGCGCCCGGCAATCTCCCGGTCCAAGGCGCCGAGGGGCGCGAGCCCCCGCCCCACCAGCCAGACGATGAGCAAGGCGATCAGCGGGATCAGGGTCAGGCTTTTGCTGAGGGTGCGCCGGGCGATCAATTCGGCCATCTCACCCCGCACATCCCCCCGCTCGGCAACCTGGATCATCAGGCCGTGATCCGGATCCGGCAGATTGAATACGCGCCACGTATCGGATCCCAGGCGGA
Organism: Candidatus Macondimonas sp.; assembly: GCA_049645885.1. GTDB lineage: Bacteria > Pseudomonadota > Gammaproteobacteria > UBA5335 > UBA5335 > Macondimonas. The sequence goes on from JBARUT010000161.1 coordinate 7,776, forward strand.
TCGTGCTATACCCGGGGCTCAAGGGCGCGTAGGAACGATCCGGCGGCGCCGTTGCGGAATAGGCCAGCAAACTTTCGCCACGCCACACCTGGAAATTGAGCTTGCGTTCATAGGGATGGCCGTACTCATCAGCCTCAAGAGGCAATGGCCAGACCAAGGGAAGCGCCGGCGGTTCAGGAATCTGATTGGCCAGGAGGTTGTGGATGATGCGCGCGTATTGCGCCAGATGGGCGTCGAAGATTTCCTCGGTTTCATGGTAGGTGTCGCGATAGCTCCACGCGGCTTCGAGCAGCGCCAATCCCATGATCGCCACCAGCAACCCCACCAGCAACTGCAGGCGAATGCTTCTCACGCGGGGATGCGCTCGATCAGATAACCCACTCCGCGGATGGTCCGAATGAGCTTGGGATCCAACTTGCGCCGCAAATGATGGATGTGGACCTCGATGGTATTGCTCTCGATATCCTGCCCCCAACCATAGAGCGCCTCCTCCAGCTGCGCGCGCGACATGACTCGACCGCAGTGCGTCAGCAAAGCCTGCAGCAAGGCAAATTCACGCCGACTGAGATCGACGGGGCGGTTGTCCTGGGTGACCTGCATCGAAGCTGGATCCAAGATCAGCGGCCCATGGACCAGTTGTTCCTGGCGCCGGCCCTGCCGACGACGCTGCAGTGCGCGCAGCCGGGCAGACAATTCTTCGATTGAAAACGGTTTGACCAGGTAATCATCGGCTCCGGCATCCAGGCCCTGGACCCGATCCTCCACGGCATCCCGCGCCGTCAGGATCAAGATCGCCTCTATATACCCCTCATTGCGCAGTCGCCGCAGATAATCCAATCCGTCTTCACCCGGCAGCCCCAGATCCAGCAGGAGCACGTCGTAAATCTCATCGCGCAGCAAGACTTGGGCGTCCGCAGCCGAGCGCGCCCAGCCCACCTGATGGCCGGCATGGCGCAAAGCGCTTGCCAACGTCTCTCCCAAATCCAAGTCGTCCTCAATGATCAAAAGGCGCATTTTCTTATGATAACCTGCGCGAGCCTGGCGACGGCTTGGGGGTCAGCATCCCGAACAAGTCTTTTCATCCCGGCATGACAAAGGCCAGCGCGGCGCTTGAGACATGATTTCGTTAGAATGGACCGACCCCAAGCGCTTTGGCCGGTGTGGTGCATCAATGGCAAGGCCGGTTGGGGGTCGAGGTGGGAGCGAGTTTTCCAACGGAAATAAGAAGTAAGTCGTTTTTTCAATGGATTGAGGAGGAATATTTCGTTATGCAGAAATCCAGATATGTGACACGGGGTGCATTAGCGGGACTGGGCGTACTGGCCTGTTCAGGCTTGGCGCAGGCCGCCCCCGAGGGCGAGTTGAGCGCAGCGCGTGCCATGGAGGTGGTGAACCTCAAGGGTAGCGAGTTGAGCGCCCTCCAAGGACAGTCGTTCAGCGACTACTCCGTCATGGCGGTCTCTGGCGACAAGCTGGCCGCGATCCCGTTCCAGTTCGACGATATGAACGAGCGTGGCTTTCCCTTCGTTCCGGGCGGCAAGCTCAAGATCAACGGCACGGAAGGCAAGCTCGACGAGAAGGACGAGCTGGTCTTCATGCTGAAGGACACGGGCCCCAAGGCCAGCCCGGAGGCGCTCGCCGCAGCAGGCAAGGTGGTTTCCGAGATCAAACTGGCAGACGGTGGCGCCAGTGGCTATGCCTATGTGGTGCAGGGCAATGCCCAACGGAGCGACAAGGTCTATGCCCACTATGATCAAAAGACCGGCTTGATCAAGGCCGAGAACTGGAGCCTGCAAATGGATCCCGGCAAGCCGCTCAACTGGAGCGACATGAAGGTCAAGACCTTCAAGCAGGACCGTAACATTCTCGACACCATGAAACTGCGGGTCAAGGCCAAGCTCGGTTTCATCCGGGCCACGATCAACAACAACATGGTGCCCAACAGGGTTATCGCCGTTAAGAATGGGCCGGTTCGCAGCATCGTCGAAGCCGATGCATCCATCTCCATCCTGGGGATTCAACTCCTGTCCGCAGCGGCTGATTTTATCTCCACGGCCAATTCGTTCGAAGTGCCGGTTCTGGCCTCCATTCCCTCAGCAGCCTCCGCCTTGAGCGATATGGCGATTGAAATCTCGCTCGACTTTCACGACCTGGATGGTGCCATGGTGCGGTCGGCACTGACCAGCGAGCCCATCGTTTCGGGCAAGAAGGCGTCTGGCCCCCTCAAGGCTAACCTGAAGGATAATTGGATAAGTGGCTCGCATCCCGATGGCTTTGACATTGCCGCCTTCTTCAGCGTGACCCCGGGTGTTCAGGCCGAGCTGGATGGCTTGTACAAGGATGCTGGCAACGGTGATGATGCCGATGAGCCCGAGCGTTTCAAAGGCAGCCATCCTCAAGTGGGCTGGAGTGTGAGCAATATTCCAACAGGTAGGGATCTGGACCTGATCGTCAAGCTGTTCTTCGGTGATGGACTGTGGCAGGGCAAGGACCCCACCGCCGCCATCAAGCAGCTGAAGTCTCCCATCAAGTCGCAGGTGAATGCTATTTAAGGGCTTGACCGCCATACAGCGATAAAAAAAGGCCGGTTGTGAAACCGGCCTTTTTCAAGTTCGACGTTTGGTTCGAACTGCGATCCTTACGGGATCGCCAATGGATCAGAAGCGACGGGGACCGCCGGGACCGCGACGGGGACCGCCGGGGCCGCCGGGGCCGCCGCCACCACCGGGACCAGCGCCCCGATCCATGGCTTCATTTACCCGCAGGCTACGGCCATTCATATCGGCGCCATCCAAGGCACTGATGGCAGCTGCGGCATCGGACGAATCCATTTCCACGAAGGCAAAGCCGCGCGGACGGCCGGTTTCCCGGTCCGAGATCAGTTTGACGGAAAGGACATTGCCGTGGGCTTCGAACAAGCTGCGGACTTCATCCTCGGTAGCATTGAAAGGCAGGTTACCGACATAAATGGACTTGGGCATAAACAAATTCCTAAACAAAAGGATCAGGGACCTGATGGCCACCTGCGACCGTGGCGCGAATCCGAGCTAGGATTGCGACCACACCGAACAATCGCGGCGCCGAAAAACTGCGCAGCAATGTCACCGGAGCGCATAAGGCGCACTGGCTCCATTAGTATGCACCCATTCATGTTGCAATACATTAAAATTTTCAAGGGCAATGTGGGGCGCCGGGCGTGCCGGATAGGGTTTGGATGCTTCCGACCAGTTCCCCGACATGGCGCATGCCCTGCGCGTCGAGGTACGCGCGGATGCCTGCAGTAATCCGCGGCACGATAAGCGGGTCATAGAACAGCGCGGTCCCCACTCCCACGGCGCTGGCACCGGCGATGAGAAATTCCAGGGCGTCCTCCGCGCTGGCAATACCGCCCTGTCCGATGATGGGAATGCCATGGGGCCGGGCAATCTGGGCAACCTGATAAACCTTGAGCAGGGCTATCGGCTTGATGGCCGGCCCCGACAGACCGCCCTGGATATTGCCCAGGATCGCCCGGCGCGTGCGCAGGTCCACTGCCATCCCCTGCAGGGTGTTGATGACAGCAAAGGCATCGCTACCCGCCTCGATGCAACGACGCGCATTGGCCTGGATATCGGTCTGGTTTGGCGACAGTTTGGTGATGAGCGGTTTGCTGGTCTGTTGTCGGCAAGCCGCCACCACCCGCGCCGACATCTCCGGATCATTGCCGAAAGCAACCCCGCCTTCCTTCACATTGGGACAGGAAATGTTGATTTCGATGGCATCGATCGGGGAATCGTCGAAGCGCCGGGTGACCTCGGCGTACTCCTCCACCGTCGATCCGGAAACATTGGCGATAAACCGTGTTTCGGAGAAATCCAGCATGGGCAGGATATCCCGTACCACCGCTTCCACGCCCGGATTCTGCAAGCCAATGGCGTTGAGCATGCCCCCCGTCGTTTCCCAGATGCGATGCGGCGCATTGCCCAGTCGCGCCGTCGCGGTGGTCCCCTTCAGGCAGATCGCCCCCACATCCCGGTTGGAGAATCCCGCCACCCGCGTGTACTCTTCGCCAAACCCCACGCAGCCCGACAGAAGCACCACCGGGTTGGCGAAATCCAGTCCGCAGAAGCGGATGCGCAACGGATCATCGGGACAGGCGGGGGCCATCGGTTTTCCTCAACCACAACAGCAATGCGGGACGTGGGCGTGACCGCCATCTTATCAAGCTCGGCAAATACCTCAGAACAACCGGGGCTGCACGTCATCCTCTACCAGCCCGAGATTCCGCCCAACACCGGCAACGTGATTCGTTTGTGCGCCAATACCGGGACGCACCTGCATCTGATTCATCCGCTGGGTTTCACGCTGGACGAGGCGCGATTGCGACGGGCGGGGCTCGACTACCGGGAATTCGTGCGCATCGCGGAGCATCCGGATCTGTCCGCCTGCCTCGACACGGTGCGGCCTGCACGGGTCTTCGCCCTGTCCACCCGTGGTACCACCAACCTGTTTGCGACCCGCTTCGCGCCGGGCGATGCCCTGCTGTTCGGTCCCGAGACCCGCGGCCTGCCGGAGGTCGTGCTGGACAGCTTGCCGCCAGCGCACATCCTGCGGCTGCCCATGCAGCCCGGCAATCGCAGTCTGAATCTGTCGAATGCGGTGGCCGTCAGTGTGTTCGAGGCCTGGCGCCAGCTCGGTTTTGCCGGCGCGCAGTAAGCTTCCAGGAGGCGATGGCGATGTCCAAGCGTCTCTATATCCGGAAATCGCACTTGCGCCCGCCAGTGCTTGCTCATCGAATCCTTTCCGTTCGCTTCTGGCTGCGCCTACAGGAATTCAGGCTTGGCTGATCCTTGGGTGAGCGCCTCCACCGCCGCCTGCGGGCTCAGCTCTTCATATAGGATCCGGTACACCTGTTCAGTGATGGGCATACGGACTCCCTCGCGCTGGGCCAAGGTCCAGACCGCAGACGCGGCCTGCACGCCTTCCACCACCTGACCGATCTCTTGGTGGGCTTGCTCGCTGGTGAGCCCGCGCGCCAGGGCCAGGCCCAGGCGGCGATTGCGGGACTGGTCATCGGTGCAGGTGAGCACCAGATCGCCCAGTCCGGCCAGTCCCATGAACGTGGCAGCCTGTCCGCCCAAGGCCAACCCCAAGCGCATGACCTCGGCCAGTCCACGGGTGATCAGGGCGGAACGGCTGTTGGCGCCAAAATGCAGTCCATCGGCGGCGCCGGTGGCGATGGCCAGAACATTCTTGACCGCCCCCCCCACCTCCACACCGATCAAGTCGGGGCTGGTATAGGCGCGAAACCGGCCGGTGTGGAACAGCTCGGCCACCTCGTTGGCAAAATGCTGATCGCGGGCAGCCACCGCCACGGCCGCGGGCAGCCCCGCCGCCACCTCTCGTGCAAAGGTGGGACCCGAAAGGACGGCCATGGGGCACGTCCCCAGAGTTTCCTCAACGACTTGATGAGGCAGGCAGGCCGTACCCAGCTCCAGTCCCTTGGTGGCCCAGATGATGCGCGTGCCCGGCACAATGCACGGCTTCAGGATGGTCAGGACGCTGCGTAGGGCATGGCTGGGGACAACGACTAATATCGTGTTGATTCCAGCAACCGCAGTGGCAAGATCCGACTGCACCGAGAGGCCAACGGGGAAGGCCGCATCCGGCAAGTAGCGGGCATTGCGGCCGGCGGCAAGCAGTTGGGCTGCATGCTCGGGACGATGTGCCCACAGGGTGATGTGGTGCCCCGCCTGCGCCAAGTGGATGGCCAGGGCGGTTCCCCAGGATCCCGCCCCCAGCACGGCAATGGATTGTTGGCGCGGCGCTGTCTGCATATCGCGTGAATCGTCTCAGGCGTTGGGCTTGGCGGCGCTGGCCTGGCGCTGCTGCAGGCGCTGGGCATAGAGCAGATCGAAATTCACCGGCGCCAGCAGCAATTGGGGCAGCCCGCCTTTGGCCACAAGGTCGGAAACCGCCTCGCGGGCATAGGGGAACAGGGCATTGGGGAAAAACGCGTTGCTCACGGCATCGAGCTCCATGGTGTTGAGCCCTTGGACCATGAATAGGCCCGCTTGATGAACTTCCACCATGAATGCCGTCTTGCCCTCGATCTGGGCAGTGACTGATACCCGCAACACCGCCTCGTATTGGTCGGCTGTCAACTGGGTGGCGCTGTGGTCCATGTCAACCTTCATGACCGGCTGGACGTTGAGACCGAACAGAGTGGCGCCCATGGGCAATTCGAAAGACGCATCCTTCAGGTAAACCTTGAGAATCTGAAGCTGGCGCTGGGTATTGCTGTCTTGCATGGGTTGCTCCATTGAAGCGGCTCCTTAAAGGTCAGATCAAAGCAGGACTGGTCCGCGAGGAGGACCAATCCCTTCAGAGGCCAAGAATCGCCCGCAGCCGTCCGGTGCGGTCCAAGGCCAGCATTTCCTCACAATCACCCACATGGCGACCATCGACAAACAGTTGCGGCAAGGTGTGGCGGCCACTGCGGGTCCGCACCTCGCTGCGACGGACAGGGTCCCGGTCCACCGGAATTTCCTCATAAGCCACGTTGTATCGGTCCAATAATGCACGGGCCCGGATGCAAAACGGACACCAGGCCAAGGTGAACAGTTCCACCTTCATGGCCGGTTCAGCGTTTTTCCAGGGGGAGTTCGGCCTCCCGCCACGCGCGCAGCCCGCCGCGCAAGAGCAACGGCCTGGCAAAACCGGCGCGAGCGAGTCGTTCGACTACCGACACCGCACGGTTGCCCTCCTCGCAACAGACGATCACCGGCCGATCCTTGTGCGGCTCCAGGGAAGACAATGACTCATCCAGCCGCGCTTCCGGTATATTTCTGGCCTCGATGATGTGCCCCTGTTTGAACGCGGCCACATCGCGCACGTCCAGTACCCAGGCGTCCTCGCGATTGATCAAGTGTACCGCGGTGGCAGCATCGACCCCGCCTCCCCGGCGTCGAGCCCGCTGCACTTCCATCACCACGATGAGAATCAGTACGATCCCAAGGGCCCCGAAGAGGTAGGGATGAGCAACGACAAACGGCATGATGGACATTCGGGTAATCCGGTATGACAGGTCGAAAGGGCCCCCGAGGGGAGCAACAAGCGCACCATTATAGCCTTGGCACCTCCAGCCCACACATCTGGCGTGGGTGGATGGCGCTAGCGGGCGTTGCCGCCTTGCTGTACCTCCCCTTCAACGTCCTGGCGGAAAAGAACGAGGCCCGGCTGGCACGCATCGAAAGCCGGATTGTCACGCTGGAGCGCCAGATCGACAAGGACCGCAGCATCCATGGCCGGGCGGTGGCGGCCCTCAAGCGGGCGGAACAAGCCCTTGCGGAGGCCACCCGCAAAACCAATGCCTTGCAGGAGGATCTGGCGGCTGGTGAACAACGATTGGCTGCGACCCAGACCGCTATCCACAAGCAGGAAATACAGTTGCGGCGCAACCGCGCCACCTTGTCGGCACAACTCCGCGCGCGGCAGGCGATGGGGGACGATCCCTGGCTCAAGGTATTTCTCAGCCCCACCGACCCCGCACGCACCGGCCGTTGGCTGACCTATCTGCAATACCTACAGCAGTCCCAGATCGATCAGATCGACGCTGCCCGCGACCAACTCACCGAACTCGCGCGACTGCGCGCGGCTGCACGTGAAGAACAGGAAACGACCGCCCGATTGCTGACGGAGCAGGTTGCGGCGACCGAAAGCCTGCGGCAGGCGCGGGCTGAACGCGAGCGGGCGGTGAAACGCCTGGCCGGCACATTGGCCAGCCGAGGCAAAGCCATTGAACAACTGCAGTCGGATCGCGCACGCCTGGAAAAGGTCATAGTCGATTTACCCGCAGCTGAGACTGCCCGACAGGCGCCCTCTTCAAAGGAGGTCCTTACCTCCCCAGCCTCCGCTACCTTCCCCAGAGGTTCTTTCCGCCGTCTGAAGGGTCGTATGGGCTGGCCGGTCCAGGGCGTGATCAAGGCACGTTTCGGGACCGAGCGCCAAGAAGGCCGGATGCAATGGCAGGGGCTCCTGATCGGCGCGCCGGAAGGCGCACAGGTGCATGCCGTGGCGGATGGCGAAGTGCTGTTTACCGCCTGGATGCCCCATTACGGCCTGGTGGGGATCGTGGATCATGGCGGCGGTTTTCTGAGCCTCTATGGCCACAATCAGACCCTGTTGCGCCGTCCCGGCGAACGGGTGCGCGCTGGCGAGGTACTGGGGCGCGTGGGAACCAGCGGTGGCCGTGCGACCCCGGCGCTGTATTTCGAGATTCGCCAGGGGGGGAATCCCGTCAATCCGGAGCGCTGGCTGGCTGCGAACCGCAAGTGAAAGAAATTATTCGGTTGCACATTGCTGGCCATGAAAAGCGTTATAGTATTGATTAAAGCATCGCGCCGATCGCTTCGGCTTTAGCGGCCGGAAACCTGGGGCGCGCGATCTGGGCAGCTTTCCAAATCACAAGGGCAAACGATGAATTCCAAAGGACGCGGCGGGTGGTTCCTCCTGATGGGCCTGCTCCTGGGCCTGGGTCTCGGCGTCGGTCAAGCGGTACTGGCTGACCGAGCCAGTAGCCAGAAAGTCCCACTGGACGATATCCGCAATTTTGTCGAGATCCTCGAGCGGGTCAAGCAGGAATACGTCGAGCCGGTTGATGAGAGCACGCTGATGCAGAACGCCATCCGTGGCATGCTCTCGGGTCTCGACCCGCATTCCTCGTATCTGGATGCATCCGAGTTCAAGGAAATGCAGATCAATACCAGCGGCCGCTTCGGCGGGCTGGGCATTGAGGTGCAGATGGAAGATGGCTTCGTCAAGGTGGTTACCCCCATCGACGATACACCCGCCGCGCGCGCCGGCCTGCAGCCTGGCGACCTCATCATCAAACTCGACGACACCCAGGTCAAAGGCCTGAGCCTGACCGATGCCGTGAACCGCATGCGGGGCGAGCCCGGCAGCCAGATCCGCCTCACCATCCTGCGTGAAAAACAGGATGCGCCGTTCGTGGTGACTCTGACCCGCGATATCATCAACGTCCAGAGCGTCAAGCGGCGGTTGCTGGAGCCGGGCTACGGCTATGTCCGCATCACTCAATTCCGCAACGATGCGGGCAAGGATCTGGAAGACGCGCTGAGCAAATTGGTCGCCGAAAACAAAGCCCCCTTGCGCGGCCTGGTGCTGGACCTGCGCAACAATCCCGGCGGCTTGCTCACGGCAGCGGTGGAGGTCACAGACGTCTTCCAGGATTCGGGACTGGTGGTCTATACCCAAGGGCGGGAAAAAGCCAGCCGCCAGGATTTCCCATCCAAGCCGGGCGACAGCCTGCGCGGCGCACCCATGGTCGTGCTGGTGAATGGCGGGTCCGCCTCGGCCTCGGAGATCGTGGCAGGCGCCCTGCAGGACAACAAACGCGCACTGGTCGTGGGAACCCGCACCTTCGGCAAGGGCTCGGTTCAGACCGTGCTGCCACTACCAAGTGGCGATGCCATCAAACTCACCACGGCCCGCTACTACACGCCAGGAGGCCGTTCGATCCAGGCTGAGGGCATCGACCCCGACATTGCCTTGCAGGCTGTGAAGGTCAGCAAGGTAGATGCGCCTATCGGGCTATTGCGCGAATCTGATCTCAGCGGTCGTCTGGCGCCTGAAGGAAAAGCCACCCCCGTGATCACACCCACCGCACCTGAAGAAAAGGATGGGGACCTTGTGGCCACGGACTATCAGCTCTATGAATCGCTCAACCTGCTCAAGGGCATGACCCTGGTGCAATCGCGGCGCTGAGCGCAGGAGACAATGCCATGACCCCGTCCGTATTGGTGCCATTGGCCCCGGGATGTGAGGAATTGGAAGCCGTCACCATCATCGATCTGTTGCGGCGCGCAGGGATCGAGGTCACGGTGGCGGGCCTGGAAGCGGGTCCGGTCCTCGCCAGCCGGGGTGTCCGGCTGTTGCCGGACACCACCTTGGACACGGTGGCTGAGGCGTCATTTGATCTGATTGTTCTTCCTGGCGGGGCCGAGGGGGCCCGGCGACTCGGCCAAGATCCACGCCTTACCGGGTTGTTGACCCGCCAGATTGCCCAGGGACGGCAACTGGCCGCCATCTGCGCGGCGCCGAGCGTACTGGCGCAACAGGGATTGCTGAACGGCCGGCGGGCGACTGCTTATCCCGGTTTTCTCGAACCACTGAACGTTCCGGGTCTCGCGCTCGACACCTCGGCGGCTGTCGTCGTGGACGGGCCGATCATCACCTCACGCGGACCCGGTACCGCCATGGATTTCGCCCTTTTCCTCATTGAACACCTCACTGACTCGGCCACCCGCATCCAGGTCGAGGACGGTCTGCAACGCCCCGCTGCTCATCGGGGCCTGCCCATCACCCTGCCCTGAAGCCACCGCGGCGTCATCGCGTCATCGCCCTCTTGCCATGATGCCACCCCGTTTTCTCCCGCCAAGCGCCTCCGCACGCTGATGACGCACGCATCTTCTTTGCCTGGCCGGTAACGATCCGTTCCGTACACCGCCGAGCACCATCCAAGCTGCGGCAATTTGTCGCAGCCTCTTCGCAAGGGGGCGCCGTATAATCCAGGCCATGACGCTGAATTCCGTGCCCAACAAGATGAGCGGGCCGCTGCCGGTCAACAACCTGCGTCGACTGGTGTTGCTGCGCGGCACCGCCATCGTCGGGTTGGCTGGAGTGGTGGGGGTCACCCAACTCCTCGTCGGACTGGCCGTGCCTGTGGCGCTGCCGCTGGCCGTCCTGCTA
>JBARUT010000162.1:0-5127 GCA_049645885.1 Candidatus Macondimonas sp.
TTGGCTTGGTTTGCCGTCGCCGATCCGGTTCGCCCCGACGCCTCGGCCACTCTGGCACGGCTCCAAGCGCTGGGCTTGAGCTGCCAGATCGCCAGTGGCGACGCCAAGGGGCCGGTGAGCGCGGTAGCAAGCGCGGTGGGATGCGCGCAGGCCAACGCCCGACTGACCCCCGAGGATAAACTGGCTCTGCTCGACGGTTTGCAAACCCGCGGAGAACGGGTGCTGGCGGTTGGGGATGGGGTCAACGACGCCCCACTGCTGGCGCGCGCGGATGTCTCCGTCGCCATGGCTGCCGGCACCGCCCTGGCACACACCAGCGCCGATCTGATCCTGTTGCAGGATCGCCTGAGCGTCCTGCCCGAGGTGATCGAGACCGCGCGACGTACTCGCCGCATCATCCGCCAGAACCTCGCCTGGGCCCTGGCCTACAATGCCCTGGCCGTCCCCCTGGCGGCGGCGGGCCTGGTCACCCCCTGGCTGGCCTCGCTGGGCATGTCGCTGAGTTCGGTGCTGGTGGTGCTCAATGCGCAACGCCTTTACCGTCCGGCAGCGCCCACACTTGCAGTTGACGTTCCAAGGGTTGCGGTGCAAACGCCATGAATGCCCTGTTTCTGCTCATTCCCTTGAGTCTGGTGCTGGTGGGGCTGGCCGTGGCGCTATTCTTCTGGGCGGTTCACGCGGGCCAGTTCGATGACCTGGATAGTCCGGCCTATCGCATCCTGCTGGATGACTCCCTGCCTGCCGAACCGGAGGAGGACAGGACACCCCCATGAATACCCTGCATTTCGGCTTCATGGCAGCCCTGGTGGCGGGCCTGCTCGGCAGCACCCATTGCCTGGGGATGTGTGGCGGCATCGCCACACTGGTGGGAAGCGGGAACGGACAGCCCAAGTTCAGTCGCACGCTGGCCTTCAACGCGGGCCGCCTTGGCAGTTATGCCCTGGCCGGCGCCCTGATGGGGGGATTGGGATGGCATTTGGGCACGCCAGTGGGCAGTGCGGCCTGGGGAAACCTGCTGCGGGCCGCGATGGGTGTCCTGATGATTGCCGTCGGACTGCAGGTGGCCACTGGCTGGGGCGGGCTCAGCCGGCTGGAGCGCGTGGGCGTTCCGCTGTGGCGGCACCTGGGCCCCCTCACCCGACGCCTCGATCCGCGCCATAGCGGACTGCACGCCTTGGCTTTTGGCGCTCTGTGGGGCTGGATTCCGTGTGGTCTGGTCTACAGCGCCCTGCTGACGGCCTTGGTCAGTGGCGGCGCCGGGGCTGGCGCGGGCGTGATGCTGGCCTTCGGGATCGGGACCTTGCCGGCCATGCTGGCCCTGGGCTTGCTCGGGCAACGTCTCCGCCAGGCCTTGGCGGGACAGAAGCTACGGCGAGCTGCCGGCGGGCTGGTGATCACTTTGGGCATCTGGACAGTCGCTGGGCCCTGGCTGATGGCTGGCATGGTCGGGCACCACCATCATCATCCCGAGACCTCAGTGCTCCCGGCAGCGGTGCGCGGGATGCATCTGGGTGGGAACTTCGGCGATGTCATGGAGACGGGCGAGATCGAGCACCGTCACGGCGCGCCCATCGACGGCGAGTAAGCCATCCTGCTGGAACCGGGCCAGCAAACGACTGACCGTTTCCACTGCAAGACCCAGATAATTGGCGATTTCCCCACGCGACATGCTGAGCTGGAAGCGGGTCGCCGACAGCCCGCGGCGTGCGAAACGCCCCGACAGGCTGATCAGGAAGGCCGCCAGCCGGGCCTCGGCGCTCTTCTTGCCGAGCAACAGCAGCAAGTGCTGGTCCTGCTGGATTTCCCTGGACAGCAGGCGCATCAACTGACGCCGCAATCCCGGCACATGCCCGCTCAGTTCATCGAGCTGTCCAAAGGGGATTTCGCACAGGCTGCTGTCTTCCAGGCCAATCGCCGAGCAGTCATGGACATCACCGGCAATGGCATCGAGCCCCACCAGTTCGCCGGGGAAATGAAAACCCGTAATCTGCTCGGCGCCGTCCGCGCCCAGGGTGATGCTTTTTATCGAACCGGTCCGAATGGCAAAGATCGCTTTCAGCGGATCGCCCTGACGAAAAAGATGCGCCCCACGATGCACGGGCGGCATGCGCTGGACCAGATGTTCCAGCCGGCCCAGATCCTCCTCCCCGATGCCGTAGGGCAAACACAGCTCGCGCAAACTGCAGGTCCCGCACGCCCGTTTGAAATCCTTCACCTGGAAGATGGCGTTCATGCGTTGCCCTGAGGAAAATCGGGAAGTTGAGTGATGGACTGGACGTTGTCCAATAGGCCTTCCGACATTCAATTGATTGGCTCGGACAAGGCGCCAATCGCAAAACATGAATGTAAGCCTTGCGCTATTACAGGCCGACACTTGATCCAGGTCAAGCGATATTCCATTTCGGGCCACCGATCAAACGGCGACTGCCAAGGCATCAAGAACCGCCATTGCAGATGCAATTCGGAGCAGTCGAGGATCAATCCAAGCCGCGCCAACAGTCCAAAGCGCTTTGGCCGATGAAGGAATCGGGCGCAAGCGAACAAAGAGGCCATGGCATGTGCACAAGGAAACGGTGAGAACGAATCCGGGCCTGCCCCCCAGGGAAGCCTTCAAGCCCCGTTGCCTGTCCATCGATCTGGAAGTCGGCATCAAGGATCAGCGCATCCACCGTTTTGCCGCGATCCGGGGGGATACAGGCGAATCTCTGGTTTACCGCGGTGGCAATCTGGGCACGGCATTGGCGCGACTCGATGCAATGGCCGAGGGCGCAGCCTTCGTCCTGGGTCATAACCTTGTTGCCTTTGATCTCCCCCATCTGGCGGCTGTCCGCCCGGATCTGCGCCTGCTGCAACTGCCCGCCATCGATACCCTGCGTCTGAATCCCCTGGCTTTTCCGCGCAATCCCTATCACCACCTGGTCAAGCATTATCGCAATGGCCCACTGCAGGGCGATCAGGTGAATGACCCGGAACTGGACGCCCGGCTCAGCCTCACCCTGTTTCAGCATCAGCGTGAAGCCTTGCGTCAGACACAACAGCGCGCGCCGGATTTGATGCTCGCCTGGCATGGCCTGACCACCACCCCACCGGACCGCTCCGGTCTGACAGCGTTTTTCGCCTCCCTGCGCGGGGCAATGCGGCCCTCGCCCACCCAGATCCAGACGGCCATCGGGCGATTGTTGACCGGACAGGCCTGCCGCGTTCATGCCGAAACCGCCGCTGCCGAAAACGATGCCCCGGGATGGAACCTGGCCTATGCGTTGGCCTGGCTGTCGGTGGCGGGAGGCAATTCGGTGATGCCACCGTGGGTGCGTCATCAGTTTCCCGGGGCGGGGCGATTGGTGCGACAACTGCGCGACACGCCCTGCAGCGCGCCCGATTGCGTGTGGTGCCGCGAACGCCACAATGCCATAAGCGAACTGAAGCGCTGGTTCGGCTTCGCGCAGTTCCGCCCGCAGCCCGCCGGCGCCGACGGCCGGTCCTTGCAGGAAGCCATTGTCGAGGCGGCGATGCGCGGTGGGCACGTGCTGGGAATATTGCCGACCGGCACCGGAAAATCCCTCTGCTATCAAATCCCGGCCCTGTCGCGCTACGACAAGACCGGCGCGTTGACGGTGGTGATCTCGCCGCTGGTCTCGCTCATGGCCGACCAGGTGGCCGTTCTTGAAGCGCGCGGCATCGGCAATTGCGCCACCCTCAACGGCTTGCTGTCCATGCCCGAGCGGGCCGATGTGCTGGATCGGGTGCGGCTGGGGGATGTGGCGATCCTGATCATTTCACCGGAGCAGTTGCGCAACCATGCCTTGCGCCAGGTCCTGGCGCAGCGGGAGATCGGCGCCTGGGTGCTGGATGAGGCCCACTGCCTGTCCAAATGGGGGCACGATTTCCGGCCGGACTACCGGTATGTGGGGCGGTTCATCCGCGAACGGGCGGGCGAGGAAACCCTGCCCCCGGTGTTGTGCCTCACCGCCACCGCCAAGCCGGATGTGGTGGCTGAGATCCGTCAGTATTTCCGGAATGAAATGGGCGTTGAACTTGCCGTGTTCGACGGCGGCGCCGAACGCAGCAACCTGGATTTCGTCGTGGTGGAAACCACGCCTGCGGGAAAATTCGCCCATATCCATGAAGTATTGGAAACCGATCTACCGCTGGACAATGTGGGTGGCGCCATCATTTATTGCGCCACCCGGCGCCAGACCGAGGAGCTGGCCGCTTTTCTCCAGCAAAAGGGTCACGAAGCCGCCCATTTCCACAGCCAGGTCCCGCCGGAGACCAAAAAGGACCTGCAACGGCGCTTCATCCGGGGCGATCTGCGGGTCATGGTGGCCACCAATGCCTTCGGCATGGGCATCGACAAGCCCGATGTGCGTCTGGTGATCCATGCCGACCTCCCCGGCTCGCTGGAAAACTACGTGCAGGAGGCAGGCCGCGCCGGGCGCGATCAGCAGCCCGCCCGCTGTGTTCTGCTCTACACCCCGGAGGATGTGGAACGGCAATTCAGTCTGTCCGCCCATGGCCGGCTGTCTGCGCGAGAGATCCAGGCGGTCCTGAAAGCGATACGCACCCTTGATCGCAAAAAACGCTTTCAAGGGGAGGTGGTCGCCACCGTGGGTGAAATCCTGGCCGAGGAACAGGAAGGCGACTTCGGGCGTGATCGCGCCACCGAGGACACCCGCGTGCGCACGGCCCTGGCCTGGCTGGAGGAAGCCGGCCTGCTCATGCGCGAGGAAAACCGGGTGCAGGTGTTTCCCTCCGCCATGCGCGTGACCAGCCTGGAAGAGGCCCGCGACCGCATTGAGAAGAAAGTCACGGTCGATGCTTATCGGCCCCAGCTGCTGGCGCTGGCCGAGACGCTTTTCCACAGCGATGCCGACGAGGGCATTTCCACCGACGAGCTGATGGGGATTGCGGGGATGAACGCGGCGCAACTGCGCGCAGCCTTGTGCGACCTGGAACGCCTCGGGATCGTCAGCAACGACACCGCGATTACCGCTTATGTGCATGCCGGCGTGGAGCATGCATCGCGCAGACGCCTTGAAAGAGCTGCCGCGCTCGAGGCCGCGCTGATTGCCGAACTGAGGCAATCCGCCCCGGATCTGGCCAAGGGCGATACCACCTCCCTGCACC
>JBARUT010000163.1:0-5682 GCA_049645885.1 Candidatus Macondimonas sp.
GCTCCACCCCCTGCTCCGGCTGCAGTTCCGCCAGCCGTTCGAGACAGCCCATCAGGTCCTCGGTCTGCAGCGTGCGCCGCGCCCGGCGCAGGCTTTCCACCCGGGTGCATTCGGCATCGGTAAATCCGCCAGCCAGCGCACGTTCCATCCCGCTTTCCAGGAGCGGGATCGCACGGGCGTCATCGATGCGCAGCCACCACAATCCCTTCCCGCCGACCCATTCCAATCGGCTGTCGAGGCCGTAAAGCGGCGCCGACCCTGCACGCAAGCCGCGCGACAGCCGCCCCAGCAGCGGATGGGCCAGCAGGTCCACCAGCCAGGAGACGGCCTCACTCATCGTCGACTCGAACGGCAACAGCCAGAGGGCGCCGGCTCCCGCCGCCTCGGGCAGACGGACATCACAGTGCTGCGCGGGCACTGATGGCAGGATCACGGGTGCCGGCGCCACTGCCGGCAACTGCCCCAACGGCTCGGCCGCCGCGACCAGGGCCGTCAGATCGACATCGCCCGCGGCCGTGATCCGTAGCCTTGGGCCGCCCAGCAGGCGTTGCCGAAAAGCGGCCAGGCCCGCCGGGTCGATGGCGGGTACCCCCGCCAGCGGGCGACTGAGGGGATGATCCCCGAAGCGGGCGCAAAGGGCCAGGCTTTCCCAGGCATCGGCAGTCGCCGCCAACTGGAGCTCCTGGCTCAATACGCGCGCCTCCTGCGCCACCACCGCGGCGCTCGGCAAAGGCGCCCACAACGCCTGAACCAGCGCCTTCAACACCTCGGGCGCGCACCGTGCCGGCACCAGGCCATGCCAGATCGTCCATTCCCGTCCGCTCTGGCCATTGAGCAAGCCGCCCCAGCGCGCGAGCGCAGCCGGATCCAGCGCCTCGCAGACCAGATGCTCCAGCAGATGCGCGGCGCTATCCTCGCCCGCACCTTCATCGACGCGGCCGGCACGCCACCACAGCGCCAGCGCGACCGCCGACCGGCCCGCCACGGACTGCGCACGCAGTTCAACGCCGTTGGCCCAAGTTACCGTTTGCATCTGGGCTGCCGGATCCATCATGGCCCAAGGCCCGTGATGATCGCACCAAGCCAGTGCGGCGCAGCATGGCGCCGATCGCGCGCATGACGGCGGAGGGCAACGCCGGGACGCCAGCGCGCAACCATCCAGGACGGTGGCTCACGACACAACAGCGCGCCGTGGAAGCAGCGGAAATGCTGCATTTCGCCCGACCCAGCCGCGCCGTTCAACAGCCGGCGCGAGCGCGCATCAGATGGCCAATCGGGGGGCGCGGCAAGTCCGATCCAGGTGTTGGCACAGGGTGTGCTGGGTTGAAAGGCGACGCGAGCGGGCATGGTTTTCATTTTCCCACGCGATCCATCAAGGCAACTAGGGTTCCGGCCTCCACGGGGGTGACTGGTCCGAGGGTTGCCGGCCCCAGTGGGGCTACACCGGCGGGACAAAAGCCCGGGAGGACCAAATGGCCCTCTCGCGCGCTGTGTTTCATTCCCACCGGAGGATCCGACATGCCTCGTCGCCTGCTGCTTCATGTGCTCACGCCCTTGCTGTTTGCCTTCTTCACCCTCACCGCTACTGCTGCCCCGCTGAAGGTGGGCGTGAGCGACTGGCCGGGCTGGGTCGCCTGGTATGTCGCCCAGGAAAAAGGCTTCCTCAAGCGCCACGGCGCCGAGGTGGAGCTGGTCTGGTTCCCCAACTATACCGATTCCATTCAAGCCCTTTCCGCCGGCCAGCTCGACGCCAACTCGCAAACCTGGAGCGATACCCTGGCGCCGCTCGCGGCCGGCATTCCGCTCAAGGTCGTGCTGGTCAATGACAATTCGGCGGGCAACGACGCCCTGATGGTGGCGCCATCCATCAAAAGCTTCGCCGACCTGAAAGGCAAATCGGTCGCGCTGGAGCAATTCAGCATTTCCCACTTCGTCCTTGCCACCGCCCTGGCCCGCAACGGCATGCGTCCGGAAGATGTAAAGGTGGTCACTCTGGCCGCGGGTGACGCGGCGGCCGCCTTCATCGGCGGCCGGGTGCCGGCAGCGGTGGTCTGGAACCCCTGGGTGAACCAGATTCAGGCAAGCGGCAAGGGCAAGCCGCTGTTTACATCAAAGGACATGCCCGGCCTGGTGCCGGATCTCCTGGTGGCGCGGGCGCCGGTGCTGAACGATGCCGCCAAGCGGGCCACCCTGCTCGGCATGGTCCGCGCCTGGTATGAAACCGTCGACTTCATCGCCAAGGAACCCCAACAGGCTGCCAAGATCATGGCCAAGGTGGTGGGCTTGCCGGCGCCTGAATACGCCACCTATCTCTCGGGCACGCGCTTTTTCGGCGAAAAGGACAACCTGATCGCCCTGGGCGAGCCCCAGCGGCCCGAATCACTGGTGGCGGTCGGCCCCACCATCACGACTTTTCTGAAGCAGAACAAGTTGCTGGAAGGCAATGTGGACTTTGCCGGCGCGGTGGATCCCAGCCTGGTGCGCGAAGCGGCCGGCATGACCGCAGGGCCGTGAGCCATGACCGGCGTCGCCTCGTTCTGGTCGATCCGCGGCCACCTGGGGAACAGTGCCTATCTCGCCCTGGCGGCGGCGGGGTTCACCACCTTCCTCGCGGCGTGGTGGACGCTGGCCGCCAGTGGCTTGGTGGATCCGGTGTTCCTGCCGACCCCCGATGGCGTGGTGCGGCGGCTGGCGATGTGGGCACGCGAGGGCGATCTGCTCACCGATCTCAAGGTCAGCATCGGCCGGGTGCTGGGGGGATTCACGCTTGCGGCCGTGATGGCCGTGCCCCTGGGCGTCTACATCGGCAGCTTTCGCCCGGTGCAGGCCTTCTTCGAGCCCTTGATGGAGTTTGCCCGCTACCTGCCGGCGGTGGCCTTCGTGCCGCTGGTCATGCTGTGGGTCGGCATCGGCGAAAGCGCCAAGATCGCGCTGATCTGGATCGGCACCTATTTCCAGATGGTGCTGATGGTCTCGGACAACGTCCGCCAGGTGCCCATGACCCAGATCGAGGCGGCCCAGACGCTCGGCGCGAGCCGGGGCGAGATTCTGTCGCTGGTGGTGTTCAAGTCAGCGCTGCCGGGCATCGTCGACACCCTGCGCATTACGCTCGGCTGGGCCTGGACCTACCTGGTGGTGGCGGAACTGGTGGCTGCCAACTCCGGGCTGGGCTACGCCATCCTGCGCGCCCAGCGCTTCCTGCAGACCGACAAGATCTTCGTCGGCATCCTGCTGATCGGCCTTCTGGGGCTGGTGATGGACCAAGGCCTGCGGCTGCTGCATCGCCGCACCTTTCCATGGCTGCATACCCGATGACCGCGCCAGCCCCCTGCATCCGCATCGCAGGCCTGGGCAAGACCTATCCCGGCCAGAGCCTGCCGGCCTTGCAAGCAATCGACCTGGATGTGGCCCAGGGGGAATTCCTGGCCCTGGTGGGCGCCTCCGGCTGCGGCAAGTCCACCTTGCTGCGGCTCATCGCCGGCCTGGAGGCCCCCACCAGCGGCGGCATCTGGCTGGATGATGCGCCCGTGACCGGACCGGGGCCGGAACGGGCCGTGGTGTTCCAGGACTACAGCCTCTACCCCTGGCTCACCGTGCTGGAAAACGTGCGGTTCTGCCGCAGCCTGCGCGTCCATACCGGCAATGCCAGCGATTCCCAGGCGGCCTCCGCAGTGGAGCGGTCCTATGCCCTGTTGGACGTGATGGGCCTGGACGCGGTCCGCAATCACTATCCCAACCAGCTTTCCGGCGGCATGCGCCAGCGGGTGGCCATCGCCCGCGCCTTGATGGCGCAGCCGCGGGTGTTGCTCATGGACGAGCCCTTTGGGGCGCTCGACGCACAGACCCGCGAGGTGATGCACGAGCTGATCCTGCGGTTGTTCGAGATTGAACGCAGCACCATCGTGTTCGTCACCCACGACGTGGAGGAAGCGGTCTATCTGGCCAGCCGCGTGGTGGTCCTGGCTCCCCATCCCGGCCGGGTGGATGGCGTGCATACCCTGTCCCTGCCGCCGCCGGGAGAACGCCACCCCGAGCTCAAGCTCGCCCCCGAGTTGCTGCAGTGGAAAAAGACCGTGCTGGAGCGCATTCGCGCCACCTCCGGCGTGCAGCACGATCTCGACAAACTGAACCGCCTGGCCGAATTGTCGCGACGCAGAACGCCCACCTGATCCACCCACACCATGCCATGAAACCTCAAGGAGACACCTGTCATGCGCCTGAAACGCTTTGCGACCACGAACCCCATGGGCTCGGGCCTCAACCATCACCCCAGCTTCGACAAGACCCAGTTGCAGGGCTGGAAATCCATGCACAAGGAAAAGGACCTGCCCTATCAGGCCTGGAAAGCCCACGTCCAGCACGGCCTGGATCATGGCCTGCCCGCCGCCGACAGCGTGCAGGATCGGGAGATTTCCACCTTCGTGCGCGGCGAGCTGCCGCATTTCGCCGGCATCAACACCTTCATGAAGGCGCCGTTCTGTGAGGATATCCATCTGGTCGGCCAGTACGACGCGGCCATCCTCGGCGTGCCCTTCGACGGCGGCACCACCTACCGCCCCGGCACGCGCTTCGGGCCGCAAGGCATCCGCAAGATCAGCGCGCTCTACACCCCCTACAACTACGAGCTGGGCGTCGACCTGCGCGAGCAGATGAACCTGTGCGATGCCGGCGATGTGTTCGTGATTCCCGCCAACATCGAGAAGACCTTCGACCAGATCAGCCGCGGCATGGGCCACATCTTCGCTTCCGGCGCCTTGCCCATCGTGCTCGGCGGCGATCATTCGATCGGCTTTGCCACCGTGCGCGGCATCGCCGAACATACCGACAAGAAGATCGGCATCATCCACTTCGACCGCCACGCCGACATCCAGGAGAAGGACCTCGACGAGCGCATGCACACTACACCGTGGTTCCACGCCACCAACCTGCCCAATGTGCCGGCCAAGAACCTGGTGCAGATCGGCATCGGCGGCTGGCAGGTGCCGCGCCCGGCGGTGAAGGAAGCGCGCAAGCGCGGCACCACCATCCTCACCATGAACGATGTCACCACCCTGGGCCTGGAGAAGACCGCCGAAATCGCCCTGGAAACCGCCTGGGATGGCGTGGACGCGGTGTATCTGTCCTTCGACATCGACTCTGTGGACTGTGGCTTCGTCCCCGGCACCGGCTGGCCGGAACCGGGTGGCTTCCTGCCGCGCGAGATCCTCTATCTGCTGGGCGCGGTGGCCAAGGAGGGCATCTGTGGCATGGAGGTGGTGGAGGTCTCTCCGCCCTACGATCAATCCGAAATCACCGCCCTGCTTGCCACCCGCGCCGTCGTCGACGTCCTCGGCACCCTGGTCGCCTATGGCAAGCTGGGCGCGCACAAGTCCATCATTCGCGGCTGGGGCGCCTGAAGGAGTTCGCCATGCTGACACAGACGCCAACGCTGCTCGCCATGGGTTTCGGCCTGGGGCTGCTGCATGCCCTCGATCCCGACCATGTGCTGGCGGTCGCCAACCTAAATGATGCCCGCGCCGGGCGGCGCGGCGGCCTTGCCTTCAGCGCCCGCTGGGCGCTGGGCCACGGCGCAGCCTTGATGGGAATCGGCGCGCTGGTGCTGCTGGCGGGTCTGGCGGTGCCCACCGGCTTGAGCGCCTGGGCCGAATATCTGGTGGCTTTCGTGCTGATCGGGCTGGGGAT
>JBARUT010000164.1:0-26225 GCA_049645885.1 Candidatus Macondimonas sp.
GGAGCAGCCAACCAGGCCGCCGCCCAGTGCCACGGCCAGAATCAAGGGAGCTGCAAATTTCTTGGCCAGCATAACAATACTCCTGACAGGTATTAATGATTCATATAGATAAAGATAGGTCTAGCGCATCGAACGATCGGACGAAACAGCCTTCGTCGCCGAAAGATGCCGAACATCGGCCCCCAGCGCGTGCACAGTGTCCAGTTTTTATGTTCATTTTTCAAGAACCCAGGCAATTGTTTTTGCCCAAATCCTTAAAAAGCAGCTTGGATCAGCGAATCACCACCCGGGCGCCCGTTCCGATCAGTGCCTGGAGCTGCTCGATCTGCTGATTGGTCAGGGCGATGCAACCCTGGGTCCAGTCAAATTGCTGATGGATGCGCAAATCGCCGCGGCCCACGCCATGGATCCCGATATGCCCACCCAGGCGGGTATTCTGGGGTGGCATGAGGCCTTTCCAGGCGGCCCGCTGGATGGCCCAGTACTCTTCCTCACTGATGTGACCAGCATCCAGGGCAGCTTTGGCATGCTCGGTATTGGGATAGCTCAGCTCCATGAAAACATGAAATAAGTCGCTCTTGCGGATCTCGGTGATATGGAACTCGCCCAGAGGTGTCTTATGATCGCGGGTCAGTTTGGACGGGGTCACTCCACCGCGCCCGATCGCAATCCGGTTGAAGGTCCAGATCGGCTCCTCGCCCTCCATGACGGAGAGTTCATGTGCTTGGGTATCCACCAGCAGCCAGCGCCCTGGAAAAGTGGATGCGTTGACCCCACTGCACAGGGCTAACCCACACATTGCGCCCACCATCCACCAGCGCATCCATTTCATCCATCCACCCTCACCCGCCAATTTTCACACAGTGCTTCTGGATGCGGATTGTAGGGCATCGTCATCACCCGTACATAAGCATCCAATCGCGCACGCCGTACTCTGCCGCGTGGATCGATGGAAACTGACAACGGCTGCTCAGGCATATGCCCCCAGGCCGGAAAGATCCGACCCGCAAGTCCAGTTCGGTCAATCCGGCTTTAAGCTTCATTTAAGCTGGCGCAGTCAGGCTTGGGTGCAATCAAGTGAGAGGTCAAGCATGAAACGGATTTTTTCTTGGGCGCTGCCGGCTGCCGTCCTGATGGCCGGCACGGGCGTCCCGCCGGGCCTGCATGCCCAGGAAGCCCCGATTACCCCCCTCACGCTTGCCGCGCCTTCCTTGAGTGCCTTGGTGGATGCCGCGCTGGCGCGTGATCCCGCCCAGGAGTTGACGCCTGTGCTGGAGCGCGAAGCCCAGGCCCTGGCCCGGCGCAGCCGCAGCTGGATCTCCGGTGCGCCAGCCATTGCAGCGCATTGGCAGGATGATGCCGTGTTGAGTGATGTCGGTCTGCGGGAAGGGGAAGTGGGGCTGGATCTGCCGTTGTGGTGGCCGGATGCGCGTCAGGCCGCCCGCCTGCTGGCCAAAGCCAGTGCCGGGGAGGCGAAATTACGTCCCCGTTATAACCGCTGGCAGGCCGCCGGCGTGGTCCGTGAGCGCCTGTGGGCCCTGGCAATGGCCCAGGTGGACCTGGCGCAGGCGCAGGACGCCGAGCGCAGCAGTACATCCCTCCATGAACAGGTGCTGGCCCGGGTCCGGGCGGGTGATCTGGCGCGCACCGATCAATTGATGAGCGAGCAGGAAATGCTTGCCCGCCAGGCCGAACGGCAGGTCGCCGAGCGCGAATCGGCCGCGCAACGCGCCAGTCTCCGCTTCCTGCTCGGCCTGGAGGCGGATCTCGACGCATTGCAGCCGGAACCCCTTGGGAGCATTCCGCCGGAAGATCACCCCGGTCTGGCGCTGCTGGCCCAGGAAACACGCCGCGCCCAGGCCCAGTGGAATCAGCTTCTGGTCCAGGGCGCCGGGGCCCCCATTCTACAAATCGGCAGCCGTCGCGAGCGCAGTAACCGCGAAGAGGATGAAGTGAATTCCCTGGGAGTCGGGCTCAGCGTGCCTTTTGCCGGGACGGTGCATCTGGGCCCCGAACGCTCGGCGGCGGAACGGGCCTTGGCCGAGGCCCGCCTGCGTTGGCAACAGGCGGTGCGGGAACAGACGGTGGCGCGACAGGAGAGCGAGGCGTCACTCCGCTCCGCTCAGGAAACCTTGGAACTGGCCCAGCGGCGCAGCGATCTGGCTCGGCGCCAGCAGGATCTGGCTCAGGCTGCGTTTGGCGCCGGCGAGTTGGACTTGATGGATCTGTTGCGCATTCGAGAGCAGGCGCGGCTGACGATCCGGGAGGCGGAGCGCCAGCGCATCAAGGTCGGTCGTGAAACGGCGCGGTTCAATCAGGTCATGGGGGTGGTGCCGTGAAGGTGTGGATGAAATGGCTGATGATGTTTCTGTTGTGCGGCGCGGGATCGGTCGGGGCGCAGGAAGAACTGTCACTGGATGCTGCTCGCCGCGCTGCGGCCGGGATCCGCAGTGAAACGCTGGTGGTGGTTGACAATGGCCTGCCAACCCGCTTGCCGGCACGGGTCGCGGTGCCGAATGATCGCCTGCGCGTGGTGAGCGCCCGGGTGCCCGGGATTGTGGAAATCCTGGAGGTCGGTGAGGGCGAGCCGGTCGCGGCCGGGCAGGTTCTGGCCCGGATACATAGCACAGATCTGGCGGTTCTGGAGAGCGATCATTTGTCTGCCATGGCCCGGTTTGCGCTGGCCAATGCAGCCATGGCGCGCGACCGCGATCTGCATAACCAGGGCATCATCGCCCGCCGCCGCTTCGAAGACACCCAGGCCCAGTGGCGTGAGGCTCAGGTGGCTCTGGATCACAGCCGCACGAGCCTGAAACTCGCGGGTCTGGACCCGACACAGATCCAGTCGCTGGAGCGCATCGGACGCACTACCGGCACCTTGTCCATCACCTCGCCCATTGCCGGCGTGGTGCTGACCCAATCGGTCACTGCGGGCCAGCAGGTTGCAGTGGCCGATCCGCTCTATACGGTGGGGGATCTGCGGGAGTTGTGGCTGGAAATCCACGCCCCACCGGCCGTGGCTGCCCGGGTCCGCCTGAAGGATCGGGTGCATATCGCTCAGCCGCCTGCGGAGGGCGAGATCATTGCGGTGGGACGCCAGATTCACAGTGCCGACCAGGGCGTCCTGCTGCGCGCCCGGCTGACACCCAATGCCCCGACGCTGCTGCCCGGGCAGTTCGTTGAAACCATGCTGGAAATTCGGCCCGGCCAAGGCGAATTTTATGAAGTACGGGGCGCAGCCCTGGTCTACCTCGACAACAAGCCGCATGTTTTTCTGGAAACCGCAGCCGGCTATCGCCCGGTGCCGGTCACGGTGGTCAGCGAAACGGGTGACCGGCGCATCATCCAGGGCGCGCTGTCTGCCACTGACAAGGTGGCGGTGGCCGGCGTGGCCAGCCTGAAGGCAATGGTCAGCGGGCTGGGGGGCGGGAAGTAATGCTGGCCGCACTGATTCGCTTTTCGCTTAGCCAACGCCTGTTGGTTTTTCTGGGCGTGCTGCTGCTGATCGGTGGCGGCGGCCTGGCCCTGCTGCGCACCCCTATCGACGCCTATCCCGACATTTCCACCACCCAGGTCAAGATGGTGGTGAAGGCCGCCGGACTCACCCCCGAGGAGATGGAAACCCGAGTCAGTGCACCCATCGAAGTGGAGATGCTGGGGATCCCGCATCAGGTCATGCTGCGGTCCACCACCAAATATGCCTTGGCGGACATCACCATCGACTTCGAGGAAGGCACCGACATCTACTGGGCGCGCCAGCAGGTGTCCGAGCGTCTGAATGGGGTGTGGGACCGTTTGCCGACGAATGTTACCGGCGGCATGGCGCCCATGACCACCCCGTTGGGGGAGATGCTGATGTTCACCGTCGAAGGGGACGGCATCTCTTTGGCCGAGCGGCGCAGTGTGCTCGACTGGGTCATCCGTCCAGCGCTGCGCACGGTGCCTGGGGTCGCCGATGTAAATGCCTTGGGCGGTGAGGTACGCACCTTCGAAGTGATCCCCGACCCGGCGCGCCTTGCGGCCCATGGCATCTCCCTGGCACGGCTGCGGGAAACGCTGACGGTGAACAACCGCAACGACGGAGCCGGCCGACTCTCCGATGGCGAAGAAGCGTGGTTGGTGCGGTCCGAGGGCAGTGTGCGCAACCTCGCCGATCTGGCCGCGATCGTAGTTCAACCCGACCCCGTTGAGACGGTTCGGCTCGCCGATGTGGCTGAGGTGCGCGAAGGCGCGCTGACCCGTTATGGCGGGGTATCCCACAACGGCCAAGGGGAGACGGTCGAGGGCTTGGTGCTGGGTCTGCGCGGAGCCAATGCGCGTGAGGTGGTCGGTGGGGTACGCCAGAAACTCGATGCGCTGGCCCCGAGCCTGCCCGCCGGGATGCGGGTTGACATCTTCTACGACCGTGGCGATCTGGTGAACCGGGCGGTGCAAACCGTCAGTCGGGCACTGCTGGAGGCCGTGGTGCTGGTGTTGGTGCTGTTGGTGCTGTTCCTCGGTGATCTGCGAGCCGCACTGACCGTCGCGCTGGTGTTGCCACTGTCGGCCCTGGCCACCTTCGTGTGCATGCGATTCTTTGGCCTGAGCGCCAACCTGATGAGTTTGGGGGGGCTGGCGATCGCCATCGGCATGCTGGTGGATGCGGCGGTCGTGATGGTGGAGAACGTGGTGACCCATCTGGCGCACCAGCGCGCGGGCAGCCCCCTGCCGCGCCTGCACGTCATCTATCGTTCGGCGCGGGAAGTGGCCGCACCCATGACCTCGGGCATCCTGATCATCGTCATCGTCTTTCTGCCACTGCTGAGCCTGCAGGGGCTGGAGGGCAAGCTGTTCATGCCGGTGGCGGCGACCATCGTGTTTGCACTCACCAGTTCCCTGCTGCTGTCGCTGACGGTCATTCCAGTTTTGGCTTCGGTGCTGTTGGGGCAGGTGAGCCACACCGAGCCGTTCCTGGTCAGGCTGTTGCACCGGGGCTATACGCCGATGCTGCGCTGGGCGCTGTCTCATGTCGCCGTGGTGGTGGTGACGGCCCTGGCGCTGCTGGTGGTGGCTGGCGGCCTGTACCTGCGGGTGGGCAAGACCTTCATGCCGACGCTGGACGAGGGAACGGTGATCGTGCAACTGGAGAAACTGCCGTCCATCACCCTGGAGGAATCCCTGGCCGTGGACCAGCGGGTGCAACAGGCTCTGATGGGGCTGCCCGAAGTGGTGGGCGTGGTGGCCCGCACGGGGGCTGATGAAATTGGCCTCGATCCCATGGGTCTCAACGAAACCGACAGTTTCTTGCAGCTCAAGCCGCCAGCGGAATGGCGCATGGCCTCGAAAGACGCCCTGCTCGCGGCGCTACGGGAGAAGCTGGACGGGTTCCCGGGGCTGAACTACGTGTTCAACCAACCCATCGAGATGCGGGTTTCGGAAATGCTCACAGGGGTGCGCGGCGATCTCGCGGTGAAGATTTTCGGGCCGGATCATGCCACGCTCACTCGATTGGCCCATGAAATGGGCGCCGTGTTGCGGCAGATCCCGGGCGCCGAGGATGTCTATATCCCCGCCAGTGACGGCGCCCTGTATTTCCGGCTAGTCCCCGACCGGCTCGCCCTGGGACGGCTCGGCTTGAGCATCGAGGACTTGCAGGACCAGTTGCGTTCCCTGGTGGAAGGCTGGCCAGTGGGCACGGTATACGAAGGCGACCGGCGTATCCCGCTGGTGATTCGGGGAGGCGCCAATCTGCGCGATTCGCCGGGCGACTTTCTGGCCCAGCAGGTGGTGCTGCCGGATGGACAGGCGGTGCCGCTGGCCAATCTGGTGCGGGTGGAGCGGGTGCAGGGGCCGGTTGCGATCAAGCGCGAACAGGGTGTACGCAACGCGGTGGCGATTGCCAATGTGAGCGGCCGCGATCTGGTGAGCTTTGTTGAGGAAGCCAAGGCGCGCATTGCCCACGATGTCCCGCTGCCGGCAGGCTATTACCTGGCCTGGGGCGGAGAATTCGAGAACCAGCAACGCGCCGCCCAGCGGCTGGCCATTGTGGTGCCCCTGGCTGTGGGCTTGGTCTTTCTGTTGCTCTTTTCCACCTTCGGTTCGGTGCGCCAGGCGGTACTGGTGCTGACCAATATCCCCTTTGCCATGATTGGCGGCGTGATGGCGCTGTGGGGAACCGGGGAGTATCTGTCGGTGCCCGCATCGGTGGGGTTCATCGCCCTGCTCGGGATTGCCGTACTCAACGGGGTGGTGATGGTGACCTATTTCAACCAATTGCGCGCCATGGGGCGGTCGTTGGAGGAAGTGGTGATGGAAGGGGCGCAGCGGCGTCTGCGGCCGGTGCTGATGACGGCAAGCATTGCCGCCCTGGGGCTGGTGCCGTTGTTGTTCGCCACGGGCCCGGGGAGCGAGATCCAACGCCCGCTGGCCATTGTGGTTATCGGCGGGCTGGTGTCTTCCACCCTGCTGACCTTGCTGCTGTTGCCCATCTTGTACCGGCGTTTCGGAGAAGCCACCCCATGAACGATCTGTCCATTCGATCGGATCCGTCGACCGTGTTGTTGACCCTTGTGGTGGCCCCTGAACAGGCCGAGGCCATGATCGACTGGCTACTGGATCACCCAGCGGTGCAGGGCTTCAGTTCCCAGGACGGATCGGGCCATGGCAGCGATCCCCAGCGGTTGAATGTGGAAGAGCAAGTGGTGGGCCGCCGGCCACGGGTATTTTTCACATTGCTACTTCGGGCCGCATCGGCCCAGGATCTATTGGTTCAATTGCGCAGCGATTTTGCGGGACGCGAGGTGCATTATTGGTTGACTCCGGTCCTGGACAGTGGCCGTCTGGATCAAGACAGCGCCGGTTCTCCGGACATGAAAAAGGGGTGACGGAGCCGTCACCCCTTGGATTCGAGGCCAGATGCCTCCCCTGTCTCAGAACGGCAGGATGTTGGCGTCCGGCTCACCTTCCGGGATGTCCATCAGATCCACATAACGCTGCAGGTGGTAGTCCTTGTCTCCCAGCAAGGGGTCCATGGCTGCCAGGCGGATGAAATAGTGGCCAACGCGCAGGTCTTCCGTCTGGCCCATCCCGCCATGCAGTTGCACAGCGCTCTGGCCCACAAAGCGGCCTGCCTTGCCCAGCTTGTATTTCAGGGCATGCATATCCTGCGCGGCATCCGCCTGCCCGGCCAGCGCTTCAGTGGTGGCGCGATAGAGCAGCGAACGGGTGAGTTCGGTCTCCACGAACATGTCCACGATGCGGTGCTTGACCGTCTGCAAATGGCTCAGGGGATGACCGAACTGCACCCGCTGGCTGGTGTATTCGGCGGTGTCTTTGTGCAGCATTTCCATCATGCCCACCGCCTCGGCACCCAGCGCCAGGATGGCGCGGTGAATGACCGCTTCCAGCACCTCGACGCCGCGATCGACGGTGCCCAGCACCTGGCTGTGGCCCACCAGGACATTCTCGAAACGCACCTCGGAGGCGCGCAGGCAATCCACCGTGGGGTAGTCGGTGCGAGTGATGCCCTCGGCCTTGGCATCCACCAGGAAAAGCGTAAGGCCATTTGCATCGGTGCGGTTGCCGGAGGTGCGCGCCACGACGATCAATTGCGTTGCGCTCTCCGCATTGAGCACCAGCGACTTGGTACCGTTCAGCGTCCAGCCGCTGTCATGCTTGGTGGCGGTGGTAGCAATGTCGGTCGGGTTGTTGCGCGCCTGCTCCTCGGCATGGGCCAGGGCAAGCAGGATCTTACCCTCCACCACACCGGGCAGGATGTCCCGCTTTTGGGTCTCTGTTCCGCCGAGCAGGACGGCGTTGGCGCCCAGCACCACGGTGGGGAAATAAGGCTCCAGGATCAGACCTTTGCCCAGCTCTTCCATGACCACCATGGTGTCGATGAGGTTGCCGCCGATGCCGCCGTATTCCTCGGGGATGGCGACGCCCAGCCAGCCGAGGTCGGCAAAGGTCGCCCAGTTGGCCACGTCATACCCCGGCGCCTTGCGGGATTTCTTGCGGCGTTCGGAGATGCCCACACCCGTGCTGCCATAGTCTTCCCGCAGGAACTTCTCGATGCTGTCGCGCAGCAGTTGCTGCTCTTCCGTGAAACGAAAATCCATGATTGCAATTCCTTCAGATTCTTGGAGGCGGGCTTCAGGCGCCGGCGTCAACCAGGCCCAACACACGCTTGGCGATGACGTCCTTCTGCACTTCGCTACAGCCACCATAGACGGTGGCGGCGCGCCCGTTCAGATACAACATCATGCCCATCTTGGAGAACTTGGGCCCGGCTTCCTTGAAGCCCTGGTTGAGCCCAAAGATGCCGGCCGCCTCGATGGTGAGCTCCTGCATGCGCTGCTGCATCTCGGTGCCCTTGAGCTTGAGGATGGACGAGGCTGTGCCGGGCTCGCCGGTGTGCTGGGCGTCAGCCAGGCTGCGCAGCTCGGCGAACTCCAGCGCGCGCAGCTCGATTTCAGTTTCGGCGATCCGGGTCACAAAGGCGCGGTCATCCAGCAGGGTCTGGTCGCCATCGGGCACAGCGCGGGCATTCTTCTTGAGCTTGTCCAAGGCCACGATGGTGCGGCTGATGCCGGCGATGCCGCTGCGTTCGTGCTGCAGCAAGCCCTTGGCGTAGGTCCAGCCCTTGCCTTCCTCGCCGATGCGATTTTCCACCGGCACCTTGACGTTGTCGAAGAACACCTGATTCACATGATGGCTGCCGCCCAGCGTGAAGATCGGTTTGACGACGATGCCGGGGGTCTTCATGTTGATCAGCAGGAAGGTGATGCCTTCCTGGCGCACACCGGTGCTCTGGGTGCGGGTCAGGCAGAACATCCACTGCGCCATGTGGGCCATGGTGGTCCAGATCTTGGTGCCGTTGACGGTGTATTCCGTGCCATCGGCGGACAATTCGGCCTTGGTCTTGAGGGAAGCCAGATCAGACCCCGCACCGGGCTCGGAATAGCCCTGACACCAGTTGACTTTGTTGTCCCGAATGTCCGGCAGGAAGCGTTCGATCTGTTCCTTGGAGCCATAGCGCATCAGGATCGGGGCCAGCATCACCTTGCCGAAGGGCAGTTCGGGGGGCAGGCTGTAGGCGCAGGTTTCCTTGTCCCAGATATAGTGCTGTACCGGACTCCAGCCGGGGCCGCCGAATTCGACCGGCCATTTGGGGCAATCCCAACCCTTTTCCTTCAGCGCCTTGAACCAGTCGTTGCGCTTGCTCCACAGCTCGCTGCTGTTCTTGGGGGCGTATTGACCGAGGAAATCCCGCACTTCCTGCTGGAAAGCCAGGTCCTCTTCCGTGAGTTGAATGTCCATGATGTAGCAAATCTCCTGCAGGGATGAAGGCGTAGGACGCCCACACGCCAGCCCGTCGGGCCCGGCGCTTAGGGCGTTGGGCGGAATCCTAGCATGACTGAAACGGAATGAGGATCATCCAAAAACGCAAATAACCGGGCCAAACGACCAGGTTTCCTTCGTAGATGGTTAATGCTTAGGGGATGGGATTTCCTGCCGCAATTCAGGATTTTACGGAGACAGGCTTCGGCTCTATGCTCTACGGTGGTCAGCTCGCGGATGCGGTTCCCTTCTGCGGTACCCCCACAAGCAACGCGAACAGGCAGCTCCTGAAAACCAAGAGGCCCCAGGGGATAAGTATTGGGAAAAGATCCTCGACATACCAGGCGGGGTGACCGAGCGTTCAAGTATTCGCGCGATCTGGCTCTACACTTCTGGACTGTAGTCAGGGGTATGGATGTGGCACTCGATCGGCGTGGCCTGTGGAACGCGGCAATTATAACGCGCTGATTGAGAACGATCTTCGGCGAGTCTCAGCGCGCCGCAAGCGTTCAAAGCCAGGACGCGTATTCCGGCCGCAGGCCATTGCAGTGATAGACCCCGCCTGGCGGTACATTGGCGAGCACCAGATCAAAGTGCACCCGGTCAAACAGGTGACGATACATAGGCAGATAAACCCAAGGCATGACAGTCAACTGACTCATGAGAACGGTGTCGGGCAGATTGGCCATCCACTCGAAGATCTTGCGTTTGACCGGTTCGGGAAGGCTGGGCGTCGGCAATCCATTGATCACCAAATCGACCTGAGTGACTTGATGCTCGGCGAGCAGGATCGCGATATCACCGGCATCCCCAACAATGACTTCAGCGCGGGGGACCATACGCCGGGTATAGGCAGCAAAATCCGGGTCGCGCTCGATGGCGATGAGCCGGCTGTCCGGATGCATGCGTTGCGCCGCATGAGCCGTTATGGGTCCCAGCCCCGCGCCCAGCTCGACGATGGTCTGGGGTTGATGGGGCAGGATGCCACGGCAGGCCGCAATGGCCAGTTTGCGACTCGATGGCGCGAGGGAGGCAATTCCGCGGCCCTGTTGGAGGAATTTTTTGAAGTGCAGCGATAGGGCACCTGATGCGGCAGCGGGTTTTCTGGAAGGCACGTTACGTCCTAAAGGCAAGTGTGGACAGGATCGACGCAAGCCAAGTGGGCCGCGGCATCATGCGCAGGAAAGCATGACAACGATGTGACAAGCCGGGCATCAGCAGCGATCGTAGTGGAAGCGCCCGAGGGACTGATCGTTACCCTCAGCGGTGATCAAAGGGCTCGTATTGACCATCCGTGGCATTGACCCAGATCATGGATCACGCTACCCTAAACCATCGTTCAAGGGCCGGCTCCCTTCAAGATCGAAGGTGATTGACCATTGGGAACGTAGCTTGGTATCCGTAAGCATCCATGAGGAGCATAGATCAATGAACGCCGTTACCAAACCCCAAGCCGCGCCGCAAGGCACGGAAGGCATTCTGCAACGGGTCATGTCCTTGCTGGGACTGGCTCAGGATGAAACCCGCCCGCCGCGGATGCCGTGGATGGCCGCTTTCATCGGCGTTGCCTTGGCTGCCGTGCTTTTTGGTGTCTACCGCTGGTACCAGCAGACCTACTCGTTCACTGTAGGGCTGGACTATTTCGAACCTGAATTTAAAACCTACTGGATGAACCTGTTTTACATCCAGATGACCATCATCACCCTCATCGGTGTGGTGGGCGTCCCCTTCTTGTGGTTCACCCGCCCGGCCAATCCCGTCATGACGCCCCAGCGCGAACTCATGATCTACTACGCCATCCTGGCCTTTGCCGCCGTGGGGAGCGTGATTCTGGTCGCCATCTTGGGTCTTTATGTCGAAGCCGACGCTGCCTGGCATCAGGTCACCGTGCGCGATACCGACTTCACGCCCACCCATATCGGTCTGTTCTACTTTGCCATTCCGCTGGGCGCAGTGGGCGCGGTCTTGGGCTTCATCCTGCTGCATACCCGGGTGCCCTACTTCACCAATCGTGTTTCCGTGCCCATGGCCTTGATTGCCGCGGCGCCGGTTTTGATCATGCCCAACTTGGGCCTGAACGAATGGGGTCACACCTTCTTCTACGCCGAAGAATTGTTCGCGGCGCCCATCCACTGGGGCTTCGTGTTCCTCGGCTGGGGCCTGTTCGCCATCGGCGGCCTGGTGATCCAGATTCTGCAGCGGGTGCGTGAATTGACTACGCTGAATACCCAAGGTGCTGAAGCCTAAGACTTATCAAGTCCAGGGACTCACCTCCAAGAAAGCGCCGGCACAAACCGGCGCTTTTTTTGTGCTCAAGCTCTCTGCTTCCGCGCCGATAACAGGGATGAAGGGGCATAACCATGCACTTTCATTGCCCTCGATTAGCTGACACGAGCTTGGGGGTCGCATCTCTAGCCATATAAAGCATAAAAAAGGAACGCAAAATGAAAAACATCCTTAAAACCAGCTGTTTGATGCTCGTCGCAGGCTTGATTCCTGTGGCCGCCCACGCGGAAATGCAGTCCATCTCCTACGCGGATCTGTCTCAGATCACGGGTCAGGCAATTTCCATTGACATCGGCAAGGACAAGAGCAAGGGTCTGCATTTCACCATGGATCCCACCGGCGGCAGCTTGTCCAAGGGTCCTTCCAAAATGAAATACCGGGACGTCAGCTACACCAGCGAGACCTCGGGTGCCGGCTTCGTCTATGGCGGTGGCCGAAGCAAGGGTCGTGGTTTCTCCTTCAGCTGGACGACTCCCCCAGCGCCGTAACACACGAAATTCGCGTTCACAATAAGACAGGGGCCTACGGGTCCCTGTCGCATTTTGCGCCGTCCCCAGGGCCGTACTGTGAGGGCATCCACTGCAGCCTTTACCCTGCTGACGCTCTGGACACCCGAAGAAAGCCCCGCGGTACCGAGACCAGAATCAGATAAAAACAGCACGATACTCAAACAAACAATCCAAACACTCAGCCCACGGACGTGATTCCGGTCAGCGTTGCGAACGAGACTTCCCGCGCTGCCTGCACAAAGGCCTGCATATAAGGAATTTGGCTGCCTTCTGTGGTCATTGCGGCATACAGCACGCCAAACTTGCCCTGCCGACCAACCCGGATCCCAATCACCTCCCCTGCCGACGCCTCTGCAAGCGCCCAATGGGGCAACATCGCCACGCCCCGATGGCTGGCGACCAGTTGCAGGATCATCACCGTGAGCGCCGCCGTGCGGACACCCACCGGCACTATCCCTGCCGGGTCCAGAAAGTGACGGAAAATATCCAACCGCTCCCGATCCACGGGATAGGTGACTACGGTCTCCGCCGCCAGATCAGCCGGCTCGATGTAGGCCTTGCGGATCAGGGGATGGTCGGCGGCCACCGCCACCACCACCTCGTGCCGGAACAGCGGCAGATAGGTCACGCCCGGCAGGGGCTGGGGATCGCCGGTGATGACCAGATCCAACTCACCCCGCACCAGGGCGGCCAGTGCCTCAAAATGAAACCCCGCAGACAGATCCATCTCGACCTCCGGCCAATCATGCCGAAATCGATCCACGGTCGGCATCAACCACCGGTAACAACTGTGACATTCGATGGCCAGATGCAGGCGACCGCTCCCCAATCCCGCCAGCCTGAGCACATCCCGTTCCGCCTCACGCAGGCGCGGGAGAACGTCCTGCGCCAGGTCCAACAAACGCTGGCCGGCTGCGGTAAAGCGCAACGGCTGGCTCTTGCGCAGGAACAGCGCGCAGCCCAAGCGTTCCTCAAACGCGGCCAACTGATGGGACAAGGCTGAAGGGGTGATGTGTAACTGCCCGGCAGCCGCTGCCAGGCTGCCGTGGTCCCGCAGTGCACACAGGGTTTCGAGATGGCGCCGTTCGATCATGAGATTAATTCACCGAAACAATGAAAATAAATCGTTTGATTCATGATACCTGCCTCGGCAGACTCCGCACCATCCATTCCCTTTCCGGAGTCAGCCATGGTCACCCTGCACAATCTTGGTTTCCCCCGTATGGGTGCCCATCGCGAACTGAAATTCGCCCTGGAGCGCCATTGGCGAGGCGAAATCGACGCGCAAGCCCTGGAGACCGAGACCCAGGCCCTGCGCGCCCAGCACTGGCAGATGCAGCGGGCCACTGGACTGGATTGGGTGCCGGTGGGAGATTTCTCCCTTTACGATCATGTGCTGGACACCTCGCTGGCACTCGGCGTGATTCCTGCCCGCTTTGGCGCCACGACCCAAACCCGTGATCTTGGCTTGCTGTTTCGCATGGCCCGGGGGGATGCCAACACGACCGCTTGCGAGATGACCAAGTGGTTCGACACCAACTACCACTACCTGGTCCCGGAATTCGCCATTGGACAGGGCTTTTCCCTCCAGGCGAACAGACTCGTCGATGCGTTCGCCGAGGCGCGCCATCAGGGAATTCCCGCCCGCCCGGTGCTGCTGGGTCCCTTGAGCTATCTGTGGCTGGGCAAGACGCGGCCAGTGCCTTTCGATCCGCTGCAATTGCTGGATGAACTGGTTGCGGTCTATGGACAGTGGCTGGAACAGCTCGCAGCGGTGGGTGCCGAGTGGGTGCAGATCGACGAGCCGATCCTGGCGCTGGACCTCCCGCCCGCATGGAAGGCGGCTTTTGAAAGCGCGTATACCCAACTGGCACGCACACCCGTGCGCAAGCTGCTGACCGTCTATTTCGGCGAGCTGCGCGACAATCTGGCGCTGGCCTGCCACTTGCCGGTGGATGGCCTGCACATCGACGGCGTGCGTGGCAACGCCGAGGTAAGCACGCTTGTCGACCGACTGCCGGCCTACAAGGTGCTGTCGCTGGGCGTCGTGGACGGACGCAACATCTGGCGCAGCGAACTGGAGCCGCTGCTGGCGCGCCTCGAACCGCTCTACGAGCGCCTGGGCGAGCGGCTGTGGCTCGCGCCCTCCTGCTCGCTGCTGCATGTGCCCCAGGACTTGGCACTGGAAGACGGACTGGATCCTGAGTTGCGCGGCTGGTTGGCCTTTGCCCGGCAGAAGCTGGATGAACTGGCGATCCTCAAGCGCGGCCTGGAAACGGGACGCGCCGCCATTGCCGCAGAGATCGAAGCCAGTCAGGCGGCGGCCCTCGCTCGCGCCTGCTCGCCGCGCATTCACCGGCCCGAAGTCAAGGCAGGCGTGCAGGGCATCGACGCAGCCATGGCGCAGCGCGCCCATCCCTACGCCGAGCGTGCGCCCGCCCAGCGGGAACGGCTGCAGCTGCCCCTGCTCCCCACAACCACCATTGGCTCTTTCCCGCAGACCGCCGAAATTCGCCAGGCGCGGGCGGATTACAAGGCGCAGCGCATCGACCAGACGACCTACGAAACAGCCATGCGTCAGGCGATCGCCGAGGCGGTGGAACGGCAGCAAGCCATCGGCTTGGATGTGCTGGTGCACGGCGAGGCCGAGCGCAATGACATGGTGGAGTATTTTGGCGAGCAACTTGCCGGCTATGCCTTTACTCGATACGGCTGGGTGCAGAGCTATGGTTCGCGCTGTGTCAAACCGCCGATCATCTATGGCGACGTCACCCGGCCCGTGCCGATGACCGTGGACTGGACAGGCTACGCCCAGTCGCTGACCGACAAGCCCGTCAAGGGCATGCTCACTGGACCTGTGACCCTGTTGCAATGGTCATTCGTGCGCAACGACCAGCCGCGCGCCATCACCGCACTACAAATTGCGCTGGCCCTGCGCGAGGAAGTGCGCGATCTGGAAGCGGCGGGAACCGCCATCATCCAGATCGATGAGCCCGCCTTTCGGGAAGGCCTGCCGCTGCGTCAGGCGGATTGGGATGCTTACCTGGACTGGGCGGTGCGCGCCTTCCGGATTGCCTCCGCCGGGGTGGGTGATGCCACCCAGATCCACACCCACATGTGCTACGCAGAATTCAACGACATCATCCAGGCCATCGCCGCCATGGATGCCGATGTCATCACCATCGAGACCTCCCGCTCACAGATGGAACTGTTGCAGGCCTTCGAGCACTTCGACTACCCCAACGAAATCGGGCCTGGCGTGTATGACATCCATGCTCCGCGCCTGCCGTCCGTCGCTGAAATGGTCGCCCTGCTGGAGCGCGCCAGCCAGGGAATCCGCTTGGATCGCCTCTGGGTCAACCCCGATTGCGGCCTCAAGACCCGGCGCTGGGAGGAGGTGACCCCTGCCCTTCAGAATATGGTCGAGGCCGCCCGGCAACTGCGCGAACGGCACGGCTGAACGCATGGTGAAGCGCGGAATGAATCCATCCTGGATTCCTCAGCGCCCGTCATCGGAACAGCGTGGTTTTCCGATGGCAGTGCGTCCCTGCACTGTCGAGGCAAGTACGTGCTTAACGGCGCGCCGTGATGATCTCGATCTGGCCTGCGGGACCGACATACCAGGATGCCATCCAGCTCACCAGGCTCACCACCAACGAGGCGAGGAGGGCGGAAAAGAAACCACTGATGGCAAAGCCATCCAGCATGGCGGCCACCAGACCAAGCATGGCCGCATTGATCACCCATAGAAACAGGCCCAGGGTCAACAAGGTGATGGGCAAGGTCAGGATAATCAGGATCGGCCGGATCACCGCATTGACCAGACCCAGCAGGAAGGCCGCACCCAGCAGGGTCCAAAAGCCCGTAATGGTGAGACCCGGCACGATGGCCGAAGCGATCCCCAGCGCCAGGGCGGTGACGAACAGGCGAATCAGAAAACCAGGCATGTGATTTCTCCTCATGGGCTGCCGCACGGCAGCTGGATGTAAGCTCAATAAGGGACGGAGCTTCCCGCTTCCCTTTCAAGCTTGGCACGTTGTTATGACCATCCCGCGAAGGCTCAGGTTCGCCGCAGTGAAGCGCATGATGCGCCGAGTTGCGCTGATCAGTAAACTTGGACAGAGTGATCGGAAACGGTAGCGTCCGACCAAAATCGCACCGGAACCGTTGCACCCAGAATCGGCGTCCCCGGCGCCGCACCCGCCAAGCGATCGGCAAGACGGGTGGGCTCCGGCAATCGATAGCCGCGGGTACACATCTCCACCAAGGCAACGGCCTCCGGCAAGCCCACGCGATGGCCGGTGGACACAATAACCGGTCGTACCCGTTCCCGGGTCCGCAGGACCGTCCCGATCACCTCCCCCTTGTAAACAAGAGGAGATTGGCTCCCCCGCTCCGGCGTGGGATCATCATAAGTGCCACAAAGTACCGACTTGGCCACGCCGATGGTCGGACGATCCAGCATCACTCCAAGATGGCTTGCCACGCCCAAGCCGCGTGGATGCGCCACACCCTGCCCATCCACCAGAATCACATCGGGCTGCTCCGGCAAACCCCCCAGAGCGGCCAACAGCGCCGGCAACTCCCGGAACGACAGCAGTCCGGGCACATAGGGGAAGCGCGTCGGCAATTCGGCTACGCTGCCTGCCACCGGCACCAGTTGCGGAAAGCGCAACAATACTGCTGCACCGCGTGATACGGCGCCCTGGGCCGGAAACGCAACATCCACCCCCGCGACCCAGCGCACGTCGTCCAGACGACCCTCATGGATCACGCATGTCCGCAATTGTTCCTGCAAGATGCGGGCAGCCGCCGGCGTCAGATCATCCCGCCAGGTAACAGGCATCGCGCAATTTCGGCCGGATGGCACAGGCTACTGGGCGAGAATGCGGATGATCTGGTATTCCTCGGCCGGGGCGCGCTTGTTGCGTCCCACCACCTCGGACAAGGGCACCGCCACCAGTTGCTTGCCTTGCAAACCGACCATGGTGCCCGTCTGCCCGTCACGCAGGCATTCCACCGCCTTGACGCCCAGGCGACTGGCCAGCAGACGGTCGAAATGGGTCGGGCGCCCGCCGCGTTGCACATGTCCCAACTGCGTCACGCGGCATTCGAATCCCTTGTGCTTCTCCTCGATGTAAGCCGCAATTTCACTGACGGAATGGGCCGCGCCCTCCGCCACCATCACAATGACATGCGCCTTCTCGCGGACCCAGGCCTGTTCGACCGTGGCCAGGATCTCATCGAGTTCCAGCGGCAATTCGGGAATATGGATCAACTCGGCGCCGCCGGTATAACCCGCCATCAAGGCGAGGTAGCCGCAATGCCGACCCATGGCCTCGACAATGAAGATGCGCCCGTGACTGCTGGCCGTGTCACGCAGGCGGTCGATTGCCTCCAGGATGGTATTCAGTGCCGTATCCATGCCGATGGTGGCATCGGTGCCCATGATGTCGTTGTCGATGCTCGCGGGAATCCCCACCACCGGAAAGCCCCGATTGTGCAGCGCCGTGGCGCCTGCCAGGGAACCGTCCCCCCCGATCACCACCAGACCGCCGATGCGGCGCCGGGCCAGCACGTCCAGGGCCCGCTGCTGCACCTCGGGTTGTTTGAACTCGGGCAGGCGCGCGCTGCGCAGGAAAGTCCCCCCCTCCTGAATCTTGCCGCCCACTTCACGCGCGCCAAGGGGAATCAAATCATCATTCACCAAACCGAAATAACCGCGCTGGATCCCCATGACTTCGATCCCGAAATGCAGCGCGTAGCGCACAACGGCGCGGATCGAGGCATTCATGCCCGGCGAATCGCCGCCGCTGGTCATGACGGCAATCCGCTGTATGGACGGCGTGGCAGGACTCAAAGCCATGACGGGACCCCCGGAATGATTGGATGGATGACGGAGCGATTCTTTACAATCAGTTCACGGTCAAGAATACGCCCAGGGACCTTCGGCAGGCCAGATTTCTTTAGCCGCGGCCAGCGATAATCCAAGGAGACTTTCCATGTTGCGACATCGCCTGATCTACACGCTGATGCTATTGGCCCTGATTGCCCCGCCTGTACATGCGGAACTTGTGTCGACGGCGCTTCCTTACACGGTGGGCGACCAGAAAATGGTGGGTTATCTCACCTACGATGACCGGCTCACCGGCCCCCGCCCCGGCGTCCTGGTATTTCATGAATGGTGGGGCCTCAACAACTTTGCCAAGCATCAGGCCGATGCCTTGGCCGCCAAGGGTTACATGGTGCTTGCGGCAGATATGTACGGGAATGGCATTAGCACCCATGATCCCGCGGAAGCCGGCTCCCTCGCGGGCGCCGTGAAGAACAAGGCGCTGTTTCGCAGCCGCGCCGAGGGGGCGCTGGAAGCGCTGATGCGCCAGCGTGGCGTGGATCCCAGCCGGATCGCGGCGGTGGGCTATTGCTTCGGCGGCACCACCGTGCTCGAACTGGCCTATAGCGGCGCGCCCGTGCGCGGCGTGGTCTCGGTTCATGGCGGATTGACCGCACCCCAGCCGGAAGATCAGTCGAATATCCAATCCGCCGTGCTGGTGCTCCACGGCGCCGCTGATCCCTTCATCAAACCTGAAGAGATGCAAGCATTCCAGCAAGGCATGGAAGCAGCTGGTGCGGACTGGCAGATGGTGATTTTCGGGGGCGCCCAACACGGTTTCAGCAATCCCGAAGCAAGCCATGTTGGCATGGAAGGCGTGGCCTACGATGCGCGCACTGCGGAGCGCGCCTGGCAGGCCATGGGCGATTTCCTCGCCCGTGTCCTGGGGTCGCCGCGCCAATGACGGCGGCCGGAAGAATGGTGCCCCGAACACGATTTGAACGTGTGACCTTCCCCTTAGGAGGGGGACGCTCTATCCAGCTGAGCTACCGGGGCATGCACTTTGGGGCCGGGGCACTAGGCCCCCATGGAGGCGAAAGTATAACCTCCCCTCCCCTCACAGGAAAAAAATGGCCCCTCGACGCTGATCCAATGGGTTTCTTCGATGATGCAGGCTCTTAAGATTCTCTGGGTACACTCGACTGCATTTCCCAGCCAGCGTGAGGAAGAAGCGCGGTGATTGGAACATCACGCCCTATATTCCGCCGAGTGATCCGCGGTCACGGCGGAAATCTCGAGCGCCTCGCTCAGGGCATCACCCACCGTCTCCAGCCAGACAAAACCCATCTGGCGACGCACCGACTCGGGGATTTCCTCGAAGTCGCGTCGGTTGCGCGCCGGTAGCAACACCTTGGTGACCCCCGCCCGGTGAGCGGCAAGTACCTTTTCCTTGATCCCGCCGACCGGCAGCACCAAGCCCCGCAGGGTGATCTCTCCCGTCATGGCCACATCGGGGCGCACGGTACGCTCCAGCAGCAGGGAAGCCAATGCCGTGAACAGGGCCACCCCGGCGCTGGGGCCATCCTTGGGAATCGCGCCGGCCGGCACGTGGACATGGATGTCCTGCCGATCGAAAACCGCCGGATCGATCCCCAGCGTCACCGCCTGCGCCTTGAGCAGACTCAGCGCGGCTTGGGCGCTTTCCTTCATCACCTCGCCCAACTGGCCAGTGAGAATCAGCCGTCCGCTGCCCGGCGCCCGACTGGCCTCCACGAACAGGATCTCGCCGCCCACCGGGGTCCAGGCCAAGCCGGTGGCAACCCCCGGCACGCTGGTGCGCGAGGCGGTTTCCGGCTCGAAGCGCACCGGACCCAAAATCGCAGCCAGATCGGACGCATCGATGCGGCTGGGGCCCGACGCACCCAGGGCCACTTTCAGCGCCGCATGCCGGCACAGATTTCCCAGCTCGCGCTCCAGGTTGCGGCAGCCGGCCTCGCGGGTGTAACCGCGAATCACACCAGCGATCGCCGCATCGGTGATCTCGCATTGCTCGGGGGTGAGTCCTGCACCGCCCCGCTGCCGATCCAGCAGGTAGCGACGTGCGATCTCCAGCTTGTCCTCCTCGGTGTAGCCGGGCAGCTCGATCACCTCCATGCGATCGCGCAGCGGTGCCGGGATCTGGTCCAGCACGTTGGCGGTCGCGATGAACAGCACCCGCGACAGGTCGAACGGCACGCCCAGGTAGTTATCCCGGAAGGTCGCATTCTGCTCAGGATCGAGCACCTCCAGCAGGGCCGAGGCCGGATCGCCCTGGACGCCACTGCCCAGCTTGTCGATCTCATCCAGCATCAGCACCGGATTGCGGGTGCCGGCCTTGCGCAGCGCCTGAACGATATTGCCCGGCAGAGCGCCGATGTAAGTGCGCCGGTGGCCGCGGATTTCAGCTTCGTCATGCACGCCCCCGAGGCTGACGCGCTCGAAGGGACGCCCCATGGCCCGGGCAATGCTTTGGCCCAACGAGGTCTTGCCCACGCCGGGCGGTCCCACAAAGCACAGGATGGGGCTTTTCCCCTCCGGATTGAGCTTGCGCACCGCCAGGTGTTCCAGGATCCGGCGCTTGACCTTTTCCAGGTCGTAATGATCTGCATCGAGCACGGTCTGGGCCTGCGCCAGATCCAGGCGCTCCTCGCTCAGGCGGCACCATGGCAGCTCCACCATCCAGTCGAGGTGGGTGCGCAGCATGGCATATTCAGCGGCGCCATCGCTCATCCGCTCCAGGCGGCGCAGATCTTTCTGTACCGTTTCGAGCACCGCGGCCGGCATCCCGGCAGCGTCGATGGCCTCGCGCAATTCGCGCAGTTCGTCCTCGCGTTCCTGTCCCTCGCCCAATTCGTTTTGGATGGTACGCATCTGCTCGCGCAGCAAGGCCTCCCGCTGGCGGGTGTCAATCTGTTCCTTGGTGCGCTCACTGATTTGGCGGCTGAGGCGCATCACCTCCACGCGATGGCTGAGATACTTGAGCACCTCGTCCACTCGCAGCTTCAGATCCATCTGTTCCAGCAGTGCCTGCTTTTCGTCCGGCTTCAGGTCCAGGTAACCCGCCACCAGATCCGCCAGAGCGCCAGCCGATTCCATGGATTCCACGGCATTGACCAGTTCGGCTGGCGTCTGCGGCATGAGTTTGAGGGCCTCGGTGGCCTTCTGCTTGAGCAGCAGCAGCCGCGCCTCCAGTTCCGGCGAGTGATCCGTGCGGTCCTCGATCCGATCGATGCGAGCGAGAAGAAAGGGATGACCGGCGATGAAATCGACGACACGAAAGCGCGAATCGCCCTGGCACACCAGATGGTGGCCACCGTCGGGGGCAGTGACGTAGCGCAGGATATGGGTCAGCGTGCCCACCCGATACAGGTCCTCGGGCGCGGGATCTTCCTGTTCAGGATCTTTCTGCAGCAGCAAGCCCACCGGCCGACCGCTGCGGGCGGCTTCCTGGGCTGCGGCGAGGGATGCGGGCCGCCCGATGGTGATCGGATGCACGATACCGGGATAGAGCACCAGGTTGCGCACGGGCAGAATGATCAGGACGTCGTCCGCCAGGGCCACTTCGGGTGCGGCCTGATCGGCCGATGCGGCGCTGTGATCGATAGGGGAATTCATGACATCTCCTCAAAGCACATCAGGCGAACGCTGCAGACGAATCGACAAGCAGCCATCGACTGTCTGCATCGGCTGCAGGACCCAGGCACCCGGCGGCAGCACGATGCGCCGTTCGAACCGGCCGAAGGGGAT
The DNA here is from genome assembly GCA_049645885.1 of Candidatus Macondimonas sp. GTDB lineage: Bacteria > Pseudomonadota > Gammaproteobacteria > UBA5335 > UBA5335 > Macondimonas. The sequence continues at coordinate 21,733 of JBARUT010000164.1, forward strand.
CTCCAGGCGATGAATTCGGCCCTCGCGTGCACCCATCGGCAAAGGCCGCTCGCCGGCAATGCGCAAGCCGTCGGCCTCTAGCCGCACCTGGATCCGATCCGCTGCCACGCCAGGTAGCGCCACCACGATGGTCACGCCCGATGGCGTTTCCACCACGTCCACCGGGGGCGCCCAACATGGGCTTTGCGCGCTCCCCGGTAGCGGATGGAAAAACCGGCGCTGCAGCCGGTCGGCCCGCTCCAGCAGGCGCTGGGCTTCCTCCCACATCCAGCCATTGAATTCATCGCGTGACATGCGGCACCTCCGTCGTTGCCTACAACATGGGTCCGAGCCGCGCCATTCTCAAGCCCTGGCGACGGTTAGCCGGTCAAGCGCTTGGGTTCGAGCCGCTGCGGCCCCAGCAATGCGTTGAAATAAGCCAGGGTGAATCCAGCTACCTGTCATGGTTTTGGCAGAGGCTGACGGCGCGTTCATAATGGCGCCCTTCCCGAGCCGCCTCCTGTGAATCGAGTGAACGAATCTTGACCTCTTTCGATGTCATCATCGTCGGTGGTGGCGCCTCCGGCCTGATGTGCGCCATGACTGCGGGTCAGCGCGGCCGGCGCGTCCTCGTCCTCGAAGGCAGCAACAAGATCGGCAAGAAGATCCTGATGTCCGGCGGCGGCCGCTGCAATTTCACCAACCGCCTCGTCGAACCGGCAAACTTTCTCTCGGCCAATCCGCATTTCTGCATTTCCGCGCTGGACCGCTATACATCCTGGGATTTCATCGCACTGGTCGAGAAGCACGGCATTGCCTATCACGAACGCCGCCACGGCCAGTTGTTCTGCAACGATTCGGCAAAGGACATTCTTGCCATGCTGGTGGCCGAGTGCGCGCAGGTTGGGGTCCGCATCCTGACCCAGTGCACAGTGCACGCAATCAAGGCGCCAGTCGGCGGCGATGCGATGACCGGGAAAGCCGCCAGCCATGACCCGACGCGCGCCCGCTTCCGGCTGGACACCGACCAAGGCGAATTCAGCGCCGCATCCCTCGTGGTTGCCACCGGGGGCCTGTCGATTCCCAAGATGGGCGCCAGCGGCTTTGGTTATGACATCGCGCGCCAATTCGGTCACACCGTCCTGCCGACCCGCGCCGGGCTGGTGCCGTTCACCTTCAGCGATGGCTTCAAGGCCATCAGCGAGCGGCTCTCCGGGCTGGCAGTGGAGGCGGCCCTGAGCGTGCCCGAGGCATGCTTCAGCGAGAACATCCTGTTCACCCATCGGGGCCTGAGCGGGCCGGCCGCCCTGCAACTTTCGAATTACTGGCCCTTGGGCGCGCCGATCCGCATCGATCTTTTTCCGGGCGAGTCCGCCCAGGATTGGCTCAAGCTGCGGAAAAAGGCCCAGCCGCGATCGCTGCTGCGCACCTTGCTGGGCGAGCGCCTCGCCCGGGGACTGGTGCTGGAGCTGCAATCCTTGTTCTGGCCCGCCTGGGCGGAAACCGTCATTGCCGATATTCCCGATGCGGCGCTCAATCAACTGGCCGATGACCTGCAGGCCTGGACCGTGAAACCCTCCGGCACCGAGGGCTACCGCACCGCCGAGGTGACCCTGGGCGGGGTCGATACCCGTGAGCTCTCCTCGCGTACCCTGGAAAGCAAGCGGCAACCCGGCCTGTATTTCATCGGCGAGGTGGTCGATGTCACCGGCTGGCTGGGCGGTTTCAATTTTCAATGGGCCTGGTCGTCGGGGCATGCCGCCGGCCAATTTGTCTGAAAGTGAGCACGGCATGACACGCGAACATCCCAACGATCCCTTGCACGGCATCACCCTGGAAATGATGCTGAATGATCTGGTGGCCCGCTACGGCTGGGCGGAACTGGGCAGCCTGATCGCAATCCGCTGTTTCAATGACAACCCGAGCATAAAGTCCAGCCTCAACTTCCTGCGCCGCACCCCTTGGGCGCGCCAGAAAGTCGAAGCGCTTTACCGGGCTAACCTGTCCGGCGATTTTCGGAACGTTTGAAGCTTGAGAGGATGGCGCCCGCGGGCAAGCGAGGGAGCCATGAGGAAGAGCCGATTTAGCGAAGAAATTAGAGAATTGCTCCTACTCGATTGGAGGCACCTCTTCGGCTGAAGTGCTGGAGAGCGTGAGACACCCTCACCTCCCGGTGGCACCTAAACCGTGAATTAAGCGGCGTAGGGGCCGATTGAACAATTGGTTAGGCTTTGGTACCAAGGCGGCTGACCATCTCGCGCTCCGGGCCAATAACCCAAATGGAAGCAAAGCCCTGTGCATCCACCCAGTTGCCATGCTTTTGGTTAAAAGCCTCGATAACGGGATGTAACGCAAGTGCAGGAACGTCAGTTGCGTCTAATGCGAGAGTAAGTGAGGCGCATACAGCTGAGGGGATCCTATCCACTTTGAAAAGTATCGCATCCTTAAGATACTCAGCTGCTTCCGGGGTAGTTACCGAAATGGACGCGCTACCGTTACAGCCAAGAGATTTCCAGAATGCGGGGTCAGTGAGGGCGCGGACAACCTGGATGGTTAATCGGTTGCCTGAATTTTTCCCCACTCCTAATGAAACCGCATCGATGTGCTGGACACCGGGAACCTCGGTAGGCGCTTCCCAAAGCTTGGACTCAAGGTTGATGTGGTCGATCAGACGTTGACATGCCTCAAGTGCACCCTCTTCACCTCGTGGAGACGAGCCCGCTATTTGGAACGTGACCATTTCCGAAGCGTGCCAGTCTCCTGATGCAGCGCGGCTTCTCCCGTCGGACTCGGCGAACCCAACTATCTTTCCTTTGCGTGTAGTCGTGGCGGACAAGTAGTCGCGGGCGAGGATGCTAGAGTGCAGTTCTTCATAGGGTTCAGTTGGCGACACAGTTTCCTCCAAAGCCTAACGTGCCGCGGCGCTGGAGTGCGCACGGAGGCGTCCTCTTCATTGGCTGGCTGTAAATCTTCAAAATTACAGTCCGAAATATTCCGTCGGAGAGCCGACATATCCTTGGCATCGCACGTATAACTTCAGCGCAAGCGCAGATGGCGATAATACGGCATTCGTTTCATCCTCCCCTCTCAGCCCGCCATCCGACTCCAATAGCCCGAGGCTCCGCAGATGATCGAGTTCAAGATCAATCGAATGTAGATCGTAATTGCCGCTGATAAGGGACACTTGTGATATCGGGCAAAAATAACTCTCAGATATCAGGAGCCCTGATTTAGTTTTTTTCTTAGTCGCTTTCTCACACGCAAGATTCAGAATTTTAGCCTGCGATGTTGTGATCTGGGCGAGATAGCTCACATAGATTAGATTCTCTTGGGCCTTTCCGTTCGCAGTACATGCACTAGCGAGTAGACCGGCCCACATTCCTTGGACCTCGTCATCGTCAGACCACGATCCATGCTCTAGGATTCCCACGACTATGCGTGGATGAGCATGTTGTCCTGTTGGCTTATCTTTCGCATCTACTATTTCTTTTGCCTTGGCAGCAATCGCCATCGCATTGTTCCTTCGCAACGCGCTGACTTTGTCACGCAGAAGGAGACCGAGTTCCTCAGCAGCGGGCAGGCATATCCTACTTAGGAATTCGCCAACCCCATGGAAAGTTGCTTCTGAAGCAATTTTTGCAGCCTCGGATAAAGGCTTAGTTCCGAAGATATCGAGGCTCTTATCTGAGTCTGCCATTGCAATTTCCTAATATTTCTAACTATGTCTAACTATATACGGACACCCAAAAATTCGTTTTTATTCTATGCCTTACTGGCATCCAAAATGCCGTGTGGCCAAGCCAATTCGTGGTTTACCAACACGTCAAATATGGTCATACACCGTTAAATACAGATGTCGATCACATCCCACCATCTGGAAACCGCCCCGTCATAAGACACGAGGGGAGTATAGAAGCGGTTACCGCCCGAGCAAGCCAGATGCGGCGGGCATTGCGCCGGCCTGCAGACTCAGATGAACCATCAGTCCCAGGCCGAGCACGCCGACGGCGATGGCGAGCACCGCCCCGAGATGCACGGCGTAGCCCTTGGGAATCTCCACCGGCCGCAGGGTGGCGAGCATGCGCTGGTACTGATGCACTGAGCCCAGGGATGCGAGCACGCCCAAGGCGATGAAGGCCAGCCCAACCCAGAACGAACCACCTCGGGGGATCGGTTCGCCCGGTTGGGCCAACAGCATGTGCGTGAACAGGCCGAAGCGTTCCACCGCAAAGCCGAAGGCCATAAGGGTGAGGCTGGTGCGGTTCCAGGCCAGCAAGGTGCGCTCGGCCGCCATGAATACGCGGGGATCATTCAGTTCCGACACAGCTCACTCCGCACCGATTGCGTCGACATCCCTGCGCCATGCTGAGCCACCAATGCGGCCCGCAGGGCGTCCTCAACCGTCAGCGCTACGCCGCGCAGCGCCCCGGCGAGCTCCAGCGCCTCGGCCATTTGTGCGCCGGTCAATGCGGCTGCGGCCACCAGATCCCGGCCTTCCAGCCACTGGGCCGTCC
>JBARUT010000165.1:0-2647 GCA_049645885.1 Candidatus Macondimonas sp.
AATCGCAATGCGCCCGGCGCGGTCGTGGCCGGTCCTGCGATCTCCTGCACCTGGGCCAGCCGATCCCGTTCCCGGTGCCGCGTCATGCGGGGTTCGGTCCACTCGACCGTGACCCATACCAGCCCCAACATTACCAAAGCGCAGCCGCCCAGCAGCCCGCCGGACCGTAGCGCATGGCGCCAACCGGTATCAGGCATCATCGGGGGTGCCATAAGGCCTCGGGATGGTCAGGCGGTCAATGAGCGGCACGGCGAGGTTCATCAGCAACACCGCGAAGGCAAATCCATCGGGGTAGGCGCCAAAGGTGCGGATGAGGTAAACGAGGCCCCCGATTCCCGCGCCGTAGATCAGCCGGCCGCGGGGTGTGGTGCTGGCGGACACGGGATCGGTAGCGATGAAAAAGGCGCCCAGCAGGGCAGCGCCCTGCGTCAGGTGGAACAGCGCCGAGGGATAGCGATCCGCGTCGATGACCTGGAAACTGAAAGCGCACAGGGCCAGCGTGCCGAGCACGGCCAGCGGGATGCGCCAATTGATGATGCCGCGCGCGAGCAGGTACAGGCCACCTACCCCATAGGCCAGGTTCAGCAGCAGTCCGGCCCGCGCGCCCGGCGGACCGCCCTGTTCAGCGATTTCGAACAGGGTATGGGTCAGCGCCAATTGGGTTCGCACGTGCCCCAGGGGCGTGGCGCTGGTCAACCCATCCCAGGTCATGTCGGCCCCGATACCGGCCTTCCAGGCCAGCGCGCCATCCCAGACTGCAGCCGCTGCCGGCCAGCGGGTCATGGCCACCGGAAAGCTCACCAACAGGAAGGCGTAGGCGGCCATCGCCGGATTGAAGGGGTTCTGGCCCAGGCCGCCGTACAGGTGTTTGGCGAAGAGCACGCCAAAGGCGGTTCCCAGCACCGGCAATGCCCAGGGCAGCCAGGGTGGCAACGCCAAGGCGATGAGGACGCCGGTTACGGCCACACTGCCATCCCGCAAGGCCGGCCCCAGTGGGCGGTTGCGCAAACGGAGGGCGCCCGCCTCACACAGATAGGCGGTGCCCAGGCACAGTGCCAGGTTGACCGCCACACCGGGCCCTCGGACGACCAGGGCAGTCAGCGCACCCGGCACCAGCGCCAGCAGGACCTGGGTCATCACCCAGCCCACCGGGCGGGCGTGGGACCCGTGGGGTGCAGGCGCGGTGGGAAATGCCGTCATGGCGCGCCTTCCTTGGGCGGAGTGTCGTCGGTCTGCCGCCGCGCTTTCAGCCGCGCCAGGCGCTCGCGCGGATCTTCCCGGCGCAGCTGATCACGGGCGGACTGGTGGCGGTTCTCGCGCAGGATCTTGAGCTGTTCCAGGCGCGCTGCACGCGCCTCGAAACGGCTCTTGAGCCAGACGGCCCGGTGATCTTGTCCCTGCGCATGGGCGAGTTCAGTCTTGGCATCGCGGAAGGTCTGCACCAGGGGGATCTGGCTGGGGCAGACCACATCGCAACAGCCGCATTCGATGCAGGCGTCCAGCGCGTGGGCCTCCAGCGCCGCCGCGTCCCCGCTGCGGGCATAGGCATGCAACTGTTGCGGCAGCAGGCGCACCGGACAGACCTCGACACAGGCCCCGCAGCGGATGCAGGGCTGGACGGCCTGGGGCGCCTGGAGTTGCGCGGCGGAGGCGACCCAGAGCGCCTGACTGGCCTTGGTGACGGGCAGGGCATCATCCGGCAGGGCCAGGCCCATCATGGGCCCGCCGAGGATGAGTTGGCTGGCCTGATCGGTGTAGCCGCCGCAGGCGGCGGTGAGATCGGCTGCCGGGGTTCCCAAGCGCACCACCAGATTGGCAGCCCGCGCCAGGCCCGGGCCGATCACGGTGACGATGCGGGAGGTCAGCGGCTCGCCGCGCAGCAGCGCATCGCCGGCAGCGGCAACAGTGGCTACGTTCAGACAGACACAGCCGATGTCCGTGGGCAGGCCGGCGCGCGGCACTTCCCGCCCCGTCAGCAGGCGAATGAGGAGGTCCTCCGCCCCTGCGGTGTAGCGGGCCGGGACCCGCACGATGCGCGCCTCATCCATGCCCACGGCCGTGAGCGCCGCCTCCAGAGGGGCGGAGTCCAGCGTTTCCTTGAGCCCGATGAGCACCTGGGGCTTGCCAAGGAAGGCCGCCAGGGCACGGGCGCCCTGCGCGATCCGTTCCGCTTGATGGCTCAGCAAGGCTTCATCGCAGCGGATATGGGGCTCGCATTCGGCGGCGTTGAGGATGAGCGTGTCGACTTCCGCTGCCACGGCGCAGGCCAGTTTGGCCGCAGTGGAAAAAACCGCGCCCCCTAAACCCACTACGCCCGCCTCTGCCAGCCGCGTCAACACCGCCGCCCGGTCCATCAGCGCCGGATCGCAAGGGGGCAGGCGCGGCAGCACGCTGTCCGCTCCGTCGGTGCGGATTACGATGCAAGGGACAGTGAAGATCCCCGCATGCAGAGCGACAGGACGCGGCTCGATGGCGATGACTGCCCCCGAACTGCTGGCATGAAGCGCCGCATCCCAGGGGCCGGCCAGCCGGGCAATGCACTGTCCGCGCAGCACGTGTTCGCCCACCTGCACCTGGGGCTGGGCTGCTTCTCCCGCCCGCGCTTGCAACGGCAAAATCAGCAGAGGGGGGAGGGGTGCCGCTTCGA
>JBARUT010000166.1:0-7371 GCA_049645885.1 Candidatus Macondimonas sp.
CCACAACGCCGGCGCCTTCATGGCCGAGGATGGCGGGAAACAGCCCCTCGGGATCGGCCCCCGACAGCGTAAAGGCGTCGGTATGGCAAACACCGGTGGCCACGATGCGCACGCGCACCTCGCCCGCTTGCGGATCGGCGACTTCCACTTCCTCGATCGACAGGGGTTTGCCGGCCTCCCAGGCGATGGCGGCGCGTGATTTCATGGGTTTGTCTCCTTGTGTTTGGGATGGGCTGGCGCCGCGGGGCGGATGATGCCCGGAAACAGGCGGCGGGCCACGAATTTTTCCATTTCGAGCACGACGAGCAAGGTAATTCCAAATCCGATGACCCACAGTCCCTGTTGCAGCGACAGTGGACGGGTGTCGAACAGGCGCTGCAGCGGCGGCGCGTAGGTAAACAGCAATTGCATCACCGTTACGCCACTGACGCCGATCAGCACGGCTGGCGTCCCCAGCAGTCCGCGCAAGGTCATGGACGGCATATTCAGATAGCGGACATTGAACAAATAGAAGATTTCCATCACCACCATGACATTCACGGCCAGGGTGCGTGCCTGTTCCAGGCTTGCGCCATGCATTTGGGCCAGCGCAAGTGCTGCGAAACTGCCCGCCGCGAGCAGGACCGTCAACAGCCCCACGCGCCAGAGCAGGTAGCCGGACAGCAGCGCGGCGCCAGCCGGACGCGGCGCTCGCCGCATGAGATCCGGCTCGGCGGGCTCAAACGCCAGGATGAGTCCCAACCCCACCGCGGTCAGGGTATTGATCCACAGGATTTGCAGCGGGGTGATCGGCAGGGTCAGCCCCAAGGCAATCGCCGCGATGATCGCCAGCGATTCGCCCCCATTGGTCGGCAGTGTCCAGGCCAGCACCTTGCGCAGGTTGTCGTAGACCGTGCGGCCTTCTTTCACTGCCGCGACGATGGATGCGAAATTGTCGTCCATGAGCACCATGGCAGCAGCCTCCTTGGCGGCTTCGGTGCCTTTCCTGCCCATGGCAATGCCGACATCCGCGCGTTTCAGGGCCGGCGCGTCATTGACCCCGTCCCCGGTCATGGCGACGATTGCGCCGCCCGCCTGCAGCGCAGTGACCAGCCGCAGTTTATGTTCCGGCGTGGTGCGTGCAAAGACGCTGGTTCGTTGCGCCGCCTCGCGCAGCGCAGCCTCATCCATCGCTTCCAACTGCGCCCCGCCAAGGACCGCCCCGGCATCGGCCAGGCCCAATTGACGCGCAATGGCGACGGCGGTTCCGGCATGGTCGCCGGTAATCATCTTCACCTGGATTCCGGCTGCCTGACATTCCGCGATGGCGGTGATCGCCTCCGCGCGCGGCGGATCCTGCAAGCCCAGCAGGGCCAGCAGCACCAGTTCCTGTTCCCGGTGTTCGGCATGCAGGGCGGTGGGGGGCTCGGCAAACCGGCGCTGGGCCAGCGCCAATACCCGATGGCCGCTCGCCGCCAGATCATCAATGCGTTCGAGCCAAAATGCCTTGGATAGCGTGCGAACCCCTGTCGGCGCCATTTCCCGCGCGCATAAATCGAGCACTCGCTCCGGCGCCCCCTTCACATACAGCATGCTCGCACCATCCGCTGCGGCATGCAGGGTCGCCATGTACTGGTGACGGGAGTCGAAGGGAAATTCAGCCAGTCGGGGATGGGCATCGCGTACGGCCTTGGGGTCGAGTCCGGCCTTATGTGCCAGGGATAGCAAGGCCCCTTCCATGGGGTCGCCACTCACGCGCCAGCCATCGCTGTGTTCCAATACCGCCGCGTCGTTGCACAGCAACGCAGCCAGGGCCGCCTGCATCAGCAACTCATCCTGCGCCGGATCAATCGGCGCGCCGGCGCAGTCAAATGCCCCCACTGGAGCATAGCCCTCACCGCTGACGCTGATTTCCCTGCTGGTGGTCACGACATGGGCCACCATCATTTCATTGCGGGTCAGGGTGCCGGTCTTGTCCGTACAGATGACGCTGACTGCGCCCAGGGTTTCCACTGCCGGCATGCGCCGCACGATGGCCTGCCGCGCCGCCATGCGCCGCACGCCAATGGCCAGCGCAATGGACATCACGGCCGGCAAGCCCTCCGGAATGGCGGCCACGGCCAGCCCCACGACCACCATGAATGCCTCGTCCCAGGGCATGCCTCGCAGCAGAGCCACGCCGAAGATCGCCATGGAAACGGCCAGGATGATCCAGGTGAGTTGCCGTCCCAACTGATTCATCTGTCGCAGCAGCGGCGTTTCCAGATTCTCGACCTGTTGCAGCAGGGTACTGATGTGACCGATCTGGGTGCGATGACCCGTGGCAACGGCGATTCCCACGCCCATTCCCGCCACCACCAGGGTTCCGGAGAAAGCCATATCCAACTGGTCCGCCGCCGCCGCAGCGGGCACGGCCGCCTCGATTCGCTTGTCGACCGGCACCGATTCACCGGTCAGGATTGCCTCATCGATGCGCAGGCGATTGACCCGCAGCAACCGCAGGTCGGCCGGAACCCGATCTCCCGCCTCCAGCAAGACCAGATCACCCGGCACGATATGGGCCGCTTCGATCGTTTGGCGGTGTCCGTCCCGCAGTACGGTGGCCTGCGGCGCGATCATCGCCCGGATGGCAGCCAGTGCCTGTTCCGCCTTGCCTTCCTGAAGAAAGCCGATCAGGCCGTTGGCCAGCACCACCAACACGATCACCCCGGTATCCACGAGGTGTCCCAGTACCGCGGTCACGGTCGCGCTTGCGATCAGGACATAGATCAACAGGTTGTTGAATTGACGCAGAAACCGCCGCCATGCCGGTATGGGTGGCACGGGCGAAAGCTGGTTGAGACCCCACTGATCCAGACGCCGCGTTGCTTCCTCTGGGGTCAGGCCGTGTTCGGACGAATGGAGTTGCTGCAGCGCGGCCTCGGGCGGCAAGGCGTGCCACGGCTGTTCCAGTGCATCGCTGGTTTCCGGTATGGGTGCGTTGCCAGTCGCTGGCATGTGGTGATCGGTGGACATGGTCATTCCTGTCCGGGGTCAGCATTTGGAAAGCCCAAGGCACAAGGGTCGCACAAGACCAGTGTTGCCGGAAACCGCGCTGCCCCGGCGAGCCGCGCCCGCTGTCGATCCCGGCAAGCAAGACGACCATTACCGCGTGCCGCTACGGTCAAGAAGCTTGACTCACCGCTAACTGAGGCTATTATTGGCACTCGAATCTGGTGAGTGCTAACAACCCGAGTTTGTACTCAACGCCTTAACACGCCATCCGGCGTTCAACCTGACGAGGAGATCCTCAAGTGAATATTCGTCCTTTGCATGATCGTGTGGTCGTCAAGCGCCTTGAAGAAGAACGGACCTCCCCCGGCGGAATCGTGATTCCGGACTCCGCTGCGGAAAAACCCGCCAAGGGCGAAGTTGTTGCCATCGGCACCGGCAAGCTGCTGGACAGCGGCGAAGTGCGCGCCCTGAGCGTCAAGATCGGCGACAAGGTGCTGTTCGCCAAGTATTCCGGTACCGAAGTCAAGCTGGACGGCCAGGAACTGCTGGTGATGCGCGAAGACGACATCATGGCGATCCTGAACTAAGCCATTCATTCCGGCTGATTTTTACAATTTTGGAGGTTATTCCCAATGGCTGCTAAGCAACTCAAATTCGGTGAAGACGCCCGTGCCCGCATGCTGCGTGGCGTGAACGTGCTGGCCAACGCCGTCAAGGTCACCCTGGGTCCCAAGGGCCGTAATGTCGTTCTGGAAAAGAGCTTCGGCGCTCCAACCGTGACCAAGGATGGCGTGTCCGTCGCCAAGGAAATCGAGCTCAAGGATCGCTTTGAGAACATGGGCGTGCAGATGGTCAAGGAGGTCGCTTCCAAGACCTCCGACGTGGCTGGTGATGGCACCACCACCGCCACCGTGTTGACCCAGGCCCTGCTGCGTGAAGGCATGAAGGCCGTGGCCGCCGGCATGAATCCAATGGACCTGAAGCGCGGCATCGACAAGGCCGTGAGCGCTGCGGTTGAAGAGATCAAGAAGCTCTCCAAGCCCTGCAACGACCAGAAGGCCATTGCCCAGGTTGGCTCCATTTCCGCCAACTCCGACACCGTCATCGGTGACCTGATCGCCAAGGCGATGGAAAAGGTTGGCAAGGAAGGCGTGATCACGGTCGAGGAAGGTTCCAGTCTGGACAACGAGCTGGACGTGGTCGAGGGCATGCAGTTCGATCGCGGCTACCTGTCGCCCTATTTCATCAACAACCAGCAGAGCATGTCCTGTGAGCTGGAAACCCCTTACATCCTGCTCTATGACAAGAAGATTTCCAACATCCGCGAAATGCTGCCGGTGCTGGAAGCCGTGGCCAAGTCCGGCAAGCCCCTGTTGATCGTGGCCGAGGATGTGGAAGGCGAAGCTCTGGCAACTCTGGTGGTCAACACCATCCGCGGTATCGTCAAGGTCTGCGCCGTCAAGGCCCCCGGCTTCGGTGATCGCCGCAAGGCCATGCTGCAGGATATGGCTGTGCTGACCGGCGGTCAGGTGATTTCCGAGGAGCTCGGCCTGACCTTGGAGAAGGCCACCCTGGAAGATCTGGGCAACGCCAAGAAAGTGCAGATCGATAAGGAGAACACCACCATCGTCGATGGCGCCGGCCGCAAGCAGGACATCGAAGCGCGCATCGAGCAGATCCGTCGCCAGATCGAGGAAGCCAGCTCCGATTACGACAAGGAAAAGCTGCAGGAACGCATGGCCAAGCTGGCTGGCGGCGTGGCCGTGATCAAGGTGGGCGCTGCCACCGAAATGGAAATGAAGGAAAAGAAGGCCCGCGTTGAAGACGCCCTGCACGCTACCCGTGCGGCGGTGGAAGAAGGCGTGGTGCCCGGCGGCGGTGTCGCCCTGATTCGCGCCAAACAGGCCATCAAGGGTATCACGGGTGCCAATCATGACCAGGACGTGGGCATCACCATCACCCTGCGCGCCATGGAAGAACCCCTGCGCCAGATCGTCGGCAATGCCGGTGAAGACGGTTCGGTGGTGCTGAACAAGGTTGCCGAAAGCAGCGGCAACTATGGCTACAATGCCGCCACTGGCGAATATGCCGATATGATCGAGATGGGCATTCTGGATCCTGCCAAGGTGACCCGTTCCGCGTTGCAGAACGCGGCCTCCGTGGCCGGCCTGATGCTGACCACCGAGTGCATGATTGCCGAAGAGCCCAAGGATGAGAAGGACGGCGGCCACGGTGGTGGCATGCCTGACATGGGCGGTATGGGTGGCATGGGCGGCATGGACTTCTGAGTTCGCCCCGACCTTAACGGAAGCCCGTGTTCCGACCCCAAGCACCCCGCCTCTGGCGGGGTGTTTTTTTGTGTCTCCCGATCACGGATTGGAACGGTTTTGTCATCGTGGAGTGCACTGATCTGTCATCTGGCTTCGATAGGGTTGGAATGGCTTCCCGGCAGGAAGCCTTGGCTGCAATCTATTTTCTTGGGAGTCACTCCATGAAGCACAAACTCATCTCTGTCGCAGGCCTGCTGGCCTTGGCGCCCCTGGCCGCTCAGGCCGAACTGGTCGCGATGCAGGACAGCGAACTGGCCAATGTCAGTGGACAGGCCTTCAGCTTTGATTTCAACGCCACGTTCGACCAGACCGTCGCTGGGAAGGACGTCTACAAAAACATTTATGCCTACAGGCTGAGCCCGACCGACTGGGAGCTGGGACAAGACAGCGAAGTCAGCGATCCGGTTACCGGGCGTTACTTCGGTCGCACCCGCTATTTTGGAAACGATGGCGGCATGAAGTACAGCTACAGCTACAAATCTTGGGGCCGCATCGACGACTGAATCAATGGCCCGCTGTCCCGACCCCGCCGCGGGGTCGGGACAGCCCTGATTGCGCATTGGCTTGAAATCCGGTAGTTTACTGGCCCCTCGCTGTTCCCCAGAGGGCCATCATGGCCGGCATTTACACCCTCACCATCCTCACCGAATTTTCCGCCTCCCACATCCTGCGCGGGCATCCGGGGCCTTGCTCCCGCCTGCACGGGCACAACTGGAAAGTGGAGGCGGAAGTCGTCGCGGAATCCCTCAACGACATCGATCTGGCCATTGATTTCCAGGACATCAAGGCGGCGGCGCGGGCGATTACCGATCGGCTCGATCACCGCCACCTCAACGACCTGCCCCCCTTTGATCGCGTCAACCCGACGGCCGAGCAACTGGCCCGCTATATTTACGGGGAACTGGGCCGTGATTTGTCAGCCCAAGAAGTGCGGGTTTCGGCGGTGACGATCTGGGAAACCGACCGTGCCAAGGTGCGCTACAGCGAGTGACGACCCTTGGGTTCGGACTGATTTTGCCCGCCATGTATGCCGATTTGCTTCCCCTCCGCTGTCGAAGGCTTTAGCATCGGAATGTTGCAGCGGGGGCGGCGGGGAAGACGCCGGGATGACGCGCCGTTATCCGAAATGAGCATTGGCATCAGAAGATTTTTTTGAGGACATCGCCATCATGAAGCATCCGGGTCAGGCTGTTGCGGTCGTTACCGATATCGTTGACGTGCAGGGCAGCGCCGATCATCGGCGTATCCCCATTGATCGCGTGGGCATTCGCAGCATTCGCCATCCCCTGCGGGTGGCGGACCGCTCCGGCGCGGTGCAGCACACCGTGGCGCGGCTGAACATGTATGTCAGTCTGCCGCATCACCAGAAGGGCACCCACATGTCCCGCTTCGTCGCGATCCTGGGGGAGAACGACGAGGTGTTGACGGTGCGCAGCCTGAATGCCTTGATGGACCTCATGACCACACGCCTGGAAGCCGATAACGGGTTTCTGGAAGTGGCGTTTCCCTACTTCGTGACCAAGTCGGCCCCGATCTCAGGGGTGCGCAGCCTGATGGACTACGAGGTGACCCTGACCGGCATGTCCACGCCGGCGGGCGCCCAGACCCTGGTGCAGGTGGTGATTCCGGTCACCAGCCTGTGCCCCTGCTCGAAGGAAATCTCCGACTACGGCGCGCACAACCAGCGTTCCCACGTCACCGTGCAGGTGCGTTGCCTGGGCGATGTGTGGGTGGAGGACCTGATTGACCTGGTGGAGGCGGAGGCATCCGCCCAACTCTATGGCCTGCTCAAGCGGCCGGATGAGAAATTCGTCACTGAACGGGCCTACGACAACCCCAAGTTCGTCGAGGACATGGTGCGCGATGTGGCGGCGCGCCTGGATGCGGATGCGCGGGTGCTGGCCTATACGGTGGAGTCGGAAAACTTCGAATCCATCCACAACCACTCCGCCTATGCCGCAGTGGAGCGGGTCAAGGACGCCGTCGCGTAACCAATCGACGGCATTGTGGCCAGTTCACCCTCTGCGGGGCGCTGGGCGCGGACGGCTCAGAAGATGAGCAGCATCAC
>JBARUT010000167.1:0-2389 GCA_049645885.1 Candidatus Macondimonas sp.
GGTACACCCTGTGTCCAGCGTGTAAGAACACCTTCCGGAGGGCGTCATGCAAGAACGGATTGCGATCAACGACAAGCTTCAACAGATCAACGTGGCGGTGGCTGGTTCGGCCAGCGAGATCGCCGCGAAAATTGCCGAGGACCACAATGGTTGCGGAACAACCGGTAGCTCGGGCAAATCGAGCTGCGGTACCGGCGCCGGGGCGGGCGATCTGGCCCCGGAAATCTGGGAGAAGGTGAAGAACCATCCCTGTTACAGCGAGGAGGCCCATCACCACTATGCGCGCATGCATGTGGCGGTCGCGCCGGCCTGCAACATCCAGTGCAACTACTGCAACCGCAAGTACGACTGCGCCAACGAGTCGCGCCCGGGCGTGGTCAGCGAGAAGCTGACGCCCGAGCAGGCGGCCAAGAAGGTGATTGCGGTCGCTTCCACCATTCCGCAGATGACCGTGCTGGGCATCGCCGGTCCCGGCGATCCGCTCGCCAACCCCGAAAAGACCTTCAAGACCTTCGAGCTGATCTCGAAAACCGCGCCGGACATCAAGCTCTGCCTGTCCACCAATGGCCTGGCCTTGCCGGATCATGTGGATACCATCGCCGGTTTCAATGTGGACCACGTCACCATCACCATCAACATGGTGGATCCCGAGGTGGGCGCCCAGATCTATCCCTGGATCTACTACCAGAACAAACGCTACAAGGGCATCGACGCGGCCCGCATCCTGACCGAGCGCCAGCTCCAGGGTCTGGAGATGCTGACCGAGCGGGGCATCCTGTGCAAGGTCAACTCGGTGATGATTCCGGGCATCAATGACCAGCATCTGGTGGAGGTCAACCGCGCGGTCAAGTCCCGTGGCGCCTTCCTGCACAACATCATGCCGCTGATCTCCTCTCCCGAGCACGGCACCGTGTTTGGCCTGAATGGCCAGCGCGGCCCCACTGCCCAGGAATTGAAAGCCCTGCAGGATTCCTGCTCCGGCGAGATGAACATGATGCGCCATTGCCGGCAGTGCCGCGCCGACGCGGTGGGCCTGCTGGGTGAGGATCGCTCGGCGGAGTTCACTACCGACAAGATCATGGCCATGGAGGTCAACTACGACGGGGAAACCCGCAAGGCCTACCAGGTCGAGGTCGAGCGCAAGCGCCAGGAACAGGTTGCCGCCAAACGCGAGGAACTAACGCAACTGGCCGGCAAGCTCAGCGACATCAAGGTGCTCATCGCCGTGGCCACCAAGGGCGGCGGCAAGATCAACGAGCACTTCGGTCATGTCAGCGAGTTCCAGATCTACGAGGCCAGCGTGGAAGGCGCCAAGTTCGTCGGCCATCGCCGGGTGGACCTGTATTGCCAGGGGGGGTTCGGTGAAGAAGACGCCCTGACCACCACCATCCGTGCCATCAATGACTGCGTCGCCGTGTTCGCCTCCAAGATCGGGGGCTGCCCGAAGGACACGCTGAAGCAGTCCGGCATTGAACCCGTGGACAGCTACGCCCACGAGTTCATCGAGCGCTCGGTCATCGCTTACTACAAGGCCTATCTGGATCAGGTCGAAAGTGGCGAGATCGTGCACCAACCCAAGGGGGATGCCGAGATCCGCCAAGGAGCGTACGTGGCCGCCTGATCAGAGGTGGGTCGTTCGTGGTGGGGGGCGGAACGGAGTGGACACGCCTCGGGACTCTGTCCGTCCCCCATCTTTTCAGCACGCCAGGAGAAAACCATGTCATTCAAGATTGTCGCTTCCCAGTGCACGGGCTGCTCGGCCTGTGAACCCGTCTGCCCCAACGTCGCCATCTACGAAAAGGACGGCATCTTCGTCATCAATCCGAAGAAGTGCACCGAATGCATCGGTTACTTCGATGAAGCCCAGTGCATGGCCGTGTGCCCAGTGGACAACACCTGCATCATCGACCCCGCCCAACCGCGCTACCAACCGCGCGCCTGAAGGAGATTCGGATCATGGAATTAAGCATTCTGCCGGCAGCGCAAAAATTCATCCAACGCATGGTGCGCTTCGGTGGCGGCGACACCTATGGCTTCCGTCTGGTGGTCACCCCTGGAGGCTGCTCAGGATTGAACAGCGAGTTCAGCGTGGAGCCCATGCCGCAGGCAGGGGATGTTGTCTTTGAACAGGCGGGACTGCGTCTGTTCCTGCCGGCTGAAAGCGCCGAAATACTGGATGGGGCCACGATGGATTTCACCGACACCGCCACCACCAGCGGCCTGGTGTTCCAGACCCGGGGCAAGGGTGCCTGTGCCTGCAGCAGCGCCAGCGCGCCCGCACCGGGCATGGGTACGGTCCCCGTCAGCACCATCGCGCGACGGGCCGCTCCTGCGGCCGAATCGTGAAGGACGCCGCCGCCATGACCGCGCGCTCCGGCCAGATCAGCGT
>JBARUT010000168.1:0-1705 GCA_049645885.1 Candidatus Macondimonas sp.
GCAGCATCCCTTGCAGACCCAATGCCCTCCGCCGCCACACCGCGATCCGGAGTGCGCTGAATGTTCGGCAACGACCGCGCCGCCCTGCGCACCCAGTACGCGACCGCCTGGCGCAAGGCGCGCGACCGACAAGCGCTGACGCCGCTGGAGAGTGCCCTCGCCACACTGATCGGCGAACATCCCGAGTATCATGCGCTGCTGGAAACGCCGGCCATGGAACTGGCACACGCGGAGTTTCGCCCTGAAGACGGCGGCGAGAATCCCTTTCTCCACATGGGGATGCATCTGGCCTTGCGCGAGCAGGTGGGGACTGACCGGCCGACCGGCATTCGCCAGCTCCACCGTCGCCTGGCCGCCCGTCAAGGCTCGGCTCATGCGGCCGAACACCTGATGATGGGCTGTCTGGGTCAGGTGCTGTGGGAGGCCCAGCAAGCGGGCCTGCCGCCCGACGAGAACCGTTACCTCGATTGCCTGCGCCGCCTGTAACCCTCACCTGACCGCGGAGTTTTCATGGAAACAGCTCCGATCCAGCGACCGGCCGACAGCAACCACTTGCAGAACATCCTGCAGGAGGTCACCAATCTGCTGCGCAAACAGCACTTGGTCGAGCACGTGCTGGAACGCAGCGACACCCCGCGTCACGCGCTCGAACAACAGGTCCTGCACCGCCAGCACCTGAGCGAACTGGAGCGCAAGCTCCATCGTCTTCATGTGGCCGATATCGCCTATGTTCTGGAATCCCTGCCATTGGAGGATCGCTTGACGGTCTGGGATCTGGTACGGGCGGACCAGGATGGGGAAATCCTGCTGGAGGTCTCCGACGCAGTACGCGAAAGCCTCATTGCCCGTATGGATCAGACCGAACTGCAGGCGGCAGCCTCGCAACTCGACGCGGACGAACTGGCAGACCTGGCCGCCGACCTGCCGCGCGACGTCCTGCAACGGGTACTGGACACCATGGATGCCCGGCATCGCGCCCGGCTGCAAACCGCCCTGTCCTATCCCGAGGACACGGTCGGCACGCTGATGGATTACGAACCGGTGACCATCCGGGAAGACATCACCCTGGATCTGGTGTATCGCTATCTCCGGCGCATGGGGGAACTGCCCGACCATACCGACAAGCTGTTCGTAACCGATCGGTACGGCGTCCTCACCGGGATCTTGCTGCTGCGCCGCATGGTGGCAGAGGATCCGGCCTGTCGCGTGTCCGAGGTGATGGCTCGGGATGTGGTGACTTTTTCCCCGCTGGACGAGGCCAGTGCAGCGGCCCAGGCCTTCGAGCGTTATGACCTGGTCTCGGCGCCCGTGGTGGATGCCCAGCGGCGTGTTCTGGGGCGACTCACCGTCGACGCGGTGGTGGATTTTCTGCAGGAAGCCCGCAATGCGGAAATGCTGGGACGAGCCGGTCTGCGCGAGGAGGAAGACCTGTTCGCCGGGGTCGGGCCCAGCGTACGCAACCGCTGGCCCTGGCTGGCCGTCAACCTGGTCACGGCCCTGATCGCCTCGCGGGTGATCGGCCTGTTTGAGGGCACCATCGAGCGGCTGGTGGCCTTGGCGGCGCTCATGCCCATCGTGGCCGGCATCGGCGGCAACACCGGCAATCAGACCTCCGCGTTGATCATCCGCGCCCTGGCCCTGGGACAGATCACCGGCAGCAATACCCGTCGGCTGATCCGCAAGGAAATGCAGGTGGCGCTGCTCA
>JBARUT010000169.1:0-2809 GCA_049645885.1 Candidatus Macondimonas sp.
AGCAGGACCAGCAGGGGCGAGAAATCCATCATGCCGGTGTCGGGCAGCAGCCGGCGCGCCCGATCCAGCAGGGGACCAGTGAGGCGAAACAGCAGCATAGCCGCGGGCGGGTATTGTCCCGGAGAAATCCAGCTCAGCAACACCTGGATCAGGATGCTGAAGGTATAGATATTGAGCAATAGCACCGTGAGATCGGCTGCTGCCATCCGCGGCAACAGGGGCAAAGGCAGGCTGAGTCCAGTTATTCCGGCCAAGGCAAAATAAAACCCGACCTGCAACAACAGAAGCACCAGGAGGGCGCCAATCTCGTGACCCCGATAGGTGGGGATGACGTGACGCAACGGCGCCAGCACCGGTTCGGTCAGACGCACGATCGATCGCAACAGCGGATCGAAGCGATCCCGGGATGTCAGGGCGATGAGCGCGCGGATCCAGAACAGTACCGCGGCGATTTTGAATACGCTGGAGAGCAGGAAAACCACGGGATCCTGCCAGTAGCCGGGCATCATGATGTTTCTCCCAATTCCTGTGCCAGCGTGATTGCGCGCGCTTGTGCTGCGGCCAGGGCTTCGCGGGCGATGCGGCGCAAGCCTTCACGTTCCAGGACGCGCAGGCCCTGTTCCGTGGTGCCGCCGGGTGAAGTGACCCGGACGCGCAATTCGTCCAGACCCAGCCCGCTGTCCCGGGCCATGTGGGCGGCGCCCAAGGCGGTCTGGAGCGTCAGGTCTCGGGCCAAGCCCGGGTCTAGCCCCAGTTCCTGAGCGCCTTCGTGCAGCGCCTCCATGAACAGGAAGAAATAGGCCGGCCCGCTGCCGGACAGCGCGGTGACCAGATCGATTTGGGCCTCATCCGTCAGCCAACGCACCATCCCCACCCCGTTGAAGAGCCGTTCGGCCTGTTGTCGCTGGGCCTCGGAAACGTCGGCGTTTGCGAACAGACCGGTGGCGCCATGCCCCATTAGAGCGGGCGTGTTGGGCATGGCACGCACAATCGGCAGGGAGGGGCCAAGCCAGCGTGCCAGGGCATCGGTCCCGATGCCGGCGGCAATGGAAATCACCAGGGGGTCGCGGCCCGTTAGTGGTTCGCGCAATGCCAGACTAACGGCTTTCAACGCTTGCGGCTTCACCGCCAGGACCAATACATCGGCCTGCTGCGCAATGAGGGCATTGTCCGGTGTGGCGAGCAGGCTGGAGCTCGTGGCGAGCTGTCGGCGCTTTTCGGCATCCGGTTCAGCCACGCCCAAGGATGCACCGGGGATGCCTTGCCGGATCAATCCGGCAATCAGGCTGGAGGCCATGTTGCCGCCGCCAATAAAACCGATAAAGGGATCCATGCCGTCGTGTCCGCTTCCGGGAAGGTGAATTGCGGGCCCTATGATCGGCATCCCGTGCGTGGTGTGCAACCGGCTCGCTTCAAGTCCGCGCCGCAGGGCGGGGACCGAATAATGCCGTGCCGACTCGTACCAGCGTGCTGCCTTCCAGAATGGCGGCTTTCAGGTCTTCCGACATGCCCATGGACAGTGTGTCCAAATCATGGCCGGCGCTACGCAGATGATTGAATAGTGCGCGTAATCGGGCATAGGCGGCGCGTTGCTCGTATTGCTCGCGGGATGCTTGGGGAATGGCCATCAGGCCGCGCAAGCGCAGGCGGGGTAGACTCGTCACGATTTCGGCCAGCAGCGCCAGATCCTCGGGTTGCGCGCCGGATTTCTGGGGTTCCGCGCTGAGTTTCACTTGCAGGCACACCTGGAGGGGGGGCAGATGCTGCGGTCGAAGCCGGTTGAGCCGTTCAGCCAGATGCGGCCGGTCCAGGCTGTGCACCCAGTCGAAGCGGGCGGCGATATCACGGCATTTGTTGGCCTGCAGCGGCCCAATGAAATGCCAGTTCAGATTATGGCCAGCGAGTGCGTCGAGCTTGGGCAGGGCTTCCTGGAGATAACTCTCGCCGAAGTCGCGTTGCCCCAGACGCTGCAGGGCGTCCAGGGCCTGAACGGGATGTCCCTTGCTTACCGCCAGCAGACCGATCTCGGTGGGGTCGCGTCCGGCGCCCACGGCTGCT
Source organism: Candidatus Macondimonas sp. (assembly GCA_049645885.1). GTDB lineage: Bacteria > Pseudomonadota > Gammaproteobacteria > UBA5335 > UBA5335 > Macondimonas. The sequence goes on from JBARUT010000169.1 coordinate 2,059, forward strand.
TGGCGGATGCGTTCCCACACGGCCCGATAGCGCCGTGCCTGCTCATCGGAAGTCTTGATATTAAGGTCCGTGGTCATCCTGTCGTTAATGTTAGGGTCAGTCACGGGGAATGTCGGGATCGCCATGGATATCGCGCAGCTGCTGTCGTTTTCCGTCAAAAATGGGGCTTCCGACCTGCATCTTTCCGCTGGCCTGCCACCCATGATCCGGGTCGATGGGGATATCCGGCGGATCAATTTGCCGGCCATGGATCCCAAGGAGACCCATGATCTCATTTACGACATCATGAATGACCGACAGCGCAAGGAATATGAGGAACAGTTTGAAACCGATTTTTCCTTCGCCATCGCCGGGGTCGCACGTTTTCGCGTCAATGCCTTCAACCAGAGTCGAGGCCCGGCGGCGGTGTTCCGCACCATCCCGGAAAAAATTCTCACCCTGGAGCAACTGGCCTGTCCGGCCATCTTCAAGGATCTGGCTCTGAAGCCCCGTGGGATCGTGCTGGTGACCGGTCCAACCGGCTCGGGCAAGTCCACAACCTTGGCGGCCATGGTCGACTATGTCAATGAAAACGAAGCTGCTCATATCCTCACCATCGAAGACCCCATCGAATTTGTCCATCCCAGCAAGCGTTGTCTGGTGAATCAGCGTGAATTGAAGCGCGATACCCACACTTTTGCGCAGGCCTTGCGCTCGGCCCTGCGCGAGGATCCGGATGTGATTCTGGTGGGCGAAATGCGTGACCTGGAAA
>JBARUT010000170.1:0-2497 GCA_049645885.1 Candidatus Macondimonas sp.
GCTGGCGGTCCCTTCGCCTACAGCCATCGGGCATTCGGGGAGAGGGGCGGGCTGATTGCCGGGCTGGCGACACTGATCGAGTTCGTGTTCGCTCCGAAGGCCTGCCCTATGCGCAAGCCGCCCAACAACTCGCCTATCTGGAGCGCGAATCGCTGCGTTTGCGCCTGCCCGGCATCGCCTTGAAGGACAACAGCGAAGGATATCGATTGGTACCAGATACGGATTGACGTTCGGAAGGCGGGGCAATGTCTGGCGCGCCTTGGTGAGGGACGACGGGATGTGCCTTCCCGGATCACCATCAGTCCAATGGGTAGAAGGGCTTGCCCAATAGTGGCTGTGGGGGGTCAACATCGCGACGATCCCCGCCAATCTGGGGGAGGATCAGGTTGCTTGTCGTCGTAGGTGGCTTATCGCCAGCGGCGCTGGGGAAGGTTTCAACATGTTATGGCCTCGCGCTGGCTACCTTGAGTTACCTCATGTGGAATGTGGCGAGATATTTGGCGAGAGGTCCAAATGCTCGTTTTGCTGGGTGCCGGCGTGATGCGGGAGCTGGTCTGACACCCTTAAGGCCAAAAGCCAACGGAATGAATCGTTGCTTCTCATTCGAGTGAGGTACTCATCTTGTTTCTCGATTGCTTGTGATGGCGAGCTTAAAGCGCACTATGGGGCAGAAAACCGCCCTTCAAGAGTCGCATTGGGCGGCTTCTTGTTCCCGCAGCAATTCCATTTCTTTGTTTTTTTCCTGATCGCTCAGGATCTGATTCTTTCCGTCCGCGCCTTCTCCCATCAGGTACTCGGCTTTTTGGTAACGCGCCAGAAGCTCACGCACCTTCGTGCAGCGCGCTTTCCTAAGCTCTGGATCTTCGGCTGGCGGTGCTTTGTCGTCCGGGGGAAGCGCGGCTGGAATCGTGGGAGATTGGCCTGTGGGCGGCGCGGTAATGCCGCTTTTGTGGGAATTTGCGCCCAGCGGACGGTCGCTATAGACGGTATTTCCGGAGGCATCACGGGACTGGTAGATCTCAGCGCTGCCCCAGAGCGGCCAAAGCATTGCGCTGCAACACATAATCCAACGGATGGCATGCATGTGCCTGTCCTCTCTTTTTTTGCCTGTGTGTTCAAAATAGCCGGGAAGATGATGGATTTTTCGGTCGCATGGCTTTGCAGGTGACTGTTTTTGCCCATAGATCCATGGCATTTGATTGCCATGGCAGCACAGGGCCAACCCGGTCCGGCTCCCTGAACCAGATATCGGCGGCTTCCTGTTGATGCTTGAGGTGCGGCCTGATCACGCAGGGGGTATGCGGGCATACCCTGGGAACGCTTTATAAAGCGGCGGTTCCGGCGATTTTGGGCAAAAAAGCCCTGGAATCTCGGTGATTCCAGGGCTTGATGGGAGACGTCAGGACAGGGTCAGAGGTTGTAGCCGCGCTCGTCGTGCAGGGCGATGTCGAGACCTTCGGTTTCTTCTTCTTCGCTCACGCGCAGTCCTACCAGTACGTCGATCACCTTGAGGATGATGAAACTCATCACACCAGTGTAGATCAGGGTGAACAGACTGCCCTTGATCTGGATCCAGAGCTGGTCGCCGATGGTCACGCCTTCGGCCAGGCCACTGCCGCCGAAGGACACGTCCGCGAACAGGCCGGTGAGGATGGCGCCAACCAATCCACCGACGGCATGCACCCCGAACACGTCGAGAGAGTCATCGTAACCCGCGGCCCGCTTGAGCTTGGTGGAAGCCAAGAAGCACAGTACACCGGCAATGATGCCGAGCAGCAATGCACCCATGGGCCCACAGGTGCCGGAAGCGGGCGTGACCGCGACCAGGCCGGCTACGGCGCCAGAGGCGATGCCCAGCACAGAAGGTTTGCCATGGCTCAGCCACTCGGCAAACATCCAAGCCAGTGCAGCCGAGGCGGTAGCAACCTGGGTGGTCAGCATGGCCATACCCGCGGAACCATCGGCAGCCACGGCGGAACCGGCATTGAAGCCGAACCAGCCCACCCACAGCATGGAAGCGCCGATCAAGGTATAGGTCAGGTTATGCGGCGGCATGGCGGTGGTGGGAAAGCCCTTGCGCTTGCCCATGACCAGGCAGGCCACCAAACCCGCAATACCCGCATTGATGTGGACCACCGTGCCGCCCGCGAAGTCGAGCACGCCCCAGTCCCACATCAGGCCACCATCGCCGCTCCACACCATGTGGGCGATGGGCAGGTAGACCACCGTCAGCCAGATCGTGGTGAACAGTAGCAGGGCAGAGAACTTCATGCGTTCTGCAAAAGCGCCCACGATCAGCGCCGGGGTGATGATGGCGAAAGTCATCTGGAAGGCAAAGAACAACACCTCGGGCAGGGTGCCGGACAGGCTGTCAGCGGTCACGCCAATCAGGAACATCTTGCCCAAGCCACCCCAATAGGCATTACCTTCGCCAAAGGCGATGGAATAACCAAATGCCAGCCACAAAACGCTCATCAGGCAGGCAATACCGTAACAC
>JBARUT010000171.1:0-4374 GCA_049645885.1 Candidatus Macondimonas sp.
CGCATCGCCATCGACGCCAAAACCCCGCTGGATGCCTATTTCAGCGCTGCTGAACTGGAATCCCAGGGGCAAACCGCCGCCGCCGAACTGAAACTGCTCGACCATGCGCGCCAGTTGCGCGATCACATGCGCAAGCTGGCGGAGAAATCCTATTGGGAGCATCTGGCCCGGGAATTTGGTTCCAGCCCGGAATTCGTCGTGCTGTTCGTTCCGGGGGAGGCGTTCTACAGCGCGGCGCTCAAGGCCGATCCGACCTTGATCGAACGCGGCGTGGAGCAGCGGGTCATTCTGGCCACGCCGACGACCTTGATCGCCCTGCTCAAGGCGGTCGCCTATGGTTGGCGACAGGAAGCCTTGGCGGAAAATGCCCAGGCCATCAGCGATCTGGGCAAGGAGTTGTACAAGCGCATCAGCACCCTGGCGGAACACTGGGCGCGGGTGGGCAAAAGCCTGGGGCAGGCGACGGAGTCTTATAACAAGGCCACTTCGGCGCTGGAAAGCCGGGTGCTGGTGTCGGCCCGCCGCTTCCGTGACCTGCAGGCGACCGTGGATGGCGGCGAGATGCTTGCCCTCGATCCCATCGATCATGTCCCGCGCGCCTTGCAGTCGCCGGAACTGCAGGGCATCGAGGCTGAAACGGTCGTTCCGCTACGGGACGATGGTTAAAAAAAAGGCCCCTTGCGGGGCCTCGAAGTGAAGCATAATCGATGCTCTGGAGATAGTGTCAGACGCTGTAGAGCGTCACCACACAGGCGCCGCCAAGGCCCAGGTTGTGCTGCAGGCCGACCTTGGCGCCTTCCACCTGGCGCTTGTCCGCCTGGCCACGCAACTGCCAGCACATCTCGGCGCACTGGGCGAGGCCTGTCGCGCCCAGGGGGTGGCCCTTGGAGAGCAGACCGCCCGAGGGATTGACCACCCATTTGCCGCCATAGGTGACGTCACCTTCATTGATCAACTGCTCGGCGCCGCCTTCCTCGCACAGGCCCAGGGCCTCGTAGGTGATCAGCTCATTGGCGGTGAAGCAGTCGTGCAATTCGATGACATCCACGTCCTGGGGTCCCAGGCCGGACTGCTCGTAGACGTCCTGGGCGGCCTTCTTGGACATGTCATAGCCCACCACCTTGATCATGGAGTTTTCGTTGAACGAGGACTCCATGTCGGTGACCATGGACTGACCGACGATGTAGATTGGCTTGTTCTTGGCGTGCTTCTTGGCGAATTCCTCGGAGCACACGATGGCGGCGCCGGCGCCGCAGGTGGGCGGGCAGCACTGCAAGCGGGTGATGGGTCCGTAGTAATGCGGCGATTCCAGCACCTCTTCCACCGTCAGCGCATCGTGGAAGATGGAGCGCGGGTTGTTCAGCGCGTGCTGGCGATTCTTCACGGCGATCTTGGCGAAGGCCTCGTTCGAGGTGCCATATTTTTCCTGGTGCTCGCGCCCGGCGCCGCCGAAAAGTTGCGCGGTGGGCGGGGCATTGGTGAATTTCTGGGCCTTGAACATCACGCCCATGTGCTTGTCCATGGGGTTCTGCCGATCGGTGTACTTGGCGCCCAGGGCACCCTTTTCCATCTTCTCGAAGCCCATGGCCATCACGCACTCGGCGATGCCGCCTTCCACCAGCTGCTTGGCCAGCATCAGGGCGGTGGAGCCGGTGGAACAGTTGTTGTTGACGTTGTAGATCGGAATGCCGGTCAGGCCGAGCTCATACATGGCCCGCTCGCCCGAGGTGCTTTCCCCGTAGACATAGCCGACCACGGCCTGTTCGACCAGGTTGTAGGGGATGCCGGCGTCTTCCAGCGCCTGCTGGCCGGCCGCCTTGGCCATCATGTGATAGTCGGGGCTGCTGCCCGGTTTGGCAAACTGGGTCATACCGTTGCCGATTACGCAAACCTTGCGTCCCATGGGTGTCTCCTCGTCTTTTGATGTGATGGATGAAAAAAAAACATTCAGGGATCGGGGCGCGGCCCACTCGCCACGCCCTTCTCCGGGTCAGTTTAGCGCATGAACGCCATGGTCGATTCCTGGATATTGCGCACCATCTTGGCGTCGGTGAAGTCGGTCACCGTCTTCCAGTTGTCACGCAATTCCTCCAGGCTGGCCACGCCGGCTTCAGCTGTGCTCTTGTAGCCGTTGGTGCGGATCCAGCCCAGCTTGAAGAAGCGGCCGGCGCCGACTTCGAACAGCGAGCCGCTTTCCTTGCTTTCTTCCGCGCACAGCCAACCCACCAGCGGCGCAACGGCTTCGGGACGCAGTTTTTCCAGCAGCGGTGGTGGCATGACGGTTTCGGTCATGCGCGAACGGGCCACCGGGGCAATCACGTTGGTGTTGATGTTGTACTTCTTGCCTTCGTGGGCAAGGGTCTGGCCCATGCCGTAGAGGCCCAGCTTGGCAGCCGAGTAGTTGGTCTGGCCGAAGTTACCGTAGATACCGGCAGCCGAAGCGGTGAGGATGACGCGGCCATAGGACTGCTCGCGGAAGAAGGGCCAGGCGGCCTTGGTCATGCAGAAGGCGCCGCGCAGATGCACTTCCATGATCTTGTCCCAGTCTTCCTCGCTCATCTTGGCGAAGGACACATCGCGCAGGATTCCGGCATTGTTGATCAGCATGTGCACGCTGCCGAAGGCGTCCTTGGCAATCTGCATGGTCTTCTCGGCGCCTTCCATGGTCGAGACCGACTCATAGCTGGCGACAGCCTTGGCGCCCATGGCGACGATTTCGTCGACCACCTTGTCGGCCGCGGACTTGCTGGCGCCTTCACCGCTGAAGCTGCCGCCCAGGTCGTTGACGACCACGTTGGCGCCGCGCGAGGCGAACAACAGGCAGTAGGCCCGGCCCAGCGAACCGCCGCCGCCGGTGACCACCACCGTCTTGCCGTCATAACGAATCTCGGACATATGAATACTCCCTTGGAGGTTGTGTTGCGATTGCAAGAGACTGGCCTGAGCGGGGTTTTATCCCTTCAGGTCAGCAGGAAATGAACACGGGCCACCGCGACGGGCTGGGCTGGATCCTGTTGCCAGCACGAGGCGGTGACATGGGCAATGCGCCGGCCCTGACGCGTGACTTCGCAGCGGGCGTAGCAGTCGATGGCGCGTCCGGAGCGCAGGTAGTCGAGCGAGAAATCGATGGTTTTGGGCATCTCCACCGCATCGCGCTTCCATATCAGGTGGACAATGGCGCTGTTTTCGAGGAAGCCGCCGATGACCCCGCCATGCAAGGCCGGCAGGGCGGTATTGCCGATGTTCTTGCTCTGGTAGGGGAGCACGAACAGCGGTTGGCCTGCTTCATCAAGCCGCATGTCCATGCCGATCAGCCGCGCGTAGGGAATATGGCCCATCAGCCCCGATAAATCACCCTGTTCCCGGGCAGTCTGGATCAGTTGCTGCAATTCCATGGGGATCAGGCCTTTTCCGGTGGACGCGGAGCGCGAACCGGATTTGCGCTGCTGCGCATGAAGGTGGCTACACTGGTGGCAACGGGCTGCTGCGGATCGCGCTGGTAGGCGACGGAGCGGACGAAGGCGATCTGGCGAGTGAGCCGATAACACTCCGCCCGGGCGAAGAGGTCCTCGCCGATGGTGGCGGGCTTCAGGTAGTCGATGCGCAGGTCCAGAGTGGCGATCGCTTCCATGCGCGGCAGGCGGCAGAATACGGCCAGACCGCAGGCGCTGTCGATGAGCGAGGTCAGGACGCCGCCATGCAGTACGCCGGTCTGGGGATTGCCAACGAGGTCGGCCCGATAGGGGATCTTGAGCAGTCCCCATCCCGCACCCATGTCCACCACTTCCAGTCCCAGCTCGCGAGCATGGGGGATGGCATGGAAAAAACCGCCGTGAAGGCGTCGGACCTGATCGGGTTCGCGTTCGAACAGGGATGTTTCATCGGTCATCCAGCAATCCTTGCTGTCACAGAAGGCGATCCTGAAGTCAATTCTCGATTGTAGGGCAGCGTCGGCTGCTTGAAAAGCAAGCCCGCTCAGAAGATGCCCAAACTCAAGCCCGTGGCCAGTGCCTCGCCCATTTCCCGGGCTTGCGCCAGATGCGCCTCGGTCAGTGTCCCGCGACAGATGAGCGGTTCCTGCACCAGGCGGAACGGATAGCCGCGCGCGATGCGCTGGAGGTGCTGGGCCGCGCCGCGACCATCATTGCCTGCGCTGATGAACAGGCCATAGGGCAGCGTCTGGATGAGACCTTGCACCGGATAATAAGTGCGATCAAAAAAATCCTTCAATGCGCCGGACAGATAGCCCAGGTTTTCAGGCGTGCCGAGTAGCAGCCCCTCTGCCCACAACAAATCGCGTGCTGCGGCCTCCTTGGCCCACAGGCAACGGACTTCGACGGCGTCTGCTTCCAGGGCGCCCTGCGCCGCGGCGCA
>JBARUT010000172.1:0-3905 GCA_049645885.1 Candidatus Macondimonas sp.
TCTGGAAGGTGACAAAGACCGATTCGGGGATGGTCCCGACCAAGCCATCGCGCGTCAACCCGGACATGAAGGCCTTGGAGAGGCCGCCCACAAAGGAGTTGAAATTGACGACCCCTTGCTCCATGCCGGTGGTATCGAAAGCCAGCGAGTAGCCATACACGACCCACAGCACGGACACCAGGGCGGTGATGGCAAAACACTGCATCAAGATGGACAGCACGTTCTTGGAACGCACCATGCCGCCATAGAACAGCGCCAGGCCAGGGATGGTCATGAACAAGACCAGCGCGGTTGCGGTCAGCATCCAAGCGGTGTTGCCGGCATCGAGTGTGGGAATTGGGTCGGCCTCTTGGGCGCCAACAGCCAACGGGAGCATGGACAGTCCCGCAAGGGACAAAGCCCTGAGCAAGGGGAAGCGATGGTGATTCATGTTTACTCCTAGAGCGGTTTTGAAGGGGAATCATCCCCGGCCCTGCCCTAGAGTGCGTTATCTCCCGATTCGCCGGTGCGGATGCGGACCACTTGTTCCAATTCCATCACAAAGATCTTGCCATCGCCGATTTTTCCGGTATTGGCGGCTTTGGTGATGGCATCGATCACCTGATCCACCAATGCATCACTCACGGCAATTTCGATCTTGGCCTTCGGCAGGAAATCGACCACATACTCGGCGCCCCGGTACAGTTCCGTATGGCCTTTCTGGCGCCCGAAGCCTTTGACCTCGGTTACCGTCATGCCCTGGATGCCCATGTCCGACAAGGCTTGGCGGACATCATCCAGTCGGAACGGTTTGATGATGGCGGTCACCAGTTTCATGGAATCGATCTCCTGCGAGAGGTGGTATGGGCTGAGTGGTCAGCCAGTCTAGCACCGCAGCGCAGATCGGAAACATCAAACGCACTCAGTCAGCGCCGGTTGGATCTTGAAACGCATCACCCCGGTGTTGCGAGGCAAAATCCAGGTTGGCAAGCCAAGTGAGTTGGGTAGTTCAGATGGCGTCACCTCCCGATTCGCCGGTGCGGATGCGGATCACCTGCTCCAGGTCGAAGACGAAGACCTTGCCGTCGCCGATCTTGCCCGTATTGGCGGCTTTGCTGATGGCTTCGATCACGGTGTCGGCCATGTCATCGGTAACGGCGACTTCTATCTTTACTTTCGGAAGGAAATCAACAACATATTCGGCGCCACGGTATAGTTCCGTATGGCCTTTCTGGCGACCGAAACCCTTGACCTCGGTGACTGTGATGCCTTGTACGCCGATGTCCGAGAGCGCCTCTCGGACATCGTCCAGTTTGAATGGCTTGATGATGGCTGTGACAAGCTTCATGCGCGACTACTCCATAGGGGCGGGAAAAACGGATGCGCGCGGATTATGTGGAATCCGGCACAATCGTGTGAGGCATAAAGCAGGTTCCATGCCATGCCTTTGAGAGTGCGCTATGTCATCGTAATGACAGAGATAGGCGTCTTGGGCATGAGCCTCTAGAATGACGGGTGTGGATGGGGCGATGTATTGCCCTCTTTTTGGGCGCCAAAATGGTGCATCAGCAGAAGCCCAGAGCGGCGGAGGATTCCTTGAGCAAGCAACAAGCGTGGGTTGATGAGGTCGCGGAAGAGCTGGCCGGTCGGGTGCCGGCGAATTTAGGGGCATTGCGGGAGGATCTGGGGCGTAACTTCCGGGCGGTGTTGCAATCGGCTTTTGCCCGGCTTGATCTCGTCACACGGGAGGAGTTTGATGTCCAGCGCGCCGTGCTGGCCCGCTTGCGTACCGAACTGACGGAACTGGAGCGGCAAGTCGCAGAAATGGCGCCACGCGAATGATCGCAGTTGCAGTACGCTGAGCTATTCGCACGGTGATACAGGTTGGCAGGATGCCGGCCGATAACTGCCCAAGGACACGGGGAAGGCATCATGGGATTGGCTGTCGTTCACACCCGGGCGCAGGCGGGCTTGCTCGCCCCACCGGTGACCGTTGAGGTCGATCTCGCCAATGGTCTGCCGGCTGTCACGGTGGTCGGTCTGGCCGAGACCGCGGTCAAGGAAAGCCGGGATCGGGTCCGCGCTGCGCTGCACAATGCCGGATTCGAATTTCCGGTACGACGCATTACCATCAACCTCGCCCCTGCCGACTTGCCCAAGGAAAGCGGGCGCTACGACTTGGCGATTGCCTTGGCGATCCTGGCTGCCTCCGGGCAGATTCCGGCGCAATCCCTGGCCGGACTGGAGCTGTTGGGCGAGTTGTCCTTAAGCGGAGAATTGCGTCCGGTGCGCGGGGTGTTGCCCGCTGCCCTGGCGTGCCGGGATGCGCGGCGAACGCTGATTGTTCCCCTGGCCAATGGGCTCGAGGCACACCTTGTCCGGGACCTGTCGTTGCGCACGGCCAGTCATCTGTTGCAGATCTGTGCCCATCTCAAGGGGGAGGCCATCCTCCCCGAACCCGACTTCCCTTCTGATGCATTCCCACCGCCAGAGGCCGTTGAAGATCTGCGCGACGTGCGCGGCCAGTTCAGCGCCCGGCGGGCGCTCGAAGTGGCGGCGGCGGGTGGACACAGCCTGCTCATGATGGGCCCCCCGGGGACGGGCAAGAGCATGCTGGCGCGGCGTTTGCCGGGTATCCTGCCACCCTTGGCTGAATCTGAAGCCTTGGAAGTCGCGGCCATCGCGTCCATCAGCGAAAACGGTTTCCAGCCCCAAGCCTGGGGGCGCCGACCGTTCCGCGCACCCCACCATACTGCTTCCGCGGTGGCCTTGGTGGGCGGTGGCAGTATCCCGCGACCAGGGGAAATCTCTCTGGCCCACCAGGGTGTGTTGTTTCTGGATGAACTGCCGGAATTTGATCGGCGCGTGTTGGAAGTGCTGCGGGAACCCTTGGAAAGCGGTGAGATCCATATCTCCCGAGCCGCCCGGCAGGCGGTATTCCCCGCGCGTTTTCAGTTGGTGGCGGCGATGAATCCCTGTCCCTGTGGTTTTCTGGGTGACGTGCGGGGCCGTTGCCGTTGCACCGAGGAACAGGTCGCCCGCTATCGCGCCCGCATCTCTGGTCCCTTGCTCGATCGTGTCGACCTTCATGTGGAGGTTCCGGCCGTTAGCCCCGAGTCCCTGAGTGGGCATGCGCCTGAGGGTGAGGCCAGTTGTGATGTGCGCGCACGGGTGTTTCAGGCGCGAGCGCGCCAGCTGGCGCGTCAGGACAAGCCCAATGCGAGCCTCAGCCAACGCGAGACAACGCAGGTGTGCGCCGTCAAGGGTGCAGTGCGGGACCTGGTGTTGCAGGCCATGGAGCGACTGGGGCTGTCGGCCCGCGCCTACCACCGCCTGTTGCGCCTGTCCCGCACCATCGCCGACCTGGATGAGTCGGACACCATCACCGGGCGGCACATGAGCGAGGCGATTCATTTCCGCCTGCTGGATCGCCAGCCCATCCGTTGAGCGGAACATCGTGGGTCGGCTGAGGAAACCATGCCGAGGCGGCACTTCCGCAAAGAGCCGTGCAGCGGACCGCGCAACATGAGGCTGAATGAACAGGAAAACGCCTCCTCACAGAGCGGCACATGGCTCAGTCAAGGCAATGAAAGGCATTGTTGCGTTGGGCCAAGGATGTCTGCGGGCTTGCCGATAAAGGATGGGAGCGGCCGTATCGCTTTTCAAGCGGCCGGTAGAAGGCGAGTTTTTGATCATGAATCGTGTCACGACTTGGTTGGGGCGGCGGCTGAGTCTTTATCTCAGTCAGCCTCTGGCATTTCATGAACCCGTGGTGCCCATGGATCCAGCGCGCTATGCCGCCTGTCTCCGTCCGGCGGATGTGCTGCTGGTGGAAGGCAATACCCGTCTGAGTGTCGCCATCAAGTACCTGACTCAATCAACCTGGTCCCATGCAGCGCTGTATGTGGGGCCGTCCGCAGGGCTCC
>JBARUT010000173.1:0-6848 GCA_049645885.1 Candidatus Macondimonas sp.
CGGCGCCGATGGCGGCGATGCGCGCTGAGCTACGTGCCAATAGATCGGGACGCAGCGCCAAGGCATGAAAGACTGCATTGGCGCTGATGAAAATCAGCCAGTCGGCTTCCAGCGCCGCTTCCAGCGCCATTTGCGCTGCCGCGGTATCGGTCGTGGGGACGATTTCCAGGGTCGGGAGCCGTACGGCCGTGCCACCGGCGGCGGTGATGCGCTGACACAGACTCTCGGCCTGATGTGCCGGGCGCGTTACCAGAATGCGCCGCCCGGCCAGAGGAGCGCTCGCCGTCACGGCGCGTGCATCGCCCATTCACGCAGCAGCCGGTCGGCGCCACGTGCTAGCAGAGTCTCCGCCAGCGTGTGCCCCAGCGTAGCCGCTTCGCTCACGGGTCCTTCAATTTGTTCGCGCAATAGGCTTTGATCGTGCAGACCTCCCACCAAGGCGTCCAGCACCAACTGGTCGCCTGCAACCACGGCATGTGCGGCAATCGGCACCTGGCAACCGCCATTCAAGCGGGCATTCAGCGCCCGTTCGGCGGTGACGCGATGGCGGGAGGTGGTGTGATCCAGCGGCGCCAGCAGCGCGTGCAGGGCAGCGTCATCGCTGCGGCACTCGATACCGATCACGCCCTGTCCCACAGCGGGCAGGCTGATCGACGGCGGGAGGCGTTCGCTGATGCGCGCAGCGAGACCCAGGCGGTCAAGCCCCGCGGCGGCCAGCACGATGGCATCGAATGCGCCAGCGTCGAGCTTTTGCAGCCGGGTGCCGACATTGCCGCGCAGGAAATCGAAGTGCAGATCGGGCCGCTGAGCGCGCAGTTGGCATTGGCGGCGCAAGCTGGAAGTGCCGATGCGCGCGCCGTGCGGCAGGCCCGCCCAGCCGCCCGGCTGCCGGCTGAGCAAGGCATCGCGCGGGTCGGCACTCTCCAGCAGGGTTGACAGGCACAGCCCCGCAGGCAGCTCGGCGGGGACATCCTTCATGGAATGCACGGCCAGATCGGCTTGATCCTCCAGCAGCGCCTGCTCCAGTTCCTTGATGAATAGTCCCTTGCCGCCGATCTTGGCCAGGGGCACGTCGAGGATGCGATCGCCCTGGGTCTTGATGGGCACCAACACAATGGTCTGCCCGGGATACAGCGCCCGCAGGCGCGCGGCCACATGCTCGGCCTGCCAGAGCGCCAGGGGGCTGCGGCGGGTGGCGATGCGCAGGGTGCGGTCGGACATGCCCGGGATCCTGATTCAGGGAAAGGGTTCCCATCCTAGAATCCCGGCCGAGGGGCTGCAATGGCCAGTTCAGGTGCTTTTGCTTTGCAGGGCCTGGCGTATCAGACGCAGATGGCGTCGGCTCACTGCGATGCGTTCCTGGCAATCCTTGAGTTGCAGCCAGTGCCGGACACCGCGTTGGTGCAAGGCCTCCAGATAGGCGATGGCCACAAGCGCGTTGCGATGCGCCCGCACGAAGCGACCGGCAAATTCCGCTTCCAGTCGCACCAGGGAATCTTCGATCAGCAGTTCTCTCTCGTGGTTGCGCACGGTCACGTACTTCTGGTCTGCCTTGAAATAGCGCACTTGTTCCACCGCCACCACCTGCACCATGCTTCCCAGCCGTGCATGCAGTTGGGTGCGGGGGGCCGTTGCGGGCGCATCATGGCCATCGGCCCGCGACGATGGTCGGTGCTGCTGGCGCGCCAAGGCCTGCATCAGGCGCTCGCGGCGCACTGGCTTGACCAGATAGTCCGACGCCTGAACCTCGAAGGCGGCCAAAGCATGATCGGCATAGGCGGTAACAAAGATCACCGCCGGTGGCGTGGCGCCGGCGCCCAGCAGCCGGGCGGTCTCCAGTCCGTCCAGACCCGGCATGCGGATGTCGAGCAGGACGACGTCAACAGGAAGTTGGGCACACAGCAACAGCGCCTGCGCGCCACTTTCGGCTTCACCCACCACCCGGTGCTCCGGCAATTCGGCGATCAATTGCGCCAGCCGGGCGCGCGCCGGCGCTTCGTCGTCCACCAGCAGGATATTCATGGGATCGCGCGCCCCGCGCCATCGGGCACGCGCGTGAGGAACGGAAACACCAGCGTGACCTCGAAGGTGGTTGGCGTTTGCCGCAAGTCCAGGCGCCCTTGCGCGCCGAAGCTCAAGGCCAATCGCTGGCGGGTGTTGTCGATGGCCAGGCCGTGCCCATGGCGCGATTTGCCGTCGCGCGGATTGCGCAGGGACAGTTCAATCAAGCCCTTGTCCACGCGGCCCTGCAGACGGATCGTGCCGCCCTCGGGCCGTGTTTCGATGCCGTGGTAGATGGCGTTTTCCAGCAGCGGCTGCAGGGTAAGCGCGGGCAGCAGCGCTTGCTCCGGCAGGTCGTCGATCGCCCAATCCACGCGCAGCCGCGCGCCCAGCCGCAGCGTTTCCAGGTGCAGGTAATGCCGGCACAGGGTCAATTCGTCCGCCAGCGTGACGAAGGTACCGCTGGCGGCCAGGCTGGCGCGGAACAGATCCGCCAGATCCTCCAGCGCCGCCTCTGCCACGCGCGGTTGACCGCGGATGAGGGCGGTGATGGTGTTCAGGGTGTTGAACAGGAAATGCGGCCGGATGCGTGCCTGCAGCGCGTCGATGCGCAGGGTGAATTCCTCGCGCATTCGCTGCGCCAAGATGTGTTGCAGGTACAGATAGCGCAGGGCCAGCGCCGCGACCAGGGTCGCGATGAAGCCAAGGCGCAGGGTTGGTGTCAGTTGACCCGAGATTCCGCTCATGTCGCCCGGATCCCTGAACAGAAACCGTCCCAAGAGGGCGGTGCCGAGGGCCAGTCCCAGCACCAGGGTCAGGATCAGGGCACTGGCCAGCGGCAGCGCCAGTTGCGCCAGGCGCGCACGCAGGCCGCACAGCAGGCCTGCACTCGACAGCGCCACGCCTTGGGCATAGAGCGACACCCGGCTCAGACGCAGCCAGAAATCCTCCGGCGGCATGGCCAGCGTCAGGATGAAAGCCAGCAACTGCACGCTCAGCACCAGCGCCAGCGTCACCCGCAGATCGCACAGGTCGGGCAGGAAAAATCCATCCCGTACCCGCGGCGGGCCCGGCTCCGAGAAAGTGGAAAGCGGTGAAAGTCTGACCTGCATGACGCGGCTGCGATTTGGCCCGATATAATCCGCCTTATCGGCAGCGATCCGGCGGCGTTGACTCTTTTGAACGTCTGCCCGTCGCGTCCTTATCCCCAATGGAGTCGGCATGAGTGTTCCGCAACCCCCCGCCAAGCCCTGGGGCGGGCGTTTTTCCGAGGGCACCGATGCCTTCGTGGAAGCCTTCACCGCCTCGGTGGGCTTCGATCAGCGCCTGTACCGTCAGGACATCGCCGGCTCCATCGCCCATGCGCGCATGCTGGCGCGGGTCGGCGTGCTGAGCGCGGCGGAGTGCGAGCAGATCGTCACCGGGCTGGACGCAATTCGCGCGGAAATCGAGGCCGGGCACTTCCAGTGGTCGGTGGCGCTGGAAGATGTACACATGAACATCGAGGCGCGGCTGGTGGAGCGCATCGGCGAGGCCGGCAAGAAACTGCACACCGGCCGTTCCCGCAACGATCAGGTCGCAACCGACATCCGGCTCTATCTGCGTGAGGCCATCGACGTGCTGGTGGGCGAACTGGACCGCTTGCGCGGCGGTTTGCTGGATCTGGCCGAGCGCGAGGCCGATACCATCATGCCCGGCTTCACCCACTTGCAGGTGGCCCAGCCGGTCACCTTCGGCCATCACCTGATGGCCTGGCACGCCATGCTGGTGCGGGATCGGGAGCGCTTGCATGACTGCCGGCGGCGGGTGAATGTGTTGCCGCTGGGCGCGGCGGCGCTGGCGGGCACGGTCTATCCGCTGGATCGGGCGTACGTGGCCGAGCAGCTCGGGTTCGCAGCGATCAGCGAGAACTCCCTGGACGCGGTGAGCGATCGGGATTTCGCCATCGAATTCGCCGCCGTTGCCAGCCTGATCCTGATGCACCTGTCGCGCTTTTCCGAGGAACTGGTGCTGTGGTCCAGCGCCCAGTTCGATTTCATCGCCTTGCCCGACCGTTTCTGCACGGGTTCGTCCATCATGCCGCAGAAGAAAAACCCCGACGTGCCCGAGCTGGTGCGCGGCAAGACCGGTCGCGTGTACGGCAATCTGGTGAGCCTGCTGACCCTGATGAAGGCCCAGCCCTTGGCCTACAACAAGGACAACCAGGAGGACAAGGAGCCCTTGTTCGACACCGTGGACACCCTGGCCGGTTGCCTGCGGGCCTTTGCCGACATGGTGCCGGCGATCGAGGTCAAGCGCGACAACTGCCGCGAGAGCGCGCGGCGCGGTTTTGCCACGGCGACGGATCTGGCCGATTATCTGGTGCGCAAGGGGATTGCGTTCCGCGATGCCCATGAGATTGTTGGCAAGGCGGTGGCGCTGGGGGTACGTGAGGGGCGGGACCTGTCGTTGCTCAGCCTGGCAGAGCTGCAATCCTTCAGCCCGCTGATCGAGGCGGATGTTTATGCGGTGTTGACCCTGGAGGGGTCGGTGGCGGCGCGCCGCGGCCATGGCGGCACGGCACCGGAGCAGGTGCGCGCGGCGATCGCACGGGCGCGATCTGTGCATGAGTGATGCCGGTTATTTGGGCAATAAATCAATCTTGGGGGGTTTGCAATGAAATGGTTCAACGGATTGGCTGGCGCTTCGCTGCTGTTGGCAGGAAGCCTGGTGCAGGCGCAGGGCATCGGCTATGACCATGTCGATTTGAGCTACCGGACGATGGATCGGGACGGCGCGGACAGCCTCGATGACAAATTCGACGGGCCGGCCATTCGCTTGTCGCTGGGCATTACCGACACGATTTACGGCATCATCGAAAATTCCTACCTGGAAGCGGATAGCGCGGACCTGGACTTCTCCGACCTGCTGGTTGGCGTCGGCTATCGTCAGGCCCTGGCCCCGGACATGGATTTCATTGGCGAGGCCGCCTGGCTGCGCCGCGACATCGACACCCCCAATCGCTTCGAGGATGGCAAGGAAGACGGTTTCCAGCTCGCTGCCGGCCTGCGCTACCTGGCGAAGGAAATGCTGGAGTTGAACCTGACCGCCCTGTATCAGGGTGGAATCCTGGACGACAACGAAGCCATGCTGCGGGCCGGCGGGCTCTGGTCGGTCTATGGGCCGCTGGGTGTTCAGGCCAGCGCAGCGGTGGGCGCGGATTCGACGGTTTACGATTTGGGTCTGCGGGTGTCGTTCTAAGGAAGGCCTGAACAACACAACGCTGACGCCGCAACGTCGGGTCTTGGCGCCAGCATTGGATTCTGTGCTGCTTGTGGCGCCGCAAACGGCGCGTTTCGATGGGCTTTCCCGCCTTGTAGATGCACCAACCCGCCGCAGGCAAATTGCCGGCCCACCATCAACAGGTTCGATAGCGCAGCTTGTGGTGCAGCCAAAGAAGACTCACGAATCCTGTGGCAGGCGCTCACGCAGCCGGTAGACCAGCTCCAGCGCCTCGCGTGGGCTGAGTCGGTCGGGATCAGTCGCGCGCAGCATGGCCACCGCCTCGGGTTCCGGTGGCGCGAACAGGGAAAGCTGGGGTGTGGGCTCGGCGGGTGGGGATAGGCCGGGCAGCGTTTCCAGCGCTTCCAGATGGTGCCGGGCGCGGGCGACGACGTGGCGGGGAACCCCGGCCAGCGCGGCGACCTGCAAGCCGTAGCTGCGACTGGCCGGTCCGTCCCGCACGCTGTGCAGGAAGATCAGCGCCTCGCCGTGCTCGGCGACTTCCAGATGCACGTTGGCGACCCCAGTGAGAGTTTGCGCCAGCGCGGTCAGCTCGAAGTAATGGGTGGCGAACAGGGTGAAGGCGCCGATGCGGGTGGCCAAGTCCTCGGCGCAGGCGCGCGCCAGCGCCAGGCCGTCGTAGGTGCCGGTGCCGCGGCCGATCTCATCCATCAGCACCAGGCTGCGGGCGGTGGCGTGGTGGAGGATGTTGGCGGTTTCGGTCATTTCCACCATGAAGGTGGAACGTCCCGAGGCCAGCTCGTCGGCGGCGCCGATGCGGGTGAAAATGCGGTCCATCGGGCCGATGCGAGCCATCTGCGCCGGTACGTGGCTGCCCATGTGGGCGAGCAGCACGATCAGCGCCACCTGGCGCATGTAGGTGGATTTGCCGCCCATGTTGGGGCCGGTGATGACCAGCAGGCGCCGGTCCACGTCCAGGCCCAGGTCGTTGGGCACGAAGGGTCCGTCCAGGGCCTGTTCCACCACCGGATGGCGCCCGGCCTCGATTTGCAGTACCGGTTCCGCAACCAGTTCCGGCTCGCTCCAGTTCAGGCTCAAGGCCCGTTCGGCCAGGCACAGCAGGCTGTCCAGCGCGGCGATCGCGGCAACCGTGTGTTGCAGGCCATCCAGCTCGCCCGCCAACTCGCCGAGCAAGGCGTCATAAAGCAGCTTTTCGCGCATCAAGGCCCGTTCGCGCGCGCCCAGCACCTGATCCTCGAAGCTTTTCAATTCTTCGGTGATGTAGCGCTCGGCGCCCTTGAGGGTCTGGCGCCGGGTGTATTCGGTGGGCACGCGTTCGGCATGGCTGCGGCCCAGCTCGATGTAGTAGCCGTGCACGCGGTTGTAGCCGACCTTGAGGGTGGCGATGCCGGTGCGCTCCCGTTCGCGTCGTTCCAGATCCAGCAGGAAGCCGCCGGCGTTTTCCGACAGGGCGCGCAACCGGTCGAGTTCCGCATCGAAACCGGATGCGATCACGCCGCCTTCGCGCAGCAGCGCCGGCGGCTCGCCCGCCAGCGCCCGCTCCAGGCGCTGGCGCACCGCTGCATGATCGGCCAGATTGTCCATCAGGCCATCCAGCAGCGGGC
>JBARUT010000174.1:0-3085 GCA_049645885.1 Candidatus Macondimonas sp.
GCCCGGTTCAGGCCGATAGGTGGGCGAGCAACCCAGATGGGTGCATATCCCGACCAACACCAGGATCTCCGGCTTGATTGAGCGATAGGTATTCTTCGCATAGGTCGGCTGCTGATCCTGTTCGGAATTGGGATCGCGCAACTCGCTCCCCAATCCCTTTAGTTTGGACAACATTTCCGGCGTACGCCGCACGACCCATACCGGCTTGCCCCGCCACTCGACCGTGAGGCGAGCGCCGGGCTCCAGTTTGCTGATATCCACTTCCACCGGCGCGCCAGCCGCTTCAGCGCGGGCGCTGGGCTGCATGGCGGCGAGGAAGGGATAGGCTCCGAAGACCGCACCGACGCCACCCACCGCCGCCGTGGCCACGGTCAGAAAGCGTCGTCGATTGGTATCGACACCCCCATCATTGCTCATTCCCGGGATTCTCCTAGCAACATGTCTGGCCTGGGATGCCGGGGCAGGCCCTAGAGCGCATCCCCATCAACCCGTGATTAACCCGCACAGCGGGCAAAATGCGAGCGGGATTTTACACCCGCGTGTCCCCATTGCCTACTTGCCGGCAATGCCCCGCAACGACACCAGGCTACGGGTCAGAACATCAAGGAAGCTTGCATTCTCTGCGGGTTTGCCGATCGTGACCCGCAGGCAGTCCTTCAAAGCAGGATGTCCGCCATCCAAGGACTTGATCAGCACACCGCCTTGGCGCAAGGCATCATGAATGGCTGCTGCGTGCCCCGCCGGCACCCGGAACAACAGGAAATTCGCCTCTGAAGGATAGACCGTCACCCCCGGGAGCGCCGCCAGTCTCGACGCCAGGGTAGCCCTCTCGGTGCAGATCGCGGCCGCCTGATTCTGCCACACGGCAGGATAACGCAATGCCACCTCGGCCGTGATCTGAGTCAATACATTGATGTTGTAGGGCAGTCGCACCTTGTCGAGTTGCGCAATCCAGGCGGCGGGGCCAGCCAGAATCCCCAACCGCAGTCCAGCCAATCCAGCCTTGGACAAGGTACGCATCACCAGCAGTTCCGGACGCGAACCCACCTGTTCCAGGAAACTGGCCGCGGTGAACGGCGCGTAGGCCTCGTCCAGCACCACTGCGCCGGGCGCCGCATCCAGGATGGCCAGTACGTCATTCCGATCGAAAAGGTTGCCGGTGGGATTGTTGGGACAGGCCAGAAACACCAGCGCCGGCTGATGCTGGGCAATGGCCGCCAGCATCGCCGCGCGATCCAGTCCAAAATCATCCGCCCGCAAGGGCACGCCCACAAACCGCACCCCCAGCCAGTGGGCAATCAGGCGATACATGACAAAGGTCGGCTCGGGAGCAAGCACCACGGCGCCGGGTCGCGCCACTGCCAGGATCAGCATCTGGATCAGCTCATCCGATCCGTTGCCCAGCAGCACCTCAGCCGCGTCCGGGATGCCCAGTGCTTTGCGCAGTACGGGCAGCAAGGCGCGTGATCCGGGATCGGGATAGCGGTTCAGTGCAGCGCCGGCGACCGCCGCCAGCCAGGGCTGAACCAGCTCGGGCGGCCAGTCGTAGGGATTTTCCATGGCGTCGAGCTTGATCAGACCGGCTGCGGGCGGCACGGCATAGGCCGCCAGGGTCTGAATATCCTCGCGTACCCAACGCTGGACACGATCCAGAACGGCATCGTTCCGGTTCATGGGTCGCTCGCCCGAGCCGCGGCCGACTGTGCATGCGCTTCCAGGCCCTCGCCACGCGCGAGCAAGGCCGCCAACTTCCCCAGCGCGGCCCCGCCTGCGGGGCTGCACTGGATCAGGCTGCTGCGTTTCTGGAAATCGTAAACCCCCAGCGGCGAAAAGAACCGGGCGGTGCCAGCGGTGGGCAGGACATGGTTGGGTCCTGCGCAATAATCACCAATGGCCTCGGGTGTGTGCCGCCCGAGAAAAATGGCGCCCGCATGGCGGATCAGGGGCAGCAGGGCCTCGGGATCCGTGACCGACAGCTCAAGATGCTCGGGCGCCAGACGGTTGGCGATCTCCGCCGCCTCGGCCAAATCGCGCGTCTCGATCAGCGCCCCCCGTCGGGCCAGGGCGCGGGCGATGATCTCCCGGCGCGGCTGATCGGGCAAGCGCGCCGCAATGCGCTCTGCAACGCGCTCCAGGAAGGCGCCATCAGGGCTCACCAGCACCGCCTGCGCATCCTCGTCGTGTTCGGCCTGGGAAAACAGATCGAGCACGATCCAATCGGGATCGGTCTGGCCATCGCAGATGATCAGGATTTCAGACGGTCCGGCCACCATATCGATGCCGACCTGACCGAATACCAGGCGCTTGGCAGTGGCGACATAGCGGTTGCCGGGTCCCACGATCTTGTCGACACGCGGCACGGTCTCGGTCCCATAGGCCAGGGCACCCACAGCCTGGGCACCCCCCACCGCGAACACGCGATCGACCCCGGCGATGGCCGCCGCCGCCAGCACCAAGTCATTGCGCAGGCCTTCGGGCGTGGGCACACAAAGGATGATCTCGGGCACGCCAGCGACCTGCGCCGGAATCACATTCATCAGCACCGAAGAAGGGTAGGCCGCCTTGCCGCCGGGGACGTAAATGCCCACCCGATCCAGCGGACGCACTTCCTGTCCCAGCACATTGCCCAGCGTGTCGGTGTAACGCCAGGAGGCGAGCCGCTGGTGCGCTGCATAGTCGCGCAAGCGGGCAGCTGCCACTTCAAGCGCATCGCGCAGTTCCCGGGAAATACGCTCCCGCGCCGCTGCCAGATCTGCCGGCGCGATCTGCAACGCTGCCGCCGAGGGGGCCTGCCATCCATCGAAGCGATGGGTGTACGCCAGTAGCGCCCGATCGCCACCGGCCCGCACCGTCATCAGGATTTCCTGCACCGCATCCAGCACCTCGGCCTGCTGGGCTTCGGCCTGAACCTGCAAGGCGGCCAGATCCGTCTCGAAATGCGCTTCCCGGGTGCGCAGACGGCGCAAGACAGGCGATTGAGGCTGCGTCATGGGGCGATCTCCGTGCCAATGGTCTCCGCCAGGGCGGACACCAGCGCGCGCACCGGCGCATGCTTGGTTTTCCAGGAAGCCGGGTTGACCACCAG
>JBARUT010000175.1:0-1972 GCA_049645885.1 Candidatus Macondimonas sp.
GGTCGCGCGCCTTGCGCCAGGCGGTCGCGTACTGGGTGCGCAGGGCGGCGCGGTCGTTGCCGAACATTCAGCGCACTCCGGATCGCGGTGTGGCGGCGGAGGGCATTGGGTCTGCAAGGGATGCTGCCTGGAAATGCGATGCACTGGCGCACAGATCCACAATGGGACAGCGCTCGCACAAGGGCTTGCGCGCCTTGCAGGTATAGCGCCCGTGGAGAATGAGCCAATGGTGGGCATGTTGGCGATAGATTTCGGGGACCCGCGTCATCAGCTTGTCCTCCACCTCCCGCACCGTCCTGCCGGGGGCAAGTCCGGTGCGGTTGGCGACCCGGAAGATATGGGTGTCCACCGCCAGCGTGGGTTCGCCAAAGGCCACGTTGAGTACGACATTGGCGGTTTTGCGACCGACGCCCGGCAGCGCCTCCAGTTCGGCGCGGGAGGCGGGTACTTGCCCCTTGTGGCACTCCACCAGCAACCGGCTCATGGCCAGGATGTGGCGCGCCTTGGAGGGGTAGAGCCCGATGCTGCGGATGTGTTGTTTCAAGCCGTCCTCGCCCAAAGCCAGCATGTCCTGAGGTGTCTGCACTATTTGGAACAACTGTGTGGTGGCTTTGTTCACGCCCACATCGGTGGCCTGGGCCGACAGGATCACCGCCACCAGCAACTGGTAAGCGTTGTGATAGACCAGTTCCGTTTCCGGTTCCGGTTTGGCTGCAGCCAGGCGGGCAAACAGTTCGGTGCACTGTTCCGGAGTCATGGCGGCCCCGGTTGCAGGTCATTCCCAGTTTTATCGGCCGTTCGCTTGTTCCGCGCGACGCGTTCGGCGGCGATCAGCAGCGCGAGCAGGATGAAACCGCCTGTCGGCCAAGCCGCAAGAGGGAAGACAACGGCGTCGAGCACCGGCAGGGAACTGGTGCCGACACGTGGCAGCTGTGCCAGGGCGCCGGTGGCGAACAGTTCCCGTGCTGCGCCGATCAGCGGCGGCATGCCAATGGGAACAAGGATGAAAATCCAGGTATTCCAGGCAGGCGGGAGTACGCCAGGGTGAGGCTTTGCGCCTGCGCCAAAGATGAGCAGGAGACCCGCGCCGGCCACCAAAGGCAGGGAGCCGCCAATCGCGGGGTGCAGGGCGTGCAGGTAGGCGTCCAGGAATCGGTCCAGCGCACTCACCGAGCCGGCCAGCACCAGCGCGGCGACGGGCAGGTGGATTTCCGGCGGAACAGCCCGCCTGAATCCGATTCGCAATAGCAAAGCGAGGCCGAGCATCATGCCGCTGCTTGCCCCCAGCGCCAGCCCGCCCAGTAGGGAATTGCTGGCCAATGCCAGGGGAATTGCCGCCAGCACCAGCCCGGCCGGCATGGCTCTGGGTAAGGATAAATCGGTAGACAGGCGGGTGTTCATGGCGACTCGACGGGTTCAGGTGCAGGCAGCAGCAGTTTTTCCCGATGTTGCCGGAAATACTTCAGGGCGCCTGCCACCGCGTGGATCACCGCGCGGGGCGTCAAGGTCGCGCCGGTAATCTGGTCGAAAGCGCCGCCATCCTTGCGCACGTTCCAACGCTCCTCCGGGGGATTCCCCAGGCTGCGGCCATCGAATTGCGTGATCCAGGCCGAGCGAGCACGGTCGATGCGATCCCCGAGACCTGCGGTTTCATGATGTCGCGTCACCCGCACCCCCCGGATGCGACCCTCGGCGTCGATACCCACCAGCAGCTCGATCTGGCCGCTGTAGCCATCCGGGGCCACGGCCGGCAGCACCACAGCGTCCACCCGTCCTTCCACGATGATCTGGTAGGCCGTGAAAGGCGCATTCTGATGCAGTTCGCCAGCGGCGGAAAGGGTCAGGAATCGCAATGCGCCCGGCGCGGTCGTGGCCGGTCCTGCGATCTCCTGCACCTGGGCCAGCCGATCCCGTTCCCGGTGCCGCGTCATGCGGGGTTCGGTCCACTCGACCGTGACCCATACCAGCCCCA
>JBARUT010000176.1:0-2327 GCA_049645885.1 Candidatus Macondimonas sp.
GTACAACGCCGGGCGGTGAGGTGATCGTCTACGAGGCTCCAGACGGCGAGGTCCGGGTGGATGTGCGCCTCGATCGGGAGACGGTCTGGCTCTCTTTGAGCCAGATGACCGAGTTGTTCGGGCGCGACAAGTCTGTGATTTCGCGGCATTTGCGCAACATCTTCCAGTCCGGCGAGCTCGCGCGGGAGGCAACTGTTGCAAAAAATGCAACGGTTCAAAGCGAGGGCGGGCGAGAGGTCGTTCGGGAGATCGAGTTCTTCAATCTCGACGCGATCATCTCGGTGGGCTACCGGGTCAATTCACGCCGCGGCGTGCGCTTCCGCCAATGGGCCACGCAAACGCTGCGCGAGCACCTGGTGCGGGGTTACACGATCAACCAGCAGCGCTTCGAGCAGAACGCGCGCGAGCTGGAAGCTGCGCTGGCACTGGTCCGCAAGGCGGCGGCCGGCGAGGCGCTGACGTCCGACCAGGGGCGCGGGCTGGTCGATGTCATTGCCCGCTATACGCAGACCTTCCTGCTCCTGCAACGCTATGACGAAGGCTTGCTGGAAGAGCCGAAGGGGAACCGGGGGGGCGTTTTGCCGGCCGTGGCAGAGGTGCGCGCCGCGATCGGGCGACTCAAGGCCGACCTGATCGGGCGCGGCGAGGCCACGGATCTGTTCGGTCGCGAGCGCGACGAAGGGCTCGCCGCCCTGCTCGGCAACCTCGACCAGAGCGTGTTCGGGGAGCCGGCGTATCCGACGGTCGAATCGAAGGCCGCGCATTTGCTGTACTTCACGATCAAGAATCACCCCTTTTCGGATGGCAACAAGCGCATCGGCTCGTTCCTGTTCGTGGATTTCCTGAACCGCAACGGCCGGCTGTTCCGGGGCGGCGAGGCCGTGATCAACGATGTGGGGCTCGCTGCGCTCGCGCTGCTGGTGGCCGCGTCGGCGCCGAAGGACAAGGACGTGATGATCCGGCTGGTGATGAACATGCTCGCGGGGCCGCAGCCGTGAACACGCGCTTTTCCGAATCCGTCGTCGAAGACGCAGCCATCGCCTGGCTCGATGCGCTCGGCTACGCGGTGCTGCACGGCCCAGTCATCGCCGCGGGCAATCCGGGGACAAGGTCAGCCGAGACAGCTTGAGCTCCCTATTTGCCTCGACAACGGATCCAGCGCGACCGCTAGCGGCAGCCACCCCGGTGTACCATAGCGCCTCCTTTCCTCGGATCGCCTTGCCGTGCCATCGACTCCCGCCGCCTTTTCCACCCTGCCGCTCGCGCCGGAACTGCTCACCACCTTGCACGAGCTGGGCTACGACGCCATGACGCCGGTGCAGGCCCAAAGCCTGCCCGCGCTGCTGGCCGGGCAGGATGTCATCGCCCAGGCCATGACGGGCAGCGGCAAGACGGCCGCGTTCGGCATCGCCCTGCTGACCCGCCTCGATGCGCGCTGTTTCGAGCCCCAGGCGCTGATCCTTTGCCCCACGCGCGAGCTGGCGGACCAGGTCACCAAGGTGCTGCGCCAACTCGCGCGGGGCCTGGGCAACATCAAGATGCTGACCCTGTGCGGCGGCATGCCGATGGCGCCGCAACTGAATTCCCTGGAATCCGGCGCCCATGTCGTGGTCGGGACGCCGGGGCGCGTCCTGAAACATCTGACCAAAGGCTCGCTGAAGCTGTCGCGGCTGCAAACGCTGGTGCTGGATGAGGCCGATCGCATGCTCGACATGGGTTTCCACGACAGCATGGTCGAGGTGATCGCATACACGCCGCCGGAGCGCCAGACCCTGCTGTTCTCCGCCACCTATCCGGACACGATTCGCGCCTTGAGCCGCCGTTTCCAGCACGATCCGGTGGAGATCACCGTGCCTTCGGCGGCGGCGGACACGCAGATCGAGCAGCTCTTTTTCGAAGTCGACCCGCGCGCCCGGGAGCAGGCGCTCAATGCCTTGCTGCGGCATTACCAGCCCGCCTCGGCCGTGCTGTTCTGCAACACGCGGCAACGCTGCGACGAGGTTGCCCAGTCCTTGCGGGCGGCGGGATTTCATGTCGCCGCCCTGCATGGCGATCTGGAACAGCGCGAGCGCGACCAGGTGCTGGTGCAATTCGCCAACCAGAGCTGTCCGCTGCTGGTGGCGACCGACGTTGCGGCGCGGGGCCTGGACATCAAGGATCTCGCCGCCGTGATCAATGTCGAGCTGGCGTTCGAGCCTGAAACCCATGTGCATCGCATCGGCCGCACCGGGCGCGCCGGCCAGAGCGGCCTCGCGCTCAGCCTGTGCGCGCCCGGCGAGGTGCATCGCGCCAATGTGATCGAGGACAAACAGCAGCGCCCCTTGCAG
>JBARUT010000177.1:0-17709 GCA_049645885.1 Candidatus Macondimonas sp.
GCCTGCTGGAGATATTGGCCGAAACCGAGCATCCCTTCATGCTCATCACCAAGGCCACCCTCATCGAGCGCGACCTGGATCTGCTCGCGCCCTTGGCCGCCCGCCAACTGGTGCAGGTGGGCATCACGCTCACCACGCTGGATGAAGCGCTGTCGCGGCGGCTGGAACCGCGCGCAGCCGGTCCGGCGCGGCGACTCAAGGTCATTCGGCGACTGCGCGAGGCTGATATCCCGGTGTCCGTATCCATCTCCCCGGTGATCCCGGCACTCACCGATGCGGAACTGGAACGCATCCTCACCGCAGCGCGGGAAGCCGGCGCTCTGAGTGCCCACTACGGCCTGCTGCGCCTGCCCCATGAACTGGTGGATGTCTTCACCGCCTGGCTGCAGGCTCATGTGCCGGATCGCGCCGAACACGTCCTGAGCCTGTTGCGCCAGATGCACGGCGGATCGGTTTACCGCGCGGAATTCGGCGTGCGCCGGCGCGGCGCGGGCGTCTTCGCCGACCTTCTGGCCCAACGTTTTGCCGTGGCCGCCCGCCGTCTGGGATTGGATGCCCCCCTGCCGCCCTTGGATTGCACGCGCTTCCGCCCGCCCCGACTGGACGGGCAGATGGATCTATTCGATTCTGCGTGAGGCGCAGCTCGGAACAGAGCGCAAGCACCCACACCCCGTTCATTTTCAAGGACATTATCCGCATCCACTTGCCGTCATAGGGAGTGCTCCATAAATCACAGGCGTTCCGGAAGCGCACTCAAGATGGCGGACGGTTGGACTCACCAGAGGACAATCCCGACGGCAGCCACCGCGGGATGCCGCGCCAGGCGACGCCAACTGCGAGCAAGGCAGACAACACGGACAGGGCGAACACCCCGCCGCGCCACCCGGCCGACCACAAGAGTCCACCAAGCGCACTACCCACGATCCCGCCGGCCCCGAAGCCCAAGGCGCTATAGAGTGCCTGTCCACGCCCCTGCAATCTGCCGGGGAACAGGGTGTGCACATAGCTCATGCCCACGGCGTGACACAGGCCGAAACTCGCCAGATGCAGAATCTGGGCCGCGATCAATGGCGCAGGATGACTCGCCAGCGTACTGATCAATGCCCAGCGCAATACCGTGAGCAGCAAGGCCACCAGCAACAGTCGCCGCCGATCAAAGCGTTCGAACAGCCTCGGCGCAGCCCAGAAGAGGCCAATTTCCGCCACCACCCCCAGCACCCACAGCAGGCCGATGCTGCGGCGGTCATAGCCCAGCCCTTCCAGATAGAGCGTAAAGAAGGCGTAGTAAGGGCCATGACTCAGATGAAGCAGGAACAAAGCGGACAACAACCCGGCCACCCCCGGCCGGCGCAACATGACGCCCCAACTTTGCCAAGCTGCTGCAGCGGGCATGCGCGCAGGCGAGCGCTGCAAAAAACCAGCGAACACCATCCCCGCGACCAGGACCAGTCCAATCGCAGGCAGTCGCTGCACAGTTTCCATGGGTCCCGTCAGCAGCATCGCACCCCCCAGGCCGGCCCCAATGAAACCCAGGGAACCCCAGAGGCGAATCCGGCCATACAGGCCCACTCGCGCCGGGCCGAGGCGGTTGAGCGTCAAGGTCTCGAAGGCAGGCAGGGTGGCATCCCAGGACAAGGCCAAGACCATGAAACTGAGCGCGATGGCCACGGTGCCCCGAGCCTGCATGAACAGTACCCAGGCCAACAGGGTCGCCAACAGGCTGACGCGCAAGGGAAGCAACAGATCACCGCGCCGGTCAATCCATAGGCCCACCAGCGGCGGACTGATCAGCTTGGCACCCATTAGCAAGCCCATCAGGGCGCCGATGGCCGGGCCAGCAAGCCCCCGCTCCTGCAGGTACAGGGGCAGGTAGGGCATGAGCAGGCCAAGCAATCCAAAATGAAAGAAATAAAACCCCGCCAGCGGCGCGGTCCGGGGCGGCACCATCGACAGCTTCAAGGATCTGGTGTGGCGGGAATCACTGGCGTTGCGCTGCGCACCTCGGCATTCTGCGCGCGGTGCCGCAGGTAATGATCCATCAACACCAGCGCCACCATGGCCTCGGCGATGGGGGTGGCGCGGATGCCGACGCAGGGATCGTGGCGGCCGGTGGTGCGCACCGTCACCGCCTCGCCAGCGCGATTCACACTCCGGCCGGGCAGATGCAGGCTGCTGGTGGGTTTGAGGGCAATACTGGCGACCAGCGCCTGCCCCGAGGAAATACCGCCCAGCACCCCGCCAGCATGGTTGCTGAGGAAGCCCTCGGGAGTGATCTCATCGCGAAAGGCCGTGCCCTTGGCGTTGACACAGCCGAAGCCGTCGCCGATTTCCACGCCTTTGACGGCGTTGATACTCATGAGCGCATGAGCGAGATCCGCATCCAGGCGGTCAAACACCGGCTCCCCAAGTCCCGGCGGAACGCCGGTCGCCACCACGTTCACCCGCGCGCCGATGGAATCGCCCTCCTTGCGCAGGGCGTTCATGTAATCCTCAAGCTCAGGCACCCGCGCCGGCTCGGGACAGAAAAACGGATTGTCATCGACCGCGTCCAGATCCACCGGATCGAGCACGATGGGTCCAAGCTGCGCCAGATAGCCGCGAATGCGGATGCCGACGCAGGTTTGCAGATAGTGACGGGCTATGGCGCCGCCGGCGACGCGAATGGCGGTCTCGCGGGCCGATGAGCGGCCGCCGCCCCGATAGTCGCGGATGCCGTACTTTTGCTGGTAGGTGTAGTCGGCGTGGCCGGGCCGGAAACTGTCGGCGATATTAGCGTAGTCCTTGGACTTCTGGTCGACGTTTTCGATCAACAGGCCAATGGGCGTGCCGGTGGTGACCCCTTCGAACACCCCCGAAAGAATGCGCACCTGATCGGGTTCGCGGCGCTGGGTGGTGTAGCGCGAAGTCCCCGGCCGGCGCCGATCGAGATCCCGCTGCAGAATCGACTCCTCGAGCGGCAGTCCCGGCGGGCAGCCGTCGACGATGCCGCCCAGGGCCGGGCCGTGACTTTCGCCGAAGGTGGTGAGGGTGAACAAGCGGCCGATGGTGTTGCCCGACATATGGTGCGTTCTCCCGTCTCAGCGCGCGCCCAGGGCAGCGGCGTGTTCAACCAGTTGCTCGGCAGTGAGCAGGAACACACCGTCTTCCCCATGCTCGAAATCCAGCCAGGTGAACGGCACGCCGGGCCAGGTGCAAGCCACGGCCTCGGCACTGTTGCCCACCTCCACCACCAGAATGCCGCCCGGATTCAGGCGCGCACCGGCGCCGGCCAGGATACGCCGCACCACATCCAGACCATCGGCGCCGGCGGCCAGGGCATGGCTCGGCTCGTGGCGGTACTCGGCGGGCAAGCTGTCGAAATCGGCGGCATCAACATACGGCGGATTGCTGATGATGAGATCGTAACGGCCCAACGGCAGCCCCTGATACACATCAGCCCGATAGGGATGAACCCGATCCGTCAGGCCGTGGCGCGCGATGTTGCGGGCCGCCACCTCCAGCGCACCGGCATCCACATCTGCCGCATCAACCAGCGCCTCGGGGAAGGCCAGGGCGCAAGCCACCGCGATGCAACCGCTGCCGGTGCCGATGTCCACGATCCGCGTGACCTCCTCCGCCTCTAGCCAGGGTTCGAAACCGCGCGCGATCCATTCGGCCAAGGGCGAGCGCGGCACCAGCACACGGCTATCCACATGGAACGGCAGGCCGGCGAACCAGGCTTCCCCGGTCAGGTAGGCGGCGGGCAGGCGCTCACGGATACGCCGCTCGAACAGGCGCAGGATGGCCAGGCGTTCCGCAAGGGTGAGCCGGGCGTCCAGATAGCGCGGTGGCAGATCGAACGGCAGGTGCACGGTTTGCAATGCGAGCCCGAAGGCCTCGTCAAATGCGTTGTCTGTCCCGTGCCCGAAATGCAGGCCAGCGGCGTTGAACTGGCTGGCGCCCCAGCGGATGCAGTCGGTCAGCGTGACCAAGGCCTCCGCCACCGGTTCAAGTTGCTCCATGCGCATCCATCTCTTGCATTGTGTAATCGCCTATCATAAACGACCGCCCTGAACTGAAACCATGCCAAGCCATGCGCATTTGTGGAATCATTCGCCTTGATCTGCTCTTCTTGGCCCTTGCTGTCGCCATCTCACCACTGTCGCTGCATGCCGCGCCGCCAGATCGCCTGCCTGCCGAGGAAACCATGACCGAACCCAGCCGCCTGGACCAGGCCAATGCCTGGCTACAAGACCATCTGCCCCAGCACGCCCTCTCCGGAATCATGTACCGGCTGACCCGCATCACCTGGCGGCCATTCAAAAACGCCTTCATCCGTGCCTTTTCGGCGCTCTATGACATCGATCTTACCGAGGCCGAAAATACCGATCCGGATCATTACCGCGACTTCAATGCCTTCTTTACGCGCGCGTTGCGGGAAGACGCTCGCCCCTTGGCGCCTGGGGAACTGGTAGTCGCAAGCCCCGTGGATGGCCACATCGGTCAGATCGGCGTTCTGGACGGTGCCACGCTGGTCCAGGCCAAGGGCCAGTACTTTGCGCTCGACGCCCTCTTGGGCGGGGATGCAGCATTGACACAGATGTTCACCGGCGGATCCTATGCCGTAATCTACCTCTCCCCACAGGACTATCACCGCATCCACATGCCGCTTTCCGGCGCCCTGCTCCGCACCGGCTACATTCCGGGTCGGCTGTTCAGCGTCAATGACGCCACCGCCCGCACGGTACCGAACCTCTATGCCCGCAACGAACGGCTCATCACCGTATTTGAAACTGGCGCCGGTCCCATGGCCGTGATCCTGGTAGGGGCCATTTTCGTGGGCAGCATGGAAACCGTCTGGTCCGGCGTGGTGACGCCGCCCTATGGCAAAGCGCCGCACTGGCAGACCTTCAATGGCGAACCTCGCTTGGCGCGGGGCGCGGAGTTGGGCCGCTTCAACATGGGCTCCACCGTGATCCTGCTATTCAGCCCTGGGTATACGGCTTGGGCTCCCGAACGCCAGGATGGCGGCACCGTTCGTATGGGTGAAACATTAGGACAAGTCACCCGGGTTGCGGAGTGACGCGCCACGTCCGGCGGGGACGTCACAAGCTGACTGCCGGCGTCACTCAAACCGCCGACTTGCGATAAAAACAATTATTTATCATTAAGTTAACTAATTGGCACATCCCCTGCATAACCCTTGTTGACCCGACCGGCGTCGCAAACAGCCCGGCATCGGGGGTTCAATCCGAACCGACAAAACAATCACCGAGGGAGAATGCACCCATGAAAAATTTCCGCACCCTGCTGGGCCTCACCGCCTTGGTCTTGCTGCCCATGGCCGCCCAAGCCGACATGAAGACCATGAGTCTCGACGAACTGGCTGCTGTGGAAGCCCAGGGCAGATACTCGTTGTCCGCCGGCAGCCTCAGCTTGTTTACCTTCGACACTGCCGTGCTGGCTGCCACGCCCGCCAGCGGCGTCTATCAGCTCGTCAACACTCGTGCGCCAAATCTGGTTCCTACCGTACGTGACAGGGGCCTGACCGCGGTCAATGGCGTCGTCCTGCCGCCCGTCAATGCGGCCGTCCGCACGACCTTGATCGCTTCCATCCCGATTTTCGGCAGCACCGTGGCCGACATGGTCACGCCTATCGGAATCAGCTTTACTCCCTGAGCCAACGATCCGTATCGCCAGTTGGACGCTTTTGGGCCTTCCTCGTGAAGGCCCTTTTTTTACTGCAACGGCCTCTGCAAATGAAAGCATGGGGCGCAACTTTGTCTTGTCTCGACCAGACCACCTTGATCACATCTACGCACCGGCATAAAGTGGCGCCCACTCCGGAATCCTCCGTCAGGAGACGCCATGTCCAGCAAAGCCTTGCGTGTCCGCCATAATCTGGCGCATCGCCGCGATAAATACCGTCAATTTCTTGGAATTGCCCTGATTGCCCTGCTGTGTGCAACCGGTGCGCCGACGGGGCCGGTGAGTTTCTCCATCGCTGCGAGTCTCATTGCCGTGGGCCTGCTGGTGCGGCTATGGGCATCCGGCCACATCAAGAAAGATCAGGAGCTGGCCCAGGATGGCCCCTATGCCCTGGTGCGCCATCCGCTCTATGTTGGCAATCTCACACTGCTGCTGGGCTATTGCCTTGCCAGTGGCCTGTGGTGGGCCTACCCACTGGCTGTGGCCGTGGTATGGGGGTTTTATCCGCCAGCCATTGCGCGCGAGGATGGCAAGCTGGAACGGCTGTTCGGGGAACGTTGGCAGCATTGGGCGACCAGTACCCATGCACTGATACCCCGTTTCGACCGATTCCCACAGGCCTTCGGCGGCGACTGGTCATTCACCCAGAGCCTGCGCGCCAATGGTGAGCCCATTATCGCCGTAGCCCTCTTATGGGGGCTATGGGTTCTGTTCCAGCGTCTGGGCTGAACATTTGGATCCCAGCGCCTCCGCTTACAGCGGGCCGGACCATGCGGCAATTTCCCGTTTCATCGAGCAGCAGCTCTTGAGCGGGAGCCGGGCCCTGACAGGGGGTTCCCAATCCCACGTCTATGTCTATGTCGATGCAGCGGGGCGTTACGCTGTCAAGATTCCCCGCGGCAATCCGCTCTGGGGCTGGGTCGAGCGCTGGATCATCCGCCGCGAACACAGCATCTATGCTCGTCTGGAAGGTCTTCCGGGCATCCCCCGCTGTCACGGTCTGGTCGATGGGCGCTACCTCGTGCTGGATTACGTGGAAGGCGAAAGCTTCCGCGCTGCCCAGGCCCGCCTTACTCCGACGCATCCATTTTTCGAGCAACTCCGGGAAATCATCGAGGCTGTGCATGCCCGCGGGGTGGCGCATACCGACCTCAAGCGCAAGGACAATCTGCTGGTCAAGGCGGGTGACATGCCCTGCATCGTTGATTTCGGTGCGGCCATGGTGCGTGGTGGCAATCCACTGTCCCGCGGGCTTTTCCAGATCGCCCGGCAATTCGACCGCAACGCCTGGATCAAGCTGAAATACGACGGCTATCGCAACATCGCACCAGATGATCGCACTCACCTGCGTCGGCTGGGCATCGAACGGGCATCGCACTGGATCAAGCGACGACTCCGCCATCTGCGGCGTGCCCTGACAAAAAAAAAGGAACGTTCACACTGATGAAATCAACCAAGCCGCTCGATTTAACTGCCTTGGCCTGGCGCTATACGACGATCATGCTGGCGCTGACACTCCTGTATGCCATGCCGACATTTGCAGCCCAGAACCAGTACATCAGCGACCAACCCAGCGTGGAACTCCGGCAACAACCGGGCGAGACCAAGAGGGTGACCGGCCAGATCCCTCCGGGCGCGCCTGTGGAGGTCATGACCACGGCGCCTGGCGGCTGGACTCAGATCCGCACCCGCGCCGGGCAGATGGGTTGGGTGCGCAGCAGCCAGCTCATGACAGCGCCGCCGATCCGCCCGCGCATGGACCACGCCAGTCGGGAGTTTGCCGAACTGCGCGAAGAGAATCAGCAACTGCGCATCCAGGCGGAAACCCTGCAGGCCGCGAATGCCCGGAATGCCCCCGAGCTGGAACAGCTGCGCACGGAAACCCAGCAGCTGAAGGACGCCCTCAAGCTGTCACAGGATGGCCTGCACATGGCAGAGGCCAATCAGAAGCTGCGCGAGGAAGTGGCCAGCCTGCGCCTGCAAATCCAGGCGCTGGAACAACAGACCGCGCGGCTGGATGATCGCGGTCGCCGCGACAGCTTCGTGGCCGGTGCGCTGGTGATGATTCTGGGCACCCTCATCGGCCTGGGGCTGCCGCGGCTGTTCGGGCTGAAACGGCCGCGGCGCTGGGATCGGTGGTAGTCACTCGGAGCGGTAGAGATCCCCGTCCCCACGGCGAAATTCCAGGGCTTTTTCCGTCATGCCCTGCTGCAGCGCTTCGGCTTCCCCGAGGCCCTGACGGGCGGCATAGGCGCGCACGTCCTGGGTGATCTGCATCGAACAGAACTGCGGCCCACACATGGAACAGAAATGAGCTGCCTTGTGACCCTCCTTGGGCAGGGTTTCATCATGAAATTCCTGCGCCTTCTCGGGATCGAGACCCAGATTGAACTGATCCTGCCAGCGAAACTCGAAACGCGCCTTCGACAGGGCGTTGTCGCGTAGCTGTGCCGTCGGATGTCCTTTTGCCAGATCGGCGGCATGGGCGGCGATCTTGTAGGTCACGATGCCTTCCCGCACGTCGTCGCGATTGGGCAGGCCCAGATGCTCCTTGGGCGTCACATAACACAGCATGGCGGTGCCGTACCAGCCGATTTGCGCCGCGCCGATGGCGGAGGTGATGTGGTCGTAGCCCGGCGCGATGTCGGTGGTGAGCGGCCCCAGGGTATAGAACGGCGCTTCGTAGCATTCGGCCAGCTCCTTGTCCATGTTCTCCTTGATGAGTTGCATGGGCACATGCCCCGGCCCCTCGATCATCACCTGCACATCATGCCGCCAGGCGATCTGGGTCAATTCGCCCAGGGTCTTGAGTTCGGCGAACTGCGCAGCGTCGTTGGCATCGGCGATCGAACCCGGCCGCAGTCCATCGCCCAGCGAAAAACTCACGTCATAGGCCTTCATGATCTCGCAGATTTCCTCGAAATGGGTGTAAAGGAAATTCTCCTGGTGATGCGCCAGACACCACTTGGCCAGAATGGAGCCGCCACGCGAGACGATGCCGGTGACGCGCCGGGCGGTGAGCGGGATGTAGGCCAGCCGTACCCCGGCGTGAATAGTGAAGTAATCCACCCCCTGCTCGGCCTGTTCGATCAGGGTGTCGCGGAAGATCTCCCAGGTCAGGGCTTCGGCCTTGCCATCGACCTTTTCCAGCGCCTGGTAGATCGGCACGGTGCCGATGGGAACAGGCGAATTGCGGATGATCCATTCACGGGTTTCGTGGATGTGTTTGCCGGTGGACAAATCCATCACCGTATCGCCGCCCCAGCGGATCGCCCAGACCAGCTTCTCGACCTCATCGGCAATGGAACTGGTCACCGCCGAATTGCCGATGTTGGCGTTCACCTTCACCAGAAAGTTGCGGCCGATGATCATTGGCTCGCTCTCGGGATGGTTGATGTTGGCGGGAATGATGGCGCGACCGGCAGCGACCTCGGCGCGCACGAATTCCGGAGTCACCAGCTCCGGCAGGCGTGCCCCGAAGGCCTGTCCGGGATGGCGGCGCAGGATCCCGGCCCGTTCGTAGGTTTCACGCAAGACATCCAGGCGCTGGTTTTCCCGGATGGCGATGTATTCCATCTCGGGGGTGATGAGACCACGTCGCGCATAATGCATCTGGGTGACATTGGCGCCCGCTTTGGCACGGCGCGGCGGTTGTACGCGGGCAAAGCGCACATCGGTGAGTTCTGGGGCCTGCAGCCGATCCTGCCCATAGGTCGAAGTGGGACCGGCGAGCGGCTCGGTGTCCTCTCGCTCGACGATCCAGTCACGGCGCAGCGGAGCAAGGCCCGCGCTCAGGTCGATCACCGCCTGTGCGTCAGTATAGGGACCGGAGGGATCGTAGAGGGTGATGGGTGGATTGTCCTCCATCCCCTGGGCGCTACGAGTCGGCGATTGCACCACCTCGCGCATCGCCACCCGCAGATCGGGTCGCGATCCGGCGACGTGGATCTTCCGGGAACCGGGATGAGGCTGGGTCAGCGCGTCGCTGAGCCGTTCGATGCGTGCGGTCAATTCGGTGGGGATGGCGCTCATGATCTTTGGTTTTCCTTGCATGGACGGCCGCCGCCGCTGGAGGCCGGGCCCGGTGAGATCATTGTATCCCCTGCGGCAGCGGGGGAAGAAAGTCGCCGGCCCCATGCTAGACTTGCGGCTCTTCATTGGACATTGCCCGGGAGCGACACGTGGTGGATCTCAAGCAGGCCCGCAGCAGCATGGTGGAACAGCAGATCCGCACCTGGTCGGTGCTGGATCAACGGGTGCTGGATCTGATGGACTCCTTGCCCCGCGAATCCTTCGTCCCGACCGCCTATCGATCGCTGGCCTATGCCGACACCCTGATTCCGCTGGGTCATGGGCAGGTGATGGAGGAGCCCAAGTTGGCTGCCCGGCTGCTGCAAGCGCTGGACATCGATCCACTCGATCAGGTGTTGGAAGTGGGCACGGGCAGTGGTTATCTCACGGCTTGCCTGGCTCATCTCGGTCGCGCCGTGCGCAGTGTCGACATCTATGCCGACTTCATCGAGGCCGCCGCGCCGCGTCTGGCGAGCCTGGGCATCACCAACGTGCAACTGGCCTGCGAAGACCTCGGGCTGGGTTTGCCCGGCATCGAACAGCAACACGACGTGATCGTGGTGACCGGCTCGCTGCCGCTCTACCATGAGGGCTTCCACCGCGCATTGACCCTTGGGGGGCGGCTGCTGCTGATCGTGGGCACCGAGCCGCTGATGGAAGCGGTGCTCTTCACACGTGTCGCGGTGGACAAATGGGTGCGGCGCAGCCTGTTGGCAACCTGTCTGCCGCCGCTGGTGCATGCTCCCCGGCCAGCAGCCTTCACATTCTAATTGTGTTCTAACTGCTAATTGGTCTAACTACGGAGGTAGGGGCGATGGATACTGTCGATGTCCGCCGACTGGCCGAGTGGCTGAATGAGGCAGCGCCCCCGCTATTGCTGGACGTGCGGGAGGACTGGGAACATGCCATCGCCCATCTGCCCGGCAGCCTGTTGATTCCCATGGGTCAGGTTCCGGCACGCATCGAGTCGCTGCCCCGCAATCGCCCCGTGGTTGTTTATTGCCACCATGGCATGCGCAGCGCCCAAGTGGCCGCATTCCTGCTGAGCCAGGGCTACGGTCCCGTATATAACCTGACCGGCGGCATCGATGCCTGGTCCACGCAGATCGATCCCGCCCTGCCGCGCTACTGAATCCTGAGGCCCTCAACTGGCAGGGCAGGCGCGACGGAACCCGCCATCAGGGGACCCGTTCCCGAAAGATAGGGGTCCACCAGCGCCCACAACCGATCCAGTGCACCCTGATTCGCCATCACCCACTGTCGCCCGCGCTCCCCCGCTCGTTGCGCCGCCCCAGGGTCCTTGAGCCATCGTTCCACGCCATGGGCCAGGGATTCGGCATCTTCCACCGTCACCGCCGCCCCCACTTCTCGCAGGGCGCCATAGATCTCCTGGAAGTTGAACACGGCCGGCCCCGTCAGCACCGGCACGCCATGCACCGCGGCTTCCAAGGCATTGTGCCCGCCAATGGGCACCAAACTGCCGCCAATGAAGGCCAGATCGGCTGCCCCGTAAAGCGCGCCCAGTTCGCCCATGGTATCGGCCAGAAACACGGGCACATCCGCTGCCGGCCACTCCCCAGCACTGCGCCGCGCATACGCAATGCCCCGGGCTTCCAGCAGGCCGCGCACCGCCGCAAAACGCTGAGGATGGCGTGGCACCAGCACCAGCAACAGATCCGGCCAGCGCTTGCGCAACAACAACAGGGCATCGATCAGCTGCGCATCCTCTCCCTCGTGGGTACTGCCTGCCACCCATACCCGTCGGGCCTCGCCCCAGCCGGCTCGCCAGTTGGTCGGGCACGCCCGTGATTCGCCCTCGTGAAATTCAAACTTCAGATTGCCCGTGACCTGGATACGCTTCGGATCAAGCCCCATCTGAACCAGCCGATCGGCATCGGCACGGCTTTGGGCCGCTGCCCAGGTCACGTTCTTCAGCATTTTCTGAATCAAGGGGCGCAGGCGCAGATAGGCCTTGAGAGAACGCGGCGAAATGCGGGCATTGGCGATGATGACGGAAATATTGCGCCGCCTGCAGGCAGCGAGGAGATTGGGCCACAGTTCCGTTTCCATGATTACGGCCAGATGGGGCTGGATACGGTCAAGCAAACGCCCCATGGCGCCGGGCGTGTCCAGCGGCAGGTAGCAGTGGGTCACGCTGTCGCCAAAATTGCGGCGCACCCGATCTGCGCCCGTTGGGGTCAGGGTCGTGACGACCACCGGCCAGGCCGGGTAACGGCACTGCAGGCGCTTGATCAAGGGCGTCGCGGCGGCCACTTCCCCCACCGACACGGCATGGACCCAGATGCACGGCTGCGGACGCCGGGGGCCGGCAAAACCCAGTCGCTGCCACCAGCGGTCGCGGTATTCGGGGCGCCGCCACAACCGCCAGGCAAACAGCACGGCGAGGATCGGGAGCAACAGCGTCAACAGCGCGGTATACAGGCGACGGAACATCTCAGCCGTCCCCTCGCTTGCGCACCCGATCCAGCAGACCGGTGGTGGAATAGCCCGCCACAAACGGCAGCACCCGGACCTCGCCCCCAGCGGCTTGCACGCAACGGGCACCGGCAATCTGCTGGACGGTATAGTCACCGCCCTTGACCAGCACATCCGGCACCACCGCGCTGATCAAGCGCTCCGGGGTGTCCTCGCCGAACGGCACCACCCAGTCGACACCATCCAGGGCAGCAAGTAGCGCCATGCGATCCGCCAGGGCATTGACCGGTCGATCCGCGCCCTTAAGGCGGCGCACCGAGGCGTCGTCATTCACCGCCACGATCAGTCGATCCCCCAGCGCCCGAGCCTGACGCAAATAGCGAATATGCCCGGGATGCAGGACATCGAAGCAGCCATTGGTCATCACCACCCGCTCCCCGGCAGCGCGCGCCCGGGTCACCGCGGCCAACAGGGCCGGTTCGTCCATCACGCCATGGCTCTCACCATTGGCCTCCCCCACCGCCTGGCGCAGTTCCACCGCGCTGATCGCCACCGTTCCCAGCTTGCCCACCACCCAACTGGCCGCCACGTTGGCCAGGGCCGCGGCCGCCGGCCACTCCAGTCCCCGAGCGCGAGCAGCGGCCAGCACGGCAATCACGGTATCGCCCGCCCCGGTCACATCGAACACTTCCCGGGCCTGCGCCGGCAGGTGCACGTGGCTGGTCACAGCATCGAACAGACTGATCCCCTGTTCGCTACGGGTTATCACCAATTGATCCAGTGCCAACTTGCGGCACCACGCGTTGCCCGCCTGTGCCAGATCGGCGGGCGCGGGACACGGCCCAGCCACTGCCAGGAATTCACCCAGGTTGGGGGTCAGCGCGCTGGCGCCCCGGTAGCGGTTGAAATCGGTTCCCTTGGGGTCCACCAGGACGGGAATCCGGGCGGCTCGGGCCGCACCAATCAGCGTCTGGACATGGCCCAGCGTGCCCTTGCCGTAATCGGACAGCACCACCACATCGACTCCTTCGAGGTGGGCGGTAAAGGACTCGGCCAGCCGTGCAGCTCCCTGATCGGGAAAGAGTTGTTCAAAATCCAGTCGCAACAGTTGCTGGTGGCGGCTCATCACACGCAATTTGGTGATGGTCGGCAGACCGGGCACCGCCAACAAATGAGCGGCCACGCCGGCCGTCTCCAGCAGTGCACATAAGGCATGCGCCGCATCATCTTCCCCGCACAGACCCAGGAGATGGGTTTCAACGCCAAGGGCCGCGAGATTCACCGCCACGTTACCGGCACCCCCGGGCCGCTCTTCCCGGCCGTCCACCTGCACTATGGGAACCGGGGCTTCCGGGGAAATGCGCGCAGTGTCACCATGCCAGTAACGATCGAGCATCACATCGCCCGCCACCAGCGCCTTTAAGCCTTTAAAATCAGGGATCTGTATCGACATGCCAGGCCTGCTCAAAAACACGGCTGGATCATAGCACGAGCGCATGAAAGCTTTGTTAGACTGCGGGTTTTGATATGGATTCCCCCCATGGAGTATCCGCCCCGCAGACTCCTGCATCCCCGTCACTGGCCCATGTGGCTGCTGATGGGTGGACTCTGGATCGTGGCTCAGCTCCCCTATCAAATGCAGATGAGGCTTGGCCGCGCGGCGGGACGATTGATCTCGCATCTCGCAC
The DNA here is from genome assembly GCA_049645885.1 of Candidatus Macondimonas sp. GTDB lineage: Bacteria > Pseudomonadota > Gammaproteobacteria > UBA5335 > UBA5335 > Macondimonas. The sequence goes on from JBARUT010000177.1 coordinate 13,884, forward strand.
GAAACCGGCGTCACGTGGCCGCACGCAATCTGGCCTTGTGTTTCCCTGAACTGGATGCCGCGCAACGCGCGGCTCTGCTCCGGGCGCACTTCGCGTCGCTGGGAATGGGCGTGATCGAACTGCCTTTGTCGTGGTGGGCGCCGCCATCCCGGCTCGAAGGGCGCCTGCGACTGGAAGGTCTGGAGCACCTCAAGGCCGTGCAGGCGCGCGGCCAGGGCGCCATCCTGTTAAGCGGTCATTTCACCTCGATCGACGTGTGCGGGCGCCTGTTCGCGCCCCATGCCGATGTGGATATCCTCTTTCGCACCCAGGACAATCCCGTGATCGAGTATTTTCTCGGCGGCTATCGCAAGCAACGCTTCCGCCATACCATCGAGCGCCATGATATCCGGGCCATGGTGCGGGCACTGCGCCAGGGCCGTACCATCTGGTATGCCCCCGACCAGAATTATCGCGGCAGCAACAGCGCGTTGGTGCCTTTTTTTGGCCATCCCGCCCCCACCAACACCGGCACCGCGCGCCTGGCCCGCATGACCGGGGCTGCCGTACTGCCGTTTTCCATGGAGCGGCAATTGGAAACGGGAACCTATCTCATCCGCATCGACCCGCCGCTGGTGGATTTCCCCAGCGATGATCCGATTGCCGACACGCAGCGTCAGAACGAGATTCTGGAAGCGCAGATCCGGCGTTGCCCAGCGCAGTATTTCTGGGTGCATGAACGCTTCAAGAAGCGGCCGCTGCCGTTGCCGGATGTCTACGCGCGGGATTTCTCGCCGCCGTAACCTGCCAACAGGCGATCCCAGTCAGCAGCGGTGAAGGCCAAGCCGGGGCGGCGCGCGCGCGCCTTGAGCAGGGAGCGATGCAAGCGCCTCAGGTTGGCGCGCTGCCAATGGGATTGGGGCGCACGACGTCGGCCCCGATCAAAATCCAGCAGGAAGACCCGTTGTTCCTCATCCACCAGGATGTTGTCCAGATTCAGGTCCGCATGGTAGACGCCGGCACAGTGAAAACGGCTGATGCAGGCGCCGACGCTCTCCCACAAGCCTTCCGGGATGACCGGGGCTTGCAACACCCTGGACAGCGGCTCAGCCGCGATGCGTTCGGTGATCATGTCAGCCCGGTACCACAGCCAGTTGACGCGCTGCACCCGCGCCGCGATCGGCCGGGGAACCGGCAGCCCAGCCCGATAGAGATCGTAAAGAAGATGCCATTCCCGCCACGGCCGGCTGCGGGCGAGCCCTGTCCACAGGTAACGATCCTGGGTCAAGCGACCGATCCAACCGCCACGGCGGAAATGGCGCAGCACCCATTCCTGTCCCGATCGGACAATCAAATGCACCTGCCCGCGCCCACCGGGAACGGGTAGCACCTCGGCCTGCGAGCGCCAGTGATCGGGATCGAAAAAATAAGCCGAGGGTCGCTCCAGGCGGCTGGCGTCATAGACCATGGCACCGTTCGGAAGGTGCCGGTAAGACGCCTTGATGAGCGGCTCGATGGGCAGTCGGCGCAGCGCGTGACCCCAGCCGTCCTCGATCTGGAGCACGCTCACCGGAACATCCCGAACACGGCGCGGCGGCAGGGTTTCACTGCGGCATCACCTCAACAGTCACGCGCTCGGACAGGACCGGCGGCTGGTGGGGGACATGATTCGCATCCCCCATCAGCAATTGCAGCGTATGCCGGCCGGGCGTCAAATCCAGCGTGGTTTCAGTCTGCCCATTGCCAAAATGGCGGTGATGGGCATCCGACGGGATGGGCTGGCCAGAAGCGGGTAGTTGCACCACATCCACCAGCAGATGGTGATGCCCGGTGGTTTCCTTGACGGTGCCCGCTGGCGCCACCCCCATGCCCTTGAGGCCAAAACGGACCGTAACCGGCCCGCGGATCTGCTCTCCATCCCGAGGGGTGATGAAATAGACCGCTGCATCCGGCGGGGCTGGCGTCGTCGGAAGTTCAGCCCAGACCGGTCCTGCGAGGATTGCGAGTGTCAACGAGGTGGCGGCTTGAATGCGTCGAATCATGACATGGCTCCCGGAATTCACGGCCCCTCGGCCGCGTTAATGGGACCGCCGAAAAATCATAACATTCATTCGCAATCAAATTGTCATGAAGCCTTCATCTCCGGGCAACAGAAAATATGCTGCGCCCCAGGCGGAATGCCGTCGGTCTGAAGCGAGAATGCAGACAACCTGCCGCACTCTTGGCAGGCCGCCAGCCATCGGCTAGGCTTGCGTGCAGCACCGGTTGACCCGGCCCCTCATCATCCTGCAGATATGGACGGACCTTGCCATGGCCCAGACCCGCTTGTTCACCTCCGAGTCGGTTTCCGAAGGACATCCCGACAAGGTGTGTGATCAGATCTCCGATGCCGTGCTGGACGCCATCCTGGCTCAGGACCCCCTGGCCCGCGTGGCTTGCGAGACCCTGGTCAAGAACAATCTGGTCATGCTGGCGGGCGAAATCACCACCCACACCCATGTCGAGTTTGATCGCGTGGCCAGGCAGGTCATCCGCGAAATTGGCTACACGGACGAAATGGGCTTCAGTCCTGATTCCTGCGCCGTGCTGACCGAAATCGGTCACCAGTCTCCCGACATCGCCCAGGGTGTGGATGAAGGCCGTGGATTGGATCTGGACCAGGGCGCCGGCGACCAAGGCCTGATGTTTGGTTATGCCACCGATGAAACGGACGTGTTGATGCCGCTGCCCATCACGCTGGCTCACCGGCTGGTGCAACGCCAGGCCGAAGTGCGCAAGAACGGCACGCTGCCCTGGCTGCGTCCCGACGCCAAGTCCCAGGTCACGGTACGCTACGACGCCGGGCGACCGGTGGGCATCGATGCGGTCGTACTGTCCACCCAGCACGCCCCCGGGGTTTCCCATAACACCCTGGTGGAAGCGGTAATGGCGGAAATCGTCAAGCCCATCCTGCCTGCCGAGTGGCAGGATGGCAGCGTCAAGTACTTCATCAACCCCACCGGCGCCTTCGAAATTGGTGGCCCGGTCGGTGATTGCGGCCTGACCGGACGCAAGATCATCGTCGACACCTACGGCGGCATGGCGCGTCATGGCGGGGGCGCCTTCTCGGGCAAGGATCCCACCAAGGTCGACCGCTCGGCCGCCTATGCCGCGCGCTACGTCGCCAAGAACATCGTGGCCGCGGGGCTGGCCCAGCGTTGCGAAGTACAGGTCTCCTACGCCATCGGCGTGGCCGAACCCACCTCCATCAGCATCGACACCTTCGGCACCGGCAAGCTGCCGGAAGACCGGCTGGTGATGCTGGTGCGCGAACATTTTGACCTGCGGCCGCGCGGCCTGATCCAGATGCTCAACCTGCGCCGACCCATTTTCCAGCGCACCGCCTCCTATGGCCATTTTGGCCGCGAGGAACCGAATTTCACCTGGGAACGCACGGACAAGGCCGAAGCGCTGCGCGCCGCAGCCTGATCGATCGCGGCGGTTTTCCGGGAGCAGGGTACCCACCTTCCGGAAAGCCGCCAGCGTTTCCTGCCAGCGGAACAAAGCGCACCCGTTGCGCTATACTCCGGGCTCTCCGAGGAGCGCTGCGAGGCGCCTGCCCCGATTCCAGGGGCCGGCCCCCAGGCTCGGAAACTTCTCAACTGCGCTCTCCGACTGTCCAACCCTGGCGGGTCAAGGATGGCGGCGAGCGAATCCCGCCCCGCCCCCGCCAGCCAACGCATGGAGCAGACCATGAGTCACGTGGCTGAAGTTCAATTGTCTGATTACAGCGTCGCCGATCTCACATTGGCTGACTGGGGGCGCCGAGAAATCCGCATTGCCGAAACCGAGAGGCCTGGCCTGATGG
>JBARUT010000178.1:0-3091 GCA_049645885.1 Candidatus Macondimonas sp.
GTATTGAATAGAAGTCTCTTTTTGCTCCTGTACTACAGAGGTGATATGCACTACCCGGGCAAGTTGCGGGCCATCACCACCGATCTCGGTCATTAGAAGCGCGGGAACCCTGCTTACCTTAGCAGCATCAAGCCGACCATTCTTGTTAAGGAAGAACTTTCCCAGCTCTTCGTTTGTGGTGATGTAGATACGGCCGTGGAGATAGACCCACCACCTTCAGGCCAACCATGGTATGCCACTAGCAGATGAAACATCAGAATTACCTTATCGTTTATTCACCTGCGCCATCAAAAATGCGCATAACGTTTGACTTCCGGCCGCGGGCCGCCAGAGCCGTCGACGGACCAATCTATGTCGTATTGCGAAAGACACATTAGAAAATTCTCGTTATATCTTCGCGAGCCTATGTCACATGGAGTTCGCTGGAGATTCTAAACGCCGCTCATCATGGTGCTCGGTAAACATCGCGGCGGTGGCCGATCTTGACCACTTCGATCACAGCTTCGGCTTCCGTCACGGTGTAGAGAATGCGGTAGTCGCCCTGTCGCAGGCGGTAGCGTTCCTGCGCTGCGAGTTTTTCGGAGCCGGGCGGGCGCGGATCGTCGCGCAGGGTCTCGATGCGCGCGAGGATGCGCTGCACATCCGCCGCTGGAATGCCGCGCAGATCCCTGGCCACCGACGGCTTGAACCTTAGTTCATGGGGCGGCATGTCATCGCATGCCGGTCACAAGGTGCCGTCGGCTTTGAGCTGGGCGAGAAAATCTTCGTAGCTCAGCGTCTTTTCCTTGGCGCGCTCGGCGAAGACGGCCAGGTCTTCCTGATCTTCACGCAGGGCGGCACGGATGGCTTCGTTGACGATTTCGGACATGCTGCGGTGGGCGGTAGCGGCTTTCAGCCGCAGCGCCCGATGCAACGCCGGGTCCAGATAGAGTGTGGAACGGATGGCATCGCCGCTCATAAATACCTCCAAAGCGGTAAGGCGTCATAATGTTGTGACGCTATAACGCTGCAGTCAAGGGTCTTTGCCGTTCCGACATGGGTTGGGTTTCGTCATCATGGCTCCGGGCGCGTGGATAATGGTTTCACGTCAGAATTTCCCTTGCGCCCACTACCACCTGGTTGATCAGGACGTCGAAGGCCTGCGCCATTTTCTACGCAATCCACCTGCATCTGCCACGTCGGTGAACTCGGCAAAAGGCCCAGCGGCCGTGCGTCCGCAGGAGGTTCACGCCAGGCACCCAGTGGTCTCCATGGTGGATTTCTTTTCCTTGGCGTCCTCGCGGCGGTAGCCCTTGATCTCGACGATGAGGTTGAGCGGACGGACTGGTGCGTCACGGCGTGAAGAAAATCAGCGGGATCTGCATTTCCGCCGCGCTGACGCCGCCATGGACGCCGATCTGGTCGTGGGGGCGCTCGCCGGGCACCTGGTCGATGATGACCCAGGGCGCCTGCATCACCAGCACCAGATCCCCCACCCGCTCGGCCAGCCGGGGATGCGCGGGTCCCGGCCCGTACCAGCCCTCGGCCAATACCGTGTCGCGGTCCACCGCCGTGACGCAACGGCCCAGCTCGCGCGCCAAGGTGGCCTTGAAGTCCGCCTGGCGTTCGGGCCGCACATAGGCGTAGGCAAGCCGCCGCTCGCCGCACAGCGGGCGATAGAGTGCGTTGGCGAGCTGGGGGTGGTCGGCCAGTTGGATCTGCTGCGACGGCGGGTTGTCCAAAAAGCCATGGTCGGCGGTGGCCACCACGCCCACATCCAGCCCGCAAATGCGACCGGCAAACGCCTCCAGCGCCTGGTCGACTGCGGCCAGCTCGGCGGCGACCTGGGGGCTGCCGATGCCGAATTCATGGCCCAGGCGGTCGATCTCGCCGTAATAGGCGTAGGTGTAAGTGGGGGCGTCAGCCTGGCGCAGCAGCTTTTCCAGGGTTTCGAACAGGCCGTCCAGCCCCCGGTAAGGCCAGCGCTCCGCCTTTCCGGTGTGATGGAGGTTATAGGGCGAATCGCAGATGAACCAGGGCGACACCACATGACACGCCCGCGCCAGCCGATCGGCCAGGGGATCCGCGACGAACACCCGTTTGCACCAGCGTTCCGCGTGCGCATCGGGATGGCGCTTGCCGCGCGCCCACAAGGGCAGCGGCGCAATCACCTGATCCAGTTCACCGGAATACAGATGCCAGCCGGTCAAGGCATGGGCGGCGGGCGCGAGACCGGTCAGCACGGTGGTGATGGCGCTGGCCGTGGTGGTCGGGAACACCGAGGTCATGACGCCACGCTGGTGCGCGCGCATGAAGGCCCCCGCTGGTCCGCTCTGAAGCAGTACCTCGCCCATGCCGTCCACCACCAGCAGCACCAGATGGCGCACCGTGCCGAGTTCCGGCGGCGTCTGGCGCAGAGGCGCATAGCCGCGTCCCGGCCCGCCGCAGGCGGCTTCGATGCTGGCCATGAGATTGAGCAGGCTGCCCCCCGCGTAATCCGGCAAAAGCATCGCCGGGCCAGCCGTCTCGTGACCGTTCATGGCGCGATCCTGGGCTTGACCCGGGCCGTGGGCACGGCGTTCAGCGGGTCATCGGGCCAGGGGTGTCGGGGGTAGCGTCCGCGCATTTGCTTTCTCACCTCGGGATAGGCCTGTTGCCAGAAACTGGAAAGATCCGCTGTGATCGCCAGCGGGCGCCCGGCCGGGGACAACAGGTGCACCACCAGCGGCAGCCGGCCATCCGCCAGACGGGGCGTTTCCCGCACGCCGAACAGCTCTTGCAATTTAACGGCCAGCACGGGCGGATCTTGGGCGTAATCAATCGCTACCCGACTGCCGCCGGGCGCCGGGAAATGGGTCGGCAAGGCCCGGTCCAACCGCTGGCGGCCACCGGCCGGCAGGGTGGCGGACAGGGCAGCCTGCAACAGGTTCTCGTCGATCTGGGCCAGGCGCGTGATGCCCGCGAGGTAGGGCCCCAGCCAAGCGGCCAGTCCTTCCTGCAAGGCCATATCGTCCATCTGCGGCCAGCCACCCGCCGGCTCCAGACGCGCCATGCAGGCCAGGCGCGCGCGCAACCGGCCGGCCTCCCCGGTCCAGGGCAGCCGTTCCCAGCC
>JBARUT010000179.1:0-19494 GCA_049645885.1 Candidatus Macondimonas sp.
TGGAGGCCATCCATGGGGCCCTCTCCGGTCAGCGTTTTGCGGGGCGGACCAGGTGGGTCATGGTGCCGAAGGCTTTGAGCCGCAGGCTGTCCGCGCCGAAGATTTGCACCAGATTGTGAGTCAGACCGTCTTCGCGGCGCAGGCTCTGGGCATGCGCCACCAGGGCTTCACCAGCTGCCGGTTCGCAGAAAGCGGTTTGGATGCTGAGGGTCACCGCCATGCCGAGATCGGTGGCGAGTGAGCAACCGGCGCCGCCGCCCGTGTTATCGAGCAGGGTCAGTATTTGACCCGGCGCGACCTGTCCGGCCCAATCGCCCTGTTCCTCGATGATTTCCTGGCGCATCAGGCACAGGCCATCTCCCATCCATTCGGTGATGCACCCTGGATGGGCACGTCCCATGGCCTGATTGAAGAGCTTGACCATCGGCGCGAACCGGCTGGTAGCGGCATTCGAGGGTTGGGGCAGGACGGGTAGCGCGCCTTCTGGCTGGTTGGGGTGGCTGACGGCCGTGCCGGAGGGGGCATTGCGGAACACCACGTGAGCGCGGGCGATGGCTGTGCCGGCTTCATTGCGAGCTTCCACAGCCACGAAACTGAACTCGCGGGTGCGGCGCGACAACTCGGCCACGGCGGTCAAAGCCTCCCGGCCGCCACCGGTCAGGTAGGAAATCTGGAAATCCAGCGTCTGCGGCAGCGGGTCGGTGGCCTGCTCCGATTGCCCCCAGACCAGGAGCTTGGCGGCATCATGAAGGAAGCTGGCCAACATGCCGCCATGGGTGCGACCCGACATGTTCATGTTGCTGGTGCGGTAGGGGAGGCTCACCTCAAGTGCACGGGAAGATTCCCGCCAGGCAAGTGGTTCGACGCCGAGTCGTGCGCCCCAACGATCGTAGGCGTAACGGGTCTTGAGGGTTTCCACGGTGAGCATGCAGTGCGCCTGTTTGAGGAATGGTAAATCGCTTATGGTAATAAATTGGAAATGAAAGATTAAGCCAATCAATCATCGATTGTTCGGAGGAGGTCCCGATGTCCGACAAAATGACCGAACCGCATGCAGTATTGGCCGTGGGTAAGTTCCTGCATTTTCAAACCCGCCCCTTCTCTCTCCCGGACGGGACCTCGGTGCTGATGGACTGGGTCGGCCATCCCGGTGCGGCGGCCGTAGTGGCGGTCGATGGCGACGGACGGATCTGCCTGTTGCGCCAGTACCGGCCGATCATGGGTGCCTGGATGTGGGAGATTCCGGCGGGTAAGCGCGATGCGGGCGAGGCGCCCGAGGTCGCGGCGCGGCGCGAGCTGGCAGAGGAGACAGGCCTGACGGCGCGCGAATGGGGGGATCTGGGGCCGATCTGGCCGAGTCCGGGATTTTGCGATGAAGTGATTCATTTGTTCAGCGCCCGGGAACTGGCATTTGGCCCGGCGCATCCCGAGAGCCATGAACACCTGGAGGTCCATTGGGTCGATCCCGCCGCCTTGAGCGCCATCCTCCGCTCAGGGGAACTCGTGGACAGCAAAACCCTGGCCGCCCTGCTGCGGGCAGCGCTGGCCGGGGTTTTGCCGATGCCGGGGATTTAGCTCTGGTAAACGCCGAGACGGCGCGGCAGCCACCAGATGAAGCCGAAGATCAGGGTCTTGGCAATTATCGTCAGGGGCGGGACATTCAGGCCCTTCAGGGCAATAAACGCTGCGACCAGTTCTCCCGCATGGATGACCAGTACGATCCCCCAGAGCAGCACCAGGGGATGGTCGGCGTTTCCCGTGAGCAGCAAGACCAGCGCGAGCAGGTGAAACAGGACAATGGCCACGCCTTGGGCCAGCCAGAATGAACGAGAGTGCAGCATGGGTCCCTTCCTTGAGACAGCAAAAGAGGGCTTGTTAGAGCGGCGATAGGATAGCAGACGAATGCGCCGACCACTCACTCGCCGACGGCGATGCGCGCTTCCTTGCCCTGGCCATTGATGGAATACAGCACGACCGGGCGGCGCCAGATGCTGTGCATGTATTCCAGTACCTTGCGTGCGGATTCAACATCCAGACCGCGCTTGTCCAGAGCATAGTCCTGTTGCAGCACCAAGGTGCCATCGCGGCGCATCTCGCGGACTTCCACATGGGGCGCCCCAAAATGATACTTGGGCGCCAGCAGGGATTCCTTCAGCGCGTCCAGATCCCAATCACCGACCGTGGCCTCCCGCCCGCGGCGGCGGGTGGTGTACTGGAACAGCCCCAAGCGCCGGGCCAGTTCCTCGTCGAGGTAATTGCGGACGAAGCCGAAGTCATCCTCGGTTGCCATGATGCGCCGCGCTGCCGCCATCCCGTGGTGCTCGATGATGTGTTCCCACAGGCTGAAACCCAGGTGATAGGGGTTGACCTGCAGGGCGACTTGGGCCTCGCCGGCATAGGGACGCACCACATCGGAGTGGGTCTTGATGGCGTCGACATACAACTCGGACGGCAGGAAGCGGGCCTCGCGCAACAGCCGGGCATGCCAGTAGGAAGCCCAGCCTTCGTTCATGATTTGGCAGGCGAAAATGGGCTGGAAATAGAACGATTCTTCCCGCACCGCCAGCAGAATGTCGCGCTCCCAACCTTCCAGATCCGGCGCGTAGTTGGCGATGAACCAAAGCAGGTCACTTTCAGGGTTGGGCGGAAATGGCAGATGGCTGGGCGCGCGCGCTGGTGCGGCGGCGCTGCCGGGAAGATGAGCGAAGCGGTCGCGGAAGCCCAACGTGTCGGCGGTTGGTGGGCTGACTGGCGCAGTGGGCAGGTCGGCGTAGCGGGCGCGGCGCAGGTCCTGGTGGATGTCGATGTGCTGCTCGAGGGCAAACGCGGCGTCCAGCACGCGCTCGACTGCTTCCATGCCGTGCCGTTCGATGGCCTCGGTGATGCGTTGGGCGTGATTGGCGGCCTGTTCGACGATGTGATAGCCGGCCTGCTCCTGCACCCGCCGAAACAGCAGGTTGTTCTTGCTGAAGTCGGCGTGGCCCAGCACGTGGGCGGTGACCAGGATGTTCTCGGTTTCCCGGTTGGTGTCCGCCAGATAGGCATGCCCCGGATTGCCGGGGATCACCACCTCGAAGATATGGGAATGGCCCATGCGGTGCTGGATCAATTGATAGATGTAGCGCACCCCGAAAGACCAGTGCGGCATGCGCACCGGCAGGCCATAGACCGCCACTTCCATCATGAAGCTGGGCGGCACCTGTTCGAATTGCACCGGAAAATAGTCCAGGCCATAGGATTGGGCGAGGGCTTCGATTTCGACCTGATAGCTCAGGGGACGATAACTCATGGCGCGCACCTCCCTCAGGCGGCTTGGGAATGGACGCCGAAGAAGGTGCGGATCGCCTCCCAGATGTCTTCTTCCTGGGTCAGGGAAAAGCGCGCCCCTTGCTGCGGGTCGGGAATGGCTTCATCGAAGACCCGCGAGGTTTCCAGGTAGCGCTGCATCGGGCTGGGTGAGGCGACTTCCACATAGCCGCAGTAATTGGCCAGATCCGCCAACTGCTGCAGACTTTCCACGGCATGGGGGTGATCGTCCTGGAAATTCTCCCCGTCGGAGGCATAGAAGAAATAAATGTTGTATTGCGCCGGCGGGTAGCGGTCCTGGATGATCTCCAGTGCCTTCCGATAGCAGGTGGAGGCCACGGTCCCGCCCTGGCCGCTGACCTGGAAGAATTCTTCTTCGCTGAATTCCCAGGCCTCTACGGTATGACCGATAAACACGGCTTCCAACTGGCTGTAGCGCCGCCGGACGCCCTGCAACGCCCAGAAAAAGAAGGTCTTGGCCAAGACCCGTTCCCGTTCGCCCATGGAGCTGGAAGCATCCAGACCGAACAGGACCACGGCCTGTGTGTTGGGTTTGGGCCGCTTCTTGAGCTGGCGATAGCGCAGATCATCGTTGGTGAAGGGGGCCGCTGGCGCCGGCTGCACGGCCCGCCGCTTGATGGCTTCCTTCATGGTGCGGCGACGATCCAGGCGGGCGCGGGCGCCGCGTTTGTCCCAGCCTTCCCGTGCCCACTCCTCTTCGTTCAGGACACTGCTGGCCCGGGGCTCCAACTCGGGTAGTTTCAGCTCCTCCCAGATCCAGTCGACGATTTCATCGACCTTCATTTCCACCACAAACTCCACGCCGCCCTGGTCATTGCCGCCGCCCGATTCCTCGCCGGTGCCCGGCTGGGGGGCGGGCGATCCGAGCGTGTCCCCAGGCTTGACCTTGCCTTGGCCGACCCCGGATTGCTCCTGATCGCGGCTGAGCTTGAAACGGTGGTGTTCGAGGAAACGCACCGGCATGCGCACGCGCCGGTTTGAATCGGTGGACAGGATGTCGGCCTCGGCAATCAGGCGCGGCAATTGTTCCCGTACCGAGGCCCGGATTTTGGCGTTATGCCGCAACCAGTCGCGGGCGCCCCGGGAAAAGAGGTCATACCAAAGATGCTCATGATGATCGGGCATGGAACTCCCCCGTTGGTTTTGGCCGCCGGGTCCTCCTGAGTGGCTGGGTGGACGGTTCGCACTGGTTTTCCGTGTCGGGTGATCCTTAAGGCTTCTCAGTTATATCTATTCAAGAAACAGGCCATCGTGCGCGGCCTTATTCTTGGGACAAGAGGGTGGTGACGTAGTTCAAGGCCTCCTCGGCGCTGTAGTCGTCATAGCCATATTCGGCCACCAGCCGCGCCTGGACCGTGGTGATCTTCTTGCGCGCCTCGTCATCCGGTCGGGTCGTCGAACTCACCAGACGCAGCACATCGCGGCGTTCCTCGAACAGGTATTGCTCGATGGCCTCGTGCAGGCGCACGTGGCTGTCGAGGGTGAACTTGTCCCCCTGTTTGTAGGCCACCATCGCCTTGCGCACCACTTCCTGGCGGAAGGACTCCTTGCCCGAATCGGAGATCTTGATCTTCTCCTCCACCTGCCGCAGGAAGCGCTCGTCGGGCTTGCGCTTCTCGCCGGTGACCGGGTCGGTGACCTCGCGCCGGTCCAGCATGGCTTCCACCTCGTCCAGGTATTTGTCGAGCAGGCCCTGGGCTTCCTGCTCGAAGGAGGCGAACAGGGCCTTGTGGACGTCCTGCTTGACCCAGCGGTTGTAGAAGTCCTTGCGCGCGCTGACCAGGAAATCGATCCAGCGCCGTTTCTGCTTGGGGTCCATGCGGGCGTCGGAATCGATGGAATCCTTGATCGCCAACAAGACTTCCATGGTGGTCAGGCTGTACACCTTGTTGCGCACGATGGCGTTGGACAGGGCATTGATGACAAAGCGCGGGCTGACGCCGGAGAGTCCTTCCTCGGGATGATCGGCATGCATGCGCTCCATCTCGCTACCGCCCATGCCCTCGACATTTTCTCCGGCATACAGGCGGGCCTTTTGCACCGGGTCCAGATTTTCCGTCTCCTCCAGTCGCGTGAGGATGGCGAATACGGCGGCCACCTGCAGGGCATGGGGATCGATATGCACATTGTAGAAGGCGCTGGCACCGGCGATCAGCTTGCGATAGATCTGCGCTTCGTCCCGATAGTTGAGTGTATAGGGAACCTGGACGATGACCATGCGGTCGAGCAGGGCTTCGTTTTCCTTTTCCTGGATGAACTTGTGGAATTCCGCCAGGTTGGTGTGAGCAATGATGGTTTCGTCCAGATAGATCAAGGGGAAGCGTGACACCTTGACGTTTTTTTCCTGGGTCAGGGTCAACAACAGATAGAGGAATTCCCGTTTCACTTTCAGGATTTCGATCATTTCCAGCATGCCGCGGCTGGCGGCATAGACTGCTCCCGACCAGGACCAGGCGCGCGGATCGCCTTCGTCGCCGATTTCGGCGACCTTGGACAGGTCGACCGAGCCCACGAGGTCGGCGATGTCGGCGGTGGTGGGGTCGTGAGGCGCATAGGTACCCACGCCCATGCGATCGGCTTCCGCAAGAAAAATGCGTTCCACCGGAAACTGCATGAAATCACCTGAAAATTCCCGTTCCAGACGCTCCCGTGTAAAGGGGGAAACCTCGCCGGTGATCTCGATCCCGAAGGTTTCCCGGAACGAGGGGCGCAGACTGTGGGGAATCAGGTTGAGCGGATTGCCGTGCACCGGGCAGCCTTCCAGGGCGTAGAGCGCCCCCTCGTCGGTATGGCTGTACTCCTCCAGGCCGCGCTTGATCAGGATGACCAGGCTGGATTTGCCACCCGAGGGTGGGCCCAGCAGCAACAGCAAGCGACGCCCCACTTCGGTGCCCGCGCTCGCCGCCTTGAAGTAGTCCACCACCCGGCCCAGGGCAGCATCGACGCCGTACAGCTCCTGCTGGAACAGGCCGGTCGGCGCGGAGTCGGGAGACTCGTCCCCGGTGAGCTTGCGATGTTTCCAGCGCAGCATGTCCCACATGTACTGATGGCTGTTGCGGGCCAGCAGATGAGGCGTTGCAGGCAGCACTTCACCGAGGAATTGCCGCAGGTTGCCGCGCCAGCGGATCGCCTTGTGTTCCCGGGAATAAGCTTCCAGGGAAGCGATCAGGGCGCGTGAATCAGGTTCGGTGGGCTTGCTTGGCATACAGGGTCTCCTGGCGCGGGCATGCCGCAATGGCATGGCCTATTGGATGCTTGATCTGCCGGGATGTTCCGAAAACTCAAAGGATCAATGCACTGTTTTGGTGCGAAATGATCCGGATCCAGATACCCATGGCAGTGACCTCATTCAAAACATCGACTGGGGCGGCGTGGGGTTGAGCCGCAGCTCCGTTCCCGTATCCCCGGCAGTGCGGTTGGCGCCAGGAAAGTGCATATGGGGACGAACCCTACGGTCTGAAAGCAATCTTTGGGCCATGATTCGTGCGACGCGATGAAGGCGCCAGCGGCGATCCTAAAGATCCACCCCGGGGCGCCCGCTAACCTGTTCAAGCGCGACCTTCTAATGGCCCTGAGGTGCGAATTGGACAAGCCCGTGGAAACAAAAGATCTCGACCGCAAGCGTCGCGTGGCACGCCGGGCCACCCTGATGAGCTTGCCCGTCTGGTTGGCCATTGCCTTGTTGCAGGTGCTGGCCGAGCGGTATGGCCTGACGGGCCTGGGGTGGGATGAAAGCGCTCCTCTATACGGGGGAGTGATCATGATTGTCCTCGCCCATTACCTGTATTTCAGTACCCCCTTGTGTCTGCGAACGGGGGTTTCTTTCGGTACGGTTGGGATCATCAGCATTTCGGCGCACGCCGTGTTGGTGGTGGCCTATCTTTTCCTGGACCGGTTCAGCTATCTCTCGGTGTTGCTGCTGGCGATGGCCGCGCCGGCCGGACCCGCCTTTCTCGGACTGAATTTCGGTTTTCGGCCCACCTTGGCGATGGGGGTCGGGCTGTGTGGGGTGTTGGCTCTGGCTTACCTGGGATTGCCTCCTTCGCCATGGACCTTGTCTCCGCCTGAGTTTTTTCTGTTTCTGACGATTGTCTTGGTGAGCTGGGCGATTGGATCAGCGGTCAACGGCATCAATATCCGCAAGAAATACATGATCCTGGATTTATTCCGGCAGCAACAGGCAGCGACCGACATCATCCGGGACCAGAAAACACGGCTCGATGATCGTGCGGCTGAACTGGAACAGGCCAACACGACCCTCAAACAGATGTCCATGGTGGATGGCTTGACCCATGTGGCCAATCGCCGACGATTTGATGAGGCCATGGGAGAAGAATGGGGCCGCCGACAGCGCGCCGTGGTGAGCCGCGAACCGGCCCGCAAGCCGATCGATCCCGAGGCGCTGGCGCTGATTTTCATCGATGTGGATCATTTCAAGGCCTATAACGACCATTACGGCCATGTGGCCGGGGATGAATGTCTGCGGCGGATTGCCCAAGCCATCATCGGCGCGGTAAACCGTGCCACCGACCTGGTGGCCCGTTATGGTGGAGAGGAGTTTGCGGTGCTGATGCCGGGGACGCCAGCGGACGGCGCTACGGTGGTGGCCGAGCGGATGCGTCGCGCGGTCGAGGGTCTTGCCATTCCCCACGCCGGCTCTTCGGCCAGCGACTGCGTCACCATAAGCCTTGGCGTGGTTGCGACCGGCGGGGAAAATCCGGTCAATCCGCAGGCCTTGCTGGAGCGGGCCGATGCGGCCCTGTATGAAGCCAAGCGCGAAGGGCGCAATCGCTGGGTGATCGCGGCCCCCGTGGCGGGTGTCGCATGAAGACTTCCGTGCATGCGGAGGCGGGCTTGGCAGCCGGTACCGCGTTGCCTGAAATGTCCCTGGGGGAGATGGACATCCGTCCCCAGGGGGCGGAGCGGGAGTTGCGGCGCCGTCGCGAGGCCTTGCGCGGTGTCCCTTACGCGTTGCTGATTTGGGCGATGCTCTTTGGCCTGGCGGCGGTTGCACGGCGATATGGACTGATCCAACTGCCGCTCACGGCCCAGCATGGCCTGATGATCATCGTTTCAATCTGGCTTCTTACTCAGTATCTGTATTTTCGCACCGGCCTTTTCCGGCCCTTCCCCTGGTCCTTGGGTACGGCGGATCTGGTATTTACCCTCGGGCATATGACCTGCGCGCTGGCTGTGGTCCTGTTGGATGGCGTTTCATTGTTCGGCGCCATGCTGATGATGTTGCTGGGACCGACCGCCACGGCTTTCCTTGGGCTCAACGTGGGGTTTGCGCCGACCTTGCTGACCGGCTGTGCGGTACAGATCGGCATCTTGCTGGTCTATCTTTTCCTTGCGCCCGCCACGGCCATATCGCCGATTCTGTTCGGGTTTTTCTGGGCGGCGTGGTGGGTGAGCTGGCTGATCGGTGCCGTCGCCAATGGTCATCAGCAAACCATCAAGCGCCGGATCACCGACTTATTGCGCCAGCAGCGGGAAAACCACGCCTTGATCTGGGAGCAAACCGAGGCCTTGGATGAAAAGGGGCGCGCCCTGGAAACCGCCAACGCACGCTTGCATCAGCTCTCGATGATCGACGGACTGACCCAAGTCGCCAATCGGCGGCGTTTTGATGAATCCTTGCACGAGGAGTGGCGGCGCGCCCAACGTGCGTCCGGTGATCGGATCACGGATCGCCATGGCACCGCGCATGAACATATGGCGCTGTTGCTCATCGATATCGACTATTTCAAGCAGTACAACGACCATTACGGGCATCTTGCCGGCGATGCCTGCCTGCAGGAAGTGGCGCAGCTGATCAGTGACGGCATTCGACGCAGTGGCGATCTGGTGGCTCGCTATGGCGGCGAGGAATTTGCCGTTCTACTCCCGGCCACGCCCCTGGCGGGCGCGTTTGGCGTGGCCGAGCGCATCCGCCAGGCCATCTGGCGGCGTGCGCTGCCCCATGAGGCATCTCCGTTTGGCCGCGTGACCATTTGCATTGGGGTGGCGGATACCCAGGGAACAGGCTGCGCCGGTGAAACGGATTTGATTCGCTTGGCTGACGCGGCGCTCTATGCTGCCAAGAAGAATGGCCGCAATCAGGCCATGCAGGCGATCTTCGAGGGTTCTGTTCCGGTCCGGATCTAGGCAATCTGATTAGCGCGATGGATCAAACACCGCCGCGTAACTGGGCTGCCGGTGTGGCCGACAGGCGCGCACCGCTAGCACAGGGAGGACATCAGGCTGATTCAACCGATCAAGGCGAGCGAGAGGAGTCGTCTTCGGTGTTCCCGGCGCTGTCCAGGGAGAGCAAACGGGGCGGCGCCATGGTGGCATGTTGCTTGGCCTCCCAGGCACGGAAGGCCGACAGGTCATGCTCGATCTGGCGCAGGACCAGGGTCAAGACCGCGAGATCATCGATGAACCCGATCGTGACCAGAAAATCCGGGATCGCATCGAAAGGCGACACGAAGTACACCAGACCAGCGGTCAGGGCCAGTAGCGCGCGATAGGGGATTTGTCGATAACTGCCGCGGGCGTAGGCCCGTAACAGGCGGATCGCGGTCTCGAGCGCCTCGGCGATCTCGGCAAAGGCGGGATGGCGGGCCAATGCGGTCGCGAGTGTCGAGGCCGCGCCGCCGGCCAACCGCCGCATGCGGGCTGTACGCTTGAGTACCATGGCGGCGCCGGCTTGAGCACTTTCCAGCAGCCGTCGGGGATGGATGGATGACATGTCAGGACGCTCCCTGAGCTGGAATCGCGCTGAGCTGGTGGCGCTCGAAAAATTGCCAGATTTCGCGGCTGGCGTCGATTACATGATACTCCCCGCCCGCCAGCCGTTGCAGGTGGGGTGGCTGGTAGCCGCCCGGCCAGACATGGCCCGCCCCCTCCAGTTCCCAGAGCACGATCTCGGTATTGTCGGCGCATGGTCCCCAGTGTTTGCGCGTCGCCTGCCAGCGGGCGGGCTGCTCCGCACTGCCATGGCGCACTGCCTCAATGACAGGCTGTTCCGGACAGTCGGCATAATCCACCCAGCGCTGGACGGTTTTCTGGCCGCTGGGCAGGGGAATCGGCGGCAGGCGCCGACCGGCAAAGGGCAGGATGGGATCGTCATTGCTCTGGATGTGCATGATCGAAATGGGCGCCCGGGGATGGAACTGCCGCAGCGCCATGGGGCCCGCGACGGTGGCGACCGCCGCAAATTGCGTCGGCGCTTCTGTTGCCAGGCGGTAGGTCATCATGGCGCCGTTGGACATGCCCACGGCGTAGACCCGGGTGCGGTCGACCGGGAAACGCCGTTCGACGTCCTTGAGCACGCGCAGGATGAATGCCACATCATCCGGTTGATCGCGCAGCAGCCCCGGCAGGCAGCAGGCGCCCGCATTCCACAACAACACATTGCCCAGGCGGGTTCCCTCGGGATAGACCACGATGATGCCTTCCCGTGCCGCCAGGGATTCCAGATTGGCCACCTTGCGGTAGATGTCCAGCGAAAGCGTGGCGCCGTGAATGGCGACAATCACGGGCATGGCTTGGGTGGGATGCGGATTGGGCAGGTGCACTTCGTAGCGCCGCAGACGACCCTGATGGGTCAGGGTGTAGGCATGATGGACCCCGTCAGCTGTTGCTGTGACGACCTCGGGCAAGGGCGTATCTCCCGAAGGATCAATGGCGCTGATGGCCAGCCCGCCCAAGACGAACAGCGCGGCAGCGATGAGGCACTTTAAACGAAGTTTCATATTGCGGGCTTATAGTGAAAGTTGGGGCGGCACGGCATGGCTTAGAGGGCGCCCGCGGAGAACAATTCCCAGATTGGCACAAATTGGGGGACATCATGGATCGTCGACGCGTATTGGGCATCCTGGGGCTGGGGCTCGTCGCTCCTTATACCCTGACATTTCATCGGGTTCTGAACGCAGCGGCGGATCCCGCCCTGCCAGCCGGATCAAGTGCCAACCGGCAGGTTTTTTCCCTGTCCGTGGCCTCGGGCGATCCGTCGCCTAGCGGCGTGGTGCTGTGGACCCGCATCGATCCGGCGTTCCACCGTCCGGCCGAACCCCTGCGTTTCCAGGTGGCGGAGGATCGCGGCTTTCGTCGCATGGTGATGGAAGGGGCGGTGGAAGGCAGCCGCATCGGGCCGACGGATGACTATACCGTCAAGGTCGACCTGGATGGCCAGCTCGGCAGCAACGGGCGTTATTACTACCGCTTCCTGTACGGCGATGCGGTGAGCCCGACCGGGCGCTGCCGCACCGCGCCCGCCGCCGGGATGACCCCAGACAAGATCAAGCTGGCTCTGCTTACCTGTCAGGACTATACCAACGGCTATTACACCGCCCTCGGCAAGCTGGCGGCGCGGGACGATGTGGACTTCGTCGTGCATGTCGGCGATTTCATCTACGAGACCGCCGGGGATCCGCGCTTTCAATCCCTGCCCTTCGCCGATCGCACCATTGTGCTGCCCAGCAACGGCATCGTCGCCCTGGATCTGGCCGACTATCGGCATCTTCATCGCACCTATCGCAGCGATCCAGACCTGCAGCGCTGCATGGAAAACCATACCTTCATCGCCGTCTGGGATGATCACGAAACAGCCAACGATTGCTACTGGGATGCCGCCCGCGACACCCTCGGCGCGCCAGATCATCCCTATACGATCGATCCGGCTTATGGCAACGATGCCGCGCTGCTGCGGGGCTTGGCCATGGATGCGCGCAAGGCCTGGCTGGAATTCATTCCTGCCCGGGTGACGGTGAATCCGGCGGCCACCCATCCCCATGACTTCTATCGGATCCATCGCCGCTTCGAGCTGGGGACGCTGGTGGACTTGTTCATGCTGGACGGCCGCAGCTATCGCTCGCCGCATGCCTGCGGCGAAGGGGACGTCCTCCAGCGCTATGTGCCGGTGGGCTGCCGCGATTACACCGCCGCCGACCAGACCATGCTGGGCGCCGATCAGCGCGACTGGCTGATCAGCAGCACCCTGGCCTCCCGCGCCCGCTGGCGGGTGTGGGGCAACCAGACCCTCATGGCCGAACTCAGCGTGGGGCGCACTGACCGGCGCATTCCGCTCAACCTGGACGCCTGGGACGGCTTCCAGGCCGAACGCCGCATGCTGGCCGAGGCGATGCGTGACGGCGGGCGACCGAATCTCGTGGTGTTGAGTGGGGATTTTCATTCCCACATCGTCGCCCATCTCAAGGTGGATTATCGCCAGGCCAACAACCAGGACCCGAGCAACACCATCGGCTTCGAATTCATGACCACCTCGGTGACTTCCGCCGGCGGTCTGGACGCCATCAACGCGGCGCTCAAGCGCGATCCGCGCAACCCCAAGCTGGATGTGCCCATCGGCAACCAACTGGTGGGTGCACTCAATCCCCACATCCGCTTTGCTGACCTGGGCAGCCATGGCTATTCGGTGATGACTTTCACCGATGCCTACGCCGAATGGACCGCCTATGTGGTGGACAAGAACAAGCCCGACGGCTTCGTGCGCGAGCGCGTGTTCAGGCGCCTGCGGGCGTTTGCCGAGAGCACGGAATTGCGCGAGATGCCGCCCCTGGACGGCTTGGATCGTCTGCAACGCCTTGGTTGATCAGTCGCGCGCCCCTACCATCTCTGCGCTGCACCGACCAGCGCGGATGGACGTCCCATGCCGACGGCGGGGCGGCGGTCTTGACGGGACGGGATCGGGCTTTCACAGTCCGCTGCCATGGAGATCCACTGCATCGATTGGCGTGAGTTGGCGGGCGACCCCCTGCAGGGTGCACGGGCCCGCGCAGTGCGCATTGGCCTGATTGCCGACACCCATGGTCCGGTGGCAGAAGGGCTGCGCGGGGTGCTGGACCGCTGCCACATCCTGGTGCATGCCGGCGATGTGCTGGATGCAAGTGCCCTGGCGTGCCGAGGGCGTAACCATGCGGTGCTCGCGGTGCGTGGGAACAACGACCGGCCCGCCGGCGCACCCGAGGCCTTGGGGCTGCCCGATGTGCTGGATCTGGCCCTGCCCGGCGGCAGGCTGGTTGTCATTCACGGGGATCGCTATCCGGCCGCCGTGAGGGTGGCCCGTTTGCGGCGCGATTTCCCCCAGGCGCGGGCCATCGTGTGCGGCCACAGCCATCGCATGCTGGTGGATCGTACGGCCCAGCCCTGGGTGCTCAATCCCGGCGCGGCGGGCCGGGTGCGGACCGATGGCGGCGCTTCTGCGCTTATTTTGTTTGCGTGGGAAACCGGCTGGCGGCAGTTGGGCTTGCGGGTGCATCCGGACGGATTGCGCGCATGGCGTTTTCCTGCCGCCGCCGCTGGGTGCGTTGATGAATTTCCCGGGCCAGTGCGCCCAGATCCGACCCCAGCCCGGTTGCCGTGACGTAGGCTTGCAAGACACGCAGGCGATCGGTACGGCTGACGTGATGATGGTCCATGTTGAGTTGGGCCAGGTTTTTTACACGCCGTCGCCAGGGCAGCTTCATGAAACGGCGAGTCCCCTCGTTGTCGAGAAAGAAAAACCGCGGTATTCCATCGGGTTGCAGATGCACATGAATATTGCTGGTGCGCAGTTCAGTGTGGAAGAAACCTGCCTCGTGCAAGCGCGCGATTTCCACACCCAGGGCGCGCAACACAGCCCGTCGCTGGCGGGTATGCCCGGCAGTGGGCAGGGCAACCACACGGGGCCGATCCAGATAATCGGCCACGGAAATCCCTGGCAGGGCTTGGGTGATGACAAAGGGCAAGCCTTTGACACGACCGCGCAAAACCACGGCCGGGGCGGCAAAGCCGGCGGCCTGCAGGGCGTGGGTGCGCCAATCGGTGCGATAGGCGCGATCGCCCCGGAACAGGGTCTTGACGCCCTCGTACCATCGTCGCGGGAAGAAAATCTTGGCGAAGAAGTGGGGCGGCGCGGTGGTTTGTGCAACCAGGGCGGCGTGGGAACTGCGTGCGCGCTTCCAGCCCGGCGCACGCCCTTCTTCCAGCAACAGGGTGAGGGCCTCATTGAGCGCAAGCAAATAGAAGCCTTGTGATTCCCTGGCAGCCGGATCTTCTGCCATGGCGGGCGCAGTGAGACGGTCTGATGCGAATTGAGCCCCAGCCATGTGTACAGTCCCCTCCGAGCCCCCGGATTGGGCATCGTGACGCTTTAATATTTCTTTAAGAATAAGGGATGACGGTCTGCGGGAAAAGCCTCAGCCCAGGCCGGCTGGGCGCTTGATGGGTGGAATGAGAGCCAGAAACAGGGCGGCGGTGGCAGGATCGGCGCGCCAGTTGTGCATCAGTTGACGCCAGTCCTTGCGCTGCAGGCTTGCCTGGCGCAGCCGGGGCCGGGCGGTCTCATCGAAGTCCACCAGGCTCACTCGCGCATTGTCGATGAGGAAGTTGTTGTCCTTGGCATCGCCATGGACCAAGCCTGCGGCATGCAGGCGCTGGAGTACGCGGACCATTTCACGGGCAATCTGCGCGCGTGCGGATGCGTCAATCGCGGGATCGGCGAAGAACTGCCGCGCGGTGCGTCCCGGCAGCGCTTCAGTAATGAGATAGGCACCGCGGCGCAGGCCGTAGCCAAAGGGCTCGGTAACCACAGCCGCCGGCCGAAAGGTGGGAATTCCCAATGCCCCAAGGCGCACCGCCATCTCAAAACTGTGCAGCGCCTTGGGGCGGCGCAGGGCACGCCCCAGTTCGCGCCGGAAAGGCTGGCGGCGGTAATGCTTGACGAGATAGTCATGCCCGTGGAATGCAAGTGTGGCCACGCGGCTCGCGGGGTCGTCCTTGTGGATCACCGCACCGGGCAGATGGAAGCAGGACTTGCGTTGCGCGATCAGCGCCAGGAGTCCTTCCCGGTCGGGCCAGTCCGGATTGACCCAGGCATGACAGTCTCCCGGGAGCGTGACGCGTTCAAGCTTCGGCAATGGGCAGCAGCTCCCGATACAAGGCCATCAGTTGGTCGGCCATATGGGTCAGGGTCAGCGGCCGGACTGTTTCGCGGCCGGCCGCACCGATGCGATCGCGCAGCTTGCGATTGCACAGGGTTTCCAGATGGCCGGCCAGCGCCTGGGTATCCAGCGCGTCACACAGCAAGCCATTGTCGCCGCTGCGGATCAGGTCCACCGCGCCGCATTTTAAGCTGGTCACGACCGGCAGGCCGCTCGCCATGGCCTCCAGCACGACGTTGGCGAAGGGATCATAGAGGGTCGGCAACACCAGCGCGTCCGCCGCGCCGTACCAGGGCCGCACGTCCTGTTGTCGCCCCACCAGATGCACGCGCGCGCCCACCCCCAGGCGCCCGGCCAGGGCGCGGTAGCGGTTGGCATGCTTGTCCTGCCCTACGGCGATCAGTTGGGCGTCGCGCTGCGGTAACTGCGCCAGGGCCGCAATGGCGCTGCCCAGATTCTTGCGCTCGAAGCCCGAACCCACGAACAGGAAGACTGGCGCGCTGGCGGGAATGCCCAGCTTGGGGCGGATCTGCGCGGTTTTCCCGAGCAGCGCGTCCGGGCGGAAGTGATCGCTGTCCACCCCGTTGTAGATGACCCGCAGCCGCGCCGGATCCACACCATATTCCCGCACCAGCTCGTCGGCGACCATCTGCGAATTGCAGATCACTGCCCGCAGCCGAGGGCTGGCATAGAGCCGGGCCTCCTCCGCCAGCTTGTAGCGGTGGTAGGGGCTGAGCCATTGGCCCAGCGATCCGCGCCAGCCGCGGGCGCGGTTGCGTTCGCGCAGCCACACCCGATGCACCCCGCCGCCGGCGCGGTACAGATGGCAGCACGGGATGCGGGTCTGGGACTGGATCAGGTCCGCGTCCAGCGTCGCCAGGGCGTGGCAGGCCGCGCGCGCAAAGCTGGCCTCGCGCCACAGCCGTCCGATGTGGAACGGATCGCTGCGCACGACCGAGACATCCGGTCCCGCCTCGGCGCCGTCCCAGCGCCGGGTCACCACCGTCAGTCGCACCGGGTGTTCCCCCAAGGCCCCGAGCATGCGCGCCAGGATGCGTTCGGCGCCGCCGTCGGGACGGTAGGCGGGATGGACGAAGGCAATGTGCAGTGGGCGGCTCATGGCGGCGGTGGATCCCGATCGCGACGCAACCGATGTTCGAGCACGAAGGCGTATTTGGCAAAGGCGGCCAGCATGGAGGAAGCGGCGATGAGCAACCCGCGCCAGCCGTCGCGCCAGGCCTGTTGCCAGATCAGGATGCGCAGCAACCGTCCCCAGGGGGACAGCAGCAGCTTGCTGGCGCGGAACGGTTCGCCCCGGGCGATCAGGTCCTCGGCACCGAGGCGGGCATAGTCCAGGGTGCGCTGCAGGTGTTCGTCGAGCCGCTGGTAGGACTCGTGCAACAGATCCCCGGCCAGGCGCTCGGTGGGGCCGTCCACGCTGAGCTGCTCGTGTACGCGGCCGCCGACCCAGCGCGCATGCGTGCGTGCCACCAGCCGCAGCCGCCATTCCGGCGTCCAGGCATGATGCAGCCAGGCCCCCAGATAGCGATTGCGGCGATTCATCCAATAGCCCCGAACGGCGGGCATCCCTGCGGCGAACAGCGCCCGGATGGCGTCGGCCAGTGCGGGCGAAAGGGCCTCGTCGGCGTCCAGGCTCAACACCCAGGGCTGGCGGCAGGCGGTAAGGGCGCGGTTTTTCTGGATCGTGAAGCCCGGCCAGTCGGTGATCTCCACCCGTGCGCCGAAACGCCGGGCAATCGCCACGGTGGCATCGGTGGAACCTGAATCCAGCACCACGATCTCCGCGGCGAGTCCGGCCACGCTCTCCAGGCAGCGGGGCAGGTTGGCCTCTTCATCGCGGGTGATGATGGCCACCGACAAGGGCAGCGGGGCGTCGGCCATGCGGGTGTTCATTGGCGCATCCCGCGCCACAGGCTGCGCAGGTATTTGAACAGCGATTTGGGACGCAGGGCGGCGCCTGGGTCGAGGCGCAGC
Source organism: Candidatus Macondimonas sp. (assembly GCA_049645885.1). Lineage (GTDB taxonomy): Bacteria > Pseudomonadota > Gammaproteobacteria > UBA5335 > UBA5335 > Macondimonas. The sequence goes on from JBARUT010000179.1 coordinate 17,250, forward strand.
GCCTGATGGAAATGCCGCCGCGCTTCCTGTTGCCGTCCGGCGCGGGTCAGCATCCGAAAGGACTGCAGATGCCGGTCCGCCTCGAAGGCCGGCCGTTCTGCGAGAAAGGCTGCGGGCAGCCGGGCCGGATCAAAAAGCAGCGCGGCGATCTGGTCACCCGCCTGGAGCAGGGCGTCGGTATCGTGGCGCAGGCTTGCCGCGCGGCGGTATTTTGTCGCCAGCACGGCGGGCAGGCTGCGACTGCGACCCAGGGCCAGCATCTGCGCGAACAGGACGACATCCTCGTTGTTGCGGATCGATGGGGGATAACCCAGCCGGGCAGCCAGTTCGCGGCGCATGAGCAATGCCCCATGCGTTGGCCCCACGCCATGCCCCTGCAGGAAGTCCTGGAAATCCCGCAGCGGTTCGCCCCGCACCGGCCCGGGGATGAGTGTCCTGCGGCTGCCGTCCAGCCGCACCACCACATGGCCGCCGAACAGGAAATCCACGGGTCCATGGGCGCGCAGATCCTGTCGTAAGCGTTCGAGGGCATCCGGCATCAGGGCATCGTCCGCATCCAGGAACAGGACGTACTCGCCCCGAGCTTCCGCCATGCCGCGATTGCGCGCCGCTGCCGGCCCGGCGTTGGCTTGGGCAAGGACGCGCATCCGTGCCGGGTCGCGCGCAGCATGGCGCTGGGCGAGGGCCAGCGTGCCGTCGTGCGAGCCGTCGTCCACGACGATCAGTTCCCAATCCGGATCGCTCTGGGTGGCCACCGACTCCAGCGCGCGCGTCAAGTAGCCCTCCGCCTGATAGGCCGGGATGACGATGGTGATCGAGGCGCTGGCGTTCGGGCTCATGGGGACGGCGACTGGCGAAACCAGAAGGCGGGGGAATACAGGCTGCCCCAGAATAGCGCGAGATAGGGCCAGAAAATCCATTTGGTGATGTGGGCCTCGCTGAAGTTGGCGACCAGAAACATCACGAAGACTGCCCATTGCATCAACAAGAAGCGCCCCGGTAGCCGGCCGGTTCGGTAGGCCCACCAACCGCCCCGTGCGGCGAGCAGCGCAAAGGCGAGGAACAGGCCCACGCCCACCACGCCCGTCGACACCAGTAATTCCAGCCAGCTGTTATGCAAATGGGGGATTTCGAAGCCGCCCAGTTGGTGGGGTAAATCGCTGGCTGCGGCCAGCGGCCGTATGCTGTCGACCCCGAGACCCAGCCATGGACTGTCCTGCCAGCTTGTCCAGCCCCAATGCCAGAGATGGATGCGCCGGCCGAGCGAAGTGTTCGGCACCTCCTGCCACTGGCCGTTCTGGAGCGCCGTGAAAACGGCATTTTCCTCGGCGAAGCGGCTGGCGATATGCGTCCATTGCCCGGCGCCGATTGCGACCACCAGCAACAGTCCCACCGCGCTGCCCGCCACGGTCCAGCCCTTGTGTGCCGGGGCAGCCCGGCCAATCAGCAGCATGGGCAGGCTTGCCCCCAGGCCCGTCACCACCCCGATCCAGGCGCCCCGGGTCTGAGTGAACAGCAGCCCCATCGTCATCAGCAGGATGGCCAGACCCCACAGGGCCACGCGCCGGCGAAAATGCCGTTCCAGCCGGTCGCCCCAGACATCACGCGCCAGAAAGAGCAGTCCCAAGAGGGCAGTGGCAAAGAACAGGGCGCTGCGTTGCGGGTTCATGCCAAAGCGCAGCCGCCCGCCTGCCAGGCCCTTTTCCCAGTACAACGGGTAGAGGAAGTACCGCAGCATGACCAAGGCGAAAGCGAGAAACAGCACGAGATACAGGCGGCGAATCGTGCGCCATTCGCCACCCAGCCACCACGCCACCAGGACGATGAAACCCAGCTTCACCCAGCGTTTGGCGACCATGGCCTGATCGCCCAAAGAGCCCGGCACCCAGTACGCGCCCACCACACAGGAAAGGACCATGTAGGCGCTCCAGACCAGAAAAAGCCGGAAGATGCCGTCCCGCAGCAGCCGATCCCGGGCCAGCGGCCAGCTCGCCGCCAGGGCCAGCAGCATCAGCCATTCGCCCACATAGCACAGGTCCTTGCTCACGGTCAGCATGAGTGCGTAGATCGCCAGGCCGGCCAGGCCCGCCTGTTCCAGGGCGGGATGGGTCGCCCGGGGCTGAGTGCCGGGAAACCACTGGCGAGGGGCAGTCAGGTTCATTGAGGTATCAGGTTTGGCGGGCAGCGATTAAAGCGCAGAAAGATAGCATCAATCGCTGCCCCGGTTCCGGGATTGGGGCTTGGG
>JBARUT010000180.1:0-6560 GCA_049645885.1 Candidatus Macondimonas sp.
CTGCAAGGCCGGCAGGATGACCTCGCGCAGATGACTGGCGCGGGCGGCGAACAGCAGCAGCAGTTCACTTGCCGGGGGCATCTCGTGGGCGGCGAGAAACAGCCCGCGGATGTCTTCAGCAAGCGCCGTTCCGCCGGGTTCCCGGGTCTGGATCACCTCCAGCCCGCGCGCGCGCAGACAGTCCGTGACAAAAGGCAGGTGGGTGCTCTTGCCCACGCCTTCGGCGCCCTCCAAGGTGATGAAACGGCCCCGGCCATTGGACATCAGGGTGTCACTCCCAGACATTGCTTGCGTTGATAACAATTCACAGCCCGATTGTGGGCCTCCAGGGTGCTGGAAAACACATGGGATCCATCGCCCCGGGAAACGAAATAGAGCGTGTCCCCCGGCGCCGGATGGGCGGCCGCCGCCAAAGCGGCACGCCCCACCAAGGCGATGGGGCCCGGGGGAAGCCCGGCAATGCGGTAAGTATTGTAGGGGTGCTCCATCTGCAAATCCCGGCGCCTGATGTTGCCATCGAAATCCGCACCCAAGCCAAAAATCACGGTGGGATCGGTCTGCAAAGGCATGCCAAGACGCAATCGTCGCACAAACACCCCGGCGATTTGGGGCCGCTCGGATGCCAGGGCAGTTTCCTTTTCCACCAAGGACGCCAGCGTCAATAGTTCTACCGGGGACTTGAACGGCAAGTCAGGCTGGCGCGCTGCCCATGCTGCCTCCAGCTCCGCCTGAAGGCGATAATGGGCCTGCTGCAACAGCTTGAGATCGGATGTCCCGCGCGGAAACAGGTAAGTGTCTGGGAAAAAACGACCTTCCGGAGAAAGGCCGGGGGCGCCAAGCGCCTCCATCACGCCCTCATCGGTCAGGTCGGTCAAGGTCTGACGGATTTCAGGATGTCCGGCGACGGCCCCGCGCACCTGACGAAACGTCCACCCTTCCACCAGCGTAAGGCGGTGCAGCAGAATTTCGCCCTTCACCAGTTGATCCAGCAAGCCCTGCGGCGTGATGCCCGGCGACAGGCGATACTCCCCCGCCCGAATGCGCGTGGTGCGACCCTGCAACGCGGCCAAGGCCATGAAGGGCCATTGCGATTGGATGATCCCTTGCGCCTGAAGCTTTTGGGTGATGGCGGAAAAGCCTTCTCCAGGAACGATTTCGATAATCCGGGGCGTCTCCACGCCGGATAAAGGGCTATGGCGATAGTGGTTGAACAGGCCCCATCCTCCGCCTACCGCCAACAGGCTCACCAGCGTCCACAGCGTGGCCAGCAGGGTGAACTTGCGGGCGCAAGCCTGGTGCCCCTTCACCACCCCGCTCCATGTCCCGGCGCGGGCCAGGGTGGGCCGATCTCATGCTGAAGTGCCCGCGTCACCGGCCCCGCCGCAAAGAATCGGGCGCCCAGTTGCCGGATCGGCCGGATCCCGCGCACCGCGTTGCACACGAACAATTCATCGGCCTGGAGGCAGTCCATGACCGAGAGCGCCATTTCCCGCACCGGCAGGCCCTGGGCCGCAACGGCCGTCATGATTCGCGCACGCATCGTCCCGGCGACGCCACAATGCGGCAGCCCAGGCGTCAGCAAGGCGCCATCACGCACCACGAAGAGATTGCTCATGGTTCCTCCGATCACGCTGCCGTTTACGTCGCGGATCAGGCCCTCGGCAATCTGTGGATCATCCCACTCCGCCCGCGCCCGCACCTGCGTCAGCCGATTCAAGTGCTTGATGCCGGCCAGAGCCGGATCGGGAAACCAGAGTTGCCGACACCAGCGCACCCGGATGCCGTCCCGATACTCGGCCAACGGCCATTCCGGCGCTGGCGCCAGGGAGAGGATACGGCGCCACGCGGGGGGCTGGGGCCGGGCATAGCCCCGCCCTGCTCCACCCGCCGTCAGGATGATTTTCAAGACCGCCTGGGCCGGACCCAGTGCGCACAGGCCATCTCGATCCGCTTCCAGCGCGGCGAGGGGCGGCTCCGGCAGGCGCAAGGCCCGGCACCCCCGACGCAGACGCGCCACATGCAAATCCCAGGCGAGCGCTTGACCCCGATCGATCAGCACGGTTTCAAACAGCCCATCGCCATACTGCAGACCGCGATCGACCACCGGCACGGCATCCTGCGGATGGCCATCCACCCAGGTCAGCACGCGCGGTCGCCCGCCAGGGCGCGCAGCAGTCCCTTGGCCTTGGCACGCGTTTCGGCCAGTTCCCGCACTGGATCGGAATCGGCCACAATGCCGCCCCCGGCGCGCAGGATGACGTCCCGCCCTTCTAGCTGGGCGGTGCGGATCAGGATGTTGAAATCCATGCGGCCGTGGCAGCTGATGTATCCCATCGAGCCGGTGTAGGGTCCGCGGGCTTCGCCTTCCAGTTCAGCAATGATCTGCATGCAGCGCACCTTGGGACAGCCGGTGATGGTGCCGCCGGGAAACAGGGCGCTCAAGATCTCCGCCGCGCCCACATCCAACCGCAGCCGGCCTTCGACGGCCGAAACGATATGGTGCACGTGGGCATAGGTCTCCACCTGCAGCCGTTCCACCACCTTCACGCTGCCCGGCCGGCAGATGCGGCCCAGATCATTGCGCTCCAGATCCACCAGCATCACATGCTCCGCGCGCTCCTTGGGATGGGCGAGCAACTCCTGAGCCAGCGCGTGATCCCGAGCCGGATCGGGATCCCGTGGACGGGTGCCGGCAATGGGGCGGGTCTGGATCCGATCGCCCTCGCGACACAGCAGCCGCTCCGGCGAAGTGGACAACACGGCAGCCTCGCCCCAGCGCATGAGGGCCGCATACGGGGCCGGATTGCTGTGGCGCAAACGGGCATGGAGCGCTTCGGGGGCCACCGGACCGGAAAATTCCCCCTGCCAGCGGCGCGACAGATTGGCCTGGAAGATATCCCCATCCCGGATATAGTGTTGCGCCCGATCGATGGCCGCCAGGTAGCGCGCTGGATCCTCCTCCGTCACAACGCAGACGGGCAGCCTGGGCGGCGCCCGCGCAGGCACCCGCGCCAGATCCGCGAGCAACCGATCCACATCGCCCGCCCGCTCGGCCACCGCCCAGCTTTCCCCGCGCAGATGGTCATGAATGAGGGCCGCGGGACACCGCAGCGCCAAGGCAGTCGGCAGGCTGCCGGCAATGGGCATGGGTAAATTCAAACACGGCTCGATGGCACCCGCCAGCTCATAGCCCAGATAGACCACCCAACCGCCGAGGAAGGGCAACTCATCCGCATTGAACGAGTCAGGTTCGATGCGGCAAGCGGCATCAAGTTCGGCGAGAAAACCATCCCCCCGTCCCCGGGCTTCGATAACCGTCTCGGGGAAGGCGGGCAGCAAGTCGTAGCGGCCGGTCAGCGGATGAGAGGCGGCGCTTTCCAGCAGCACCGGATAGCGCTGCGGGAAGCGGGCCTGCAGCGCCAACAAGTCGGGTCGGGCCGGGAGCCGGCGACGGTGGACGGACAGGACGCCAGACACCGCGAACGACAATCGCGAATCAGCCGACCCGGCGGAAAATCAGCGAGCCATTGGTGCCACCAAAACCAAAGGAATTGGACAACACATGCTCCAACCGGGCCGGACGGGCCTGATGGGGGACATAGTCCAGATCGCACTCGGCGCCCGGCTGGTCCAGATTGATGGTAGGCGGCAGGATCTGGTCGCGCAGGGCCAGAATGGAGAAAGCCGCCTCCACCGCCCCGGCAGCCCCCAGCATGTGTCCCGTCATCGATTTGGTCGAGCTGACGGCCAGGCACCGGGCATGCTCCCCGAAGGCGCGCTTGATGGCTTGAGTTTCCGCGACATCGCCAGCCGGCGTGGAAGTGCCGTGTGCATTGATATAGTCGATTTGCGTCGGGGCGAGACCCGCATCACGCAAGGCATTGACCATGCACCGGGCAGCCCCCTCCCCACCTTCGCTGGGCTGGGTGATGTGATGGGCATCGGCGCTCATGCCAAAGCCCACCAACTCGGCATAGATCGGCACGCCACGGGCCTGCGCACTCTCCAGGGACTCCAGCACCAGAATGCCTGCTCCATCACCCATGACAAAGCCATCCCGATCCTGATCGAAGGGCCGGCTGGCACGGGTCGGCTCATCATTGCGCGTGGATAGCGCACGCGCGGCGCAAAAACCGCCCAGGGAAATCGGGGTGGTGGACATCTCGGCCCCCCCGGCGATCATGATGTCGGCATCGCCGGCCTGGATGAGACGCGCCGACAGGCCGATGTTGTGAGCGCCGCTGGTGCATGCGGTCACCACGGCCAGATTCGGCCCTTTGATGCCGTGCATGATGGACAGATTGCCGGCCACCATGTTGATGATGCTGGACGGCACGAAAAAGGGGGAGATCTTGCGCGGCGAGAGCTCGTTTTCCAGGAAGGCAAGATGGTTCTTCTCGATGCCTTCGATGCCGCCGATCCCGGAGCCAATCGCCAGCCCGATCCGCTCGGCATTCTCAGGCGTCACCACCAGCGCCGCATCGCGAATCGCTTCATGGGCGGCGGCAACGCCGTACTGGATAAAGGTATCCATGCGGCGGGCATCCTTGCCGGACATGTAAGCGATGGGATCGAATCCCCGGATTTGGCCGCCGATGCGGGTGGGGAATTTCTCAAGATCGAAATCCACGACCAAGGGACTGATCCCGCTGGTACCGGCCAGGATGGCCGACCAGGTAGCCGGGGTATCCAGAGCCAGCGGCGTAACCATTCCCAGGCCAGTGACGACAACGCGGCGCTTTTCCATGCTAACTGGCCTCCATGCTCAGATTCGTACGCAAAAAACCGCCGCCTCGGCGGCGACGGTTATCGCAGGCTGCAAAAGGATCGGATCGGGATCAACCGGCCAGATTGGCCTTGATGTAGTCGACGACCTGTCCTACCGTGGTCAGCTTTTCGGCTTCCTCATCGGGAATTTCGCATTCGAATTCCTCTTCCAGAGCCATCACCAGCTCCACCGTGTCCAGGGAGTCGGCACCCAGATCATCGACGAAATGAGCCTCGTGGACCACTTCCTCTTCCTTGACGCCCAGTTGTTCCACAATGATCTTCTTGACCCGTTCTTCAATACTGCTCATTTTCCTGAATCCTCTCGATTTGCCCGCAGACGCTGGCGCGCGGGCGCCATTGTAATGAAAGGGAGTGTATCTGTCACCGCCGCAAGGACGGTCAAATCATGTAAAGACCGCCATTTACGTGAAGCGTCTCGCCGGTGATATACCCGGCGGCGTCCGAGGCCAGGAAGGCGACGGCCTGTGCCACTTCCTGCGCAGAGCCCAGCCGCCCCAAGGCGACCTGAGAAAGAATCGCTGTGCGCTGGGCTTCCTGGAGCGCATCGGTCATGTCGGTGGCAATGAAACCCGGCGCCACGACATTGACCGTAATGCCCCGGGAACCGACTTCGCGTGCCAGCGACTTGGAAAATCCAATGATGCCGGCCTTGGCCGCGGCATAATTGCTCTGACCGGCATTGCCCATGACCCCGACCACCGAGGCGATGCTGATGATGCGTCCCCAGCGTGCCTTCATCATCGGCCGCAAACAGGCCTGGGAAAGCCGGTAGACCGAGGTCAGATTGGTGGCGATGATGTCATCCCACTCGGCATCCTTCATGCGCATCAACAGATTGTCCCGCGTGATGCCGGCGTTGTTGATCAGCACGGCCGGTTCACCGGGTTGCGCTTTCAGCGCCTCCATCAGTGTCTCTACCGAAGCCGGGTCAGTGACGTTGAGCACGTGTCCAAAACCGTTGCCACCCTGGGCGCGCAGGTCGGCCTCGATCCGTGCGGCGCCTTCGGCGCTGGTGGCCGTACCGATCACGATCATGCCGCGTGCAGCCAGTTCGCGGGCAATGGCCTGGCCGATGCCGCGGGATGCTCCGGTCACCAGGGCGATGCGTGCCTCATTCATTGATTCAGATCTCCAATGCGCTGTGCAGGGCCTTGGCGAGCGACTCCGGATCGAACACCGGCAGGAAGTTCGCTTCGCGCTCTATGCGCTTACCCAAGCCGCTCAGCACCTTGCCTGGCCCCGGCTCGATGAACAAGGCCAGGCCATCGGCGGTCATGGCGCGAACCACCTCGACCCAGCGTACCGGCCGGTGGAGTTGCTGCACCAGGGCGGCACGAATGGCCTGGGGTTCGCTGTGGGGGCGAGCGTCCACATTATGGATCACCGGGATCTTCGGCGCCTGGATCGTCACCGCCTCAAGCACCTCGGCCAATTGCTCCGCCGCCGGAATCATCAAGGCACAATGGGACGGGACGCTGACCGGCAGGATCAGCGCCTTCTTGGCCCGGCGGGCGCTGGCCGCCGCAATCGCCCGCTCCACCGCCGCCCGGTGGCCGGCGATGACCACCTGGCCCGGCGAATTGAAATTGACCGCTTCCACCACCTGACCCTGAGCGGCCTCGGCGCAGGCCTCGGCCACCTGGGCATCTTCCAGCCCCAGGATCGCGGCCATCGCCCCCTCTCCGGCCGGAACCGCCTGCTGCATCAGCTCGCCGCGGCGGGCCACCACCCGCACCGCATCGGCGAAGTGCATCGCACCGGCGCAGACC
>JBARUT010000181.1:0-7640 GCA_049645885.1 Candidatus Macondimonas sp.
CGGCAGGGCGCCGAAATCCCACTCCGTCACGCGCTCCCGATCCCAGGGCATCGTTCCCGCCGGCGCCGGCGCAAGCTTCACTGTTGGCGCGGCAATCCGGCCATCACCGCGCAAAGCGGCCTGCAGGTCACCCAGATCGCGTCCCGCAGCCAATACGGCACCGTCAGGCGCCAGCACTTCAAAGCGCATGCGCAAGGCATCGGGCAGGTCCGCCTCCGGCCAATCCGCCACCGGCACCTGCACGCCAGTCATGCGCGCCAGCGCCTGGCTCAGGCCGACCCGCAGCGGGACATCCGGCTGCTCCAGCAAAACTTCGGTCGCCGCCTGGGCAAAATGGGGTGCGGGGATGAAATGGCGGCGCAGCGATTTGGGCAGCGCGCGGATCAGGGCCTCCACCTTTCCCGCCAGCATGCCAGGCACCAGCCGTTCGAAATTCTCTGGCCGCAGCGGGCCCAGCGCCGGCGCTGGGATCTGGACCGTCACCCCATCCTCGGGATCGCCCGGTTCGAAGCAATAACGCAGACGCAACGGAATCCCCGCCACGGTCATGTGATCCGGATAGGCGCGGCCGTCGGCCCAGGCCGAATCCGGCCGCAGCAGATCCTCGCGGGTCATGAACAGCAGACGCGGGCTTTCCCGCTCCGCCGCCTCGCGCCAGCGCTCGAACGTCGCCATGTCATGAAGGTCGGCAGGCAGCCGGCGGTCGTAGAAGGCAACGGGCGCCTCATCGTCCAGCAGCGCGCCCGGTTGGCGCAGCTTGGCCTCGTCTTCGCGCACAGACGCTTCCAGTGCGCGGTTATGCGCCAGGAAACCGCCCCGGGTACGGCATTCCCCCGCGGCCAGCCCCTCGCGGATGAACAGGGTGCGGGACAGCGTCGGATCGATCGGACCATAATTGACCGGGCGCCGGGCGCTCAACACCAGCCCGTGCAGGCTGGTCTGCAGGAACGCCCCGACCCGTCCGGCGCGTGGCTGCCAATGCGGTTCCAGATAGCTGCGCTTGATGAGCTCGCCCGCCACTGCCTCCACCCATTGCGGCTCGATGGCCGCCACGGTGCGGGCATACAGGCGCGTGGTCTGCACCAGTTCGGCGGCCATCACCCAATCCGGTCGCTTCCTGGCCAGCCCCGAGCCGGGATGGAGGTGAAAACGTACCCCACGGGCGCCCTGGTAATCCCCTTCCTCGCGCTTGCGGCCAATGCGACCCAGCAGGCCACTGAGCAAGGCCTGATGGATCACCGCCTCCAGGGCAGGCGCCTGATTCACCCGCAGCCCCTGCTCATGGACCAGTTGCAACAATTCCCGATGCACGTCGGCCCATTCCCGCATGCGCAGGGCGGACACCAGATGGTGCTCGCAAAACGCCCGCCGGGCCGTCCCCGAAGTCCCTGCGGCGCGCCATGCGTCCCACAAGCCGAGATAACTCAGGAAATCCGAGCGTGGATGACGAAACATCGCCTGGCGGGCATCGGCCAGGGCGGCCTTTTCCGGTGGCCGCTCCCGGGGATCGCCCACGGCCAGGGCACTGGCGATGATCAACACCTCATGCAGGCAGTGCAGTTCGGCACCGGCCAGCACCATGCGCCCGAGCATCGGATCGACAGGCAGGCGAGCCAGGTCGTGGCCGCGCCGGGTCAGCCGTCCCGCTGCGTCGAGCGCCCCCAGTTCGCGCAACAGCTGCAAGGCGTCGTTGACATAGCGTGCATCCGGTGGATCAGGGAACGGGAAGGCGTCGATTTCCCCAAGCCGCAAAGCCTTCATCTGCAACACCACACTGGCCAGATTGGTGCGCAGGATTTCTGGATCAGTGAAGCGCGGCCGGGCCAGATAATCGGCTTCGCTATACAGACGGATACACACGCCCGGCGCTGTGCGGCCGCAACGGCCGGCGCGCTGGTCGGCGCTGGCCTGGGAAATCGGCTCGATGGGCAGCCGGCCCACCTTGGTGCGGTGGCTGTAGCGGCTGATGCGGGCCAGGCCCGTATCGATCACATGACGGATGCCGGGTACGGTGAGGGAGGTTTCGGCCACGTTGGTGGCGAGCACGATGCGACGCAGTCGATGGGGCCGGAACACCAGATCCTGATGACGCGCCGCCAAGCGGGCGTACAAGGGCAGGATTTCCGTGCCCGGCAGGTCCTGGCGGCGCAGTGCCTCGCCCAACTCCCGAATATCCCGCTCCCCGGAAACGAACACCAGCAGGTCCTCCCGGCCTGCCCGGTCCAGTTCGGTCACCGCCTGGAGCACCCCGTCGACCATGTCCCGGCCGCTGCGGGGATCCTCGTCCAATGGGCGGTAGCGAAGCTCCACCGGATAGGTGCGCCCCGCCACCGAAAAGATGGGCGCGCCGTCGAAATGGTGGGCAAAGCGCTCCGGATCGATGGTGGCCGAGGTGATGATGAGTTTCAGGTCGGGCCGGCGCGGCAGCAGGCGCTTGAGGTAACCCAACAGGAAATCGATGTTGAGGCTGCGCTCGTGGGCCTCGTCGATGATCAGGGTGTCGTAAGCCCACAGCATCCGGTCCCGGGTCAGCTCGGCCAGCAGGATGCCGTCCGTCATGACCTTGATGAAAGGATCGGGGCCCAGTTGCTCGGCAAATCGTACCTGATAGCCGGCTACCTCGCCCAAAGGCGAGCCCAGTTCCTGGGCCAGACGGGTGGCCACGGTGCGGGCCGCCAGGCGGCGCGGCTGGGTATGACCGATCAAGCCCCGCACCCCGCGTCCCGCTTCCAGGCAAAGCTTGGGAATCTGGGTGGTCTTGCCCGAGCCGGTGGCACCGCAGATCACCACCACCGGATGCGCCGCGATGGCGGCCACCAGCGCCTCCCGCGCGCCGCTGATGGGCAGCTCGGGCGGATAATGCAGGACAGGCAGTCGCTGGCGACGGCCTTCGCAGGCGCTGAGGCTGGTCTCGATGCGCCTGGCCAGATCAGCCGTCAGCGTCTCCCCCGTTCCGCCCCGCTGCTGCGCCGCCTGCACGGCCTGCAACTGCCGGCGCAGGGCGGGCTGATCCTTGCTGCGGCACAAGGCAATCCGTGCGTCCAGCGACGCGGCAATATCACAACTCATGGGAAGATCAGGTCCTGCCGATCGGCGGCTTGACGGCATGGACGACCTGCAAATGGGGCAACACCTCGCAGAGATCCCGCCGCCCGGCCAGATAGCGCGCCGCCAGTTGTCCGGGCCCCAGGCTCTGGGCCACCGCAAAACCGGCGCTCGCCAACGGCGCCGCCAGTTGCTCCCGCAACAGGCCGCCGGGCAAGGGCTCGCCGAACAGCCGCGCGATCCTTCGCGTTTTGGCTAACAACTCAGGGAGCCGCGGCTGGGCAAATGCCCCCGCGTCCAGCACATCCAGCACCAGATGGCTCCCCGGTGCGGCGCATCGCCCAACCGCTGCAATCAAGCTGCAGCACGCCTCAGGCGGCAGGTAGTAAGCCACGCCGAGCCAGGCGAAAAATGCCGGCCGACCGGCATCGAATCCTGCCCGGGCCAACGCCGTAGGCAGCAGATCGGGCGTGGCCAGATCCAGCGGCACGGAATCGGCATAAGACGGTTGGGGCAAACCCGCCCGGTGCGCTCGTGCCTGCTTGTCCGCCAGCACGGCCGGAAGATCCACCTCGAAAAGCCGCAAGGTTCCCATGCCTGCAGGCCGGCGCCAGGAAAAGCTGTCCAGGCCAGCGCCCAGAATCACATATTGATCCAGCCCCGTCTCGACGGCGGCCGCCAAGGCATCCTCGGTGAAACGGCTGCGCGCCAGGGTACTGGCAGCGCCCGCGAGGAAAGTGCGGTGAAACCCCGTCACACGCCCCGCCAATGCGCCCAGGCGGGGGCGCACCAGCAAGCGATAAGCCGGATTGACCAATGCCATGGCCTGGGGATCGTCGAACACCAGGGGATGCTCACCATGGCGGTGATGATCGGCGCGCGCCAGCGCCGCCGCCTCCGCCATGGGGCTGGCGGCCAGCCACGGCAGGCAGCCATCCGCCCAATCCATCATCCCGCGCCGCGCCATGGATGCATCATCCGCCCCAAAAGAGTCATCATAATGGATCACACGCGGCGATGGACGCGACGTGCCACATTCACGCGGAGAAACCCATGGACGGAACCCCCTCTTCATCGCCCCTGACCGGGGCCGTGCTCATCACTGGCGCCTCTTATGGCCTGGGCCATGAGCTCACCCGCTGCTTTGCCGCCGATGGGCATGCGCTGATTCTGGTCGCCCGCAGTGGCGATCGGCTCAGGACGGTGGCCCAGGAACTGGGCCAGGCCCATGGCGTGCGGGTGGACACCGTGGCACTGGACCTGACCCAGCCGGACGCTGCCCGGATGCTTTACGAGGAAATCCAGCGCCGCGGCCACACCGTGGAGATTCTCGTCAACAATGCGGGATTCGGCACCTACGGGCGCTTTTCCGACATCGACTTCGACGCCGAGACCCGCGAGATGCAGCTCAACATGCTCACGCCGACCCAGCTCACCAAGCTGTTTCTGCCTGGCATGCTGGCGCAGCGGCGCGGACAGGTGGTCAACATGGCCTCCATGGCCGGCTATCTGCCGGGGCCATACATGGCCATCTATTTCGCTACCAAGGCCTACCTGCTGTCCTTTTCCGAGGCCATTGCAGAGGAATTGCGCGGTTCGGGTGTCGCGGTAACGGCAGTCTGTCCCAATGTGGTGGCCACCCGCTTTCAGGAAACCGCCCACAATCAGGCCGCCTATATCGGCGGCCGCTTCCGTCCCCTGATGGCCGATGCCCCCACCACGGCGCGCCAGGCCTACGCCCTGATCCGCGCCAAACGTACTGTGGCCATCCCCGGCTGGAGCAACCGAGTAGCCGTGGCAGCCCTGGGCCTGATCCCCCGTGCCCTGATGCGACGCGCCATGGTGCCGTTTCAGAAAGGGCCAGACATTGCCGACTATCCAAAAGCACGCTGAAATTGGGGAATGGACGGAATTGACCGTCCATTTTCCGGTCACACACGAGCGGTAGTCTCCATGGGTTATCCCGCCCAGCCCCGATTCGCTCGTCAATCAACTCATGAGGAAGTTGCATGCCCCCGCAGCGTTATTCCATCGAAGTCCAGGCACACCTGCCCGAACGCCTGAGCGGCCTGAACATCCTGGCCAATAACTTGCTCTACGCCTGGGATCGGCGCATACGCCGCGTCTTTCGGCACATGGATCCGCTGCTGTGGGACGCCTGTGGCCACAATCCCAAGGTATTCCTGCGACGCATCTCCCAGCAGCGTCTGTGCGACCTGCTGGATGACGTCAACTTCATGGAAGAGTACGAATACGCCCTCAGTGTCTCGAGCCATTACCAGGACCAGACCCGGCGCCTGCATCCCAAACTGGCTCCCCTGCTGAACCCCACCCAGGATGTCATCGCCTATTTCTGCGCCGAATTCGGGCTGCACGAAAGCCTGCCGCTCTATTCGGGCGGCCTGGGCATCTTGGCCGGGGATCATTGCAAGGCTGCCAGCGACCTGGGGCTGCCCTTCGTCGCCGTGGGACTGATGTATCACCAGGGCTATTTCACCCAAATCATCGACGAGCATGCGGAGCAGCGAGCGCAATTCCACCCCCACCGCCTCGATGATCTCCCCATCACCCCGGCGCTTGACGGCGAGGGACGACAGGTGGAAATCGAACTGGCTTTCCCCGGTCGCAACGTGCGGGTGCGCGTATGGCAGGCCATGGTGGGGCATCTCAAGCTTTACTTGCTCGATACCGATGTGACGGGCAATCGGGACGACGACCGGGCGATTACCTACCAGCTCTACGGCGGCGATCGCACCACGCGCCTGACCCAGGAAATCGTGCTGGGCATAGGCGGTGTGCGTGTACTGCGCACCCTGGGCATCATCCCAAGCGTCTGGCACATCAACGAAGGTCATGCGGCCTTTCTGGTGCTGGAGCGTTGCCGTGAACTGGTGGCACATGGCCGATCCTTCGCCACAGCCCTGGAGGAGGTTGCTGCCGCCACCTTGTTCACCACCCACACCCCGGTCTCCGCCGGTCACGATGTATTCGACCGCGCCCTGATCGAGCCTTACCTGAAGGGCCTCGCTCACCAACTCGGGGCCGGCATGGATGAGGTCATGGCGCTGGGCCAGTCCCCAGGCCAGGAGTCCCGCTTCAACATGACCGCCTTAGGATTGCGTGGATCGCGTTTCCAGAATGGCGTCAGCCGCATCCACGGTGAAGTCGCCTCACAGATGGAAGCCTATCACTGGCCCCAGATCCCGCCCCCGGAAAACCCCATCGGCCATGTCACCAATGGCGTGCACGTCATGACCTTCCTGGCCAGCGAGTGGGTGATGCTGTTCGATTCCCGCTCCCGTGGCTGGCGCGATTACATGACCGATCCACGCTTCTGGAAGGAATACGTCGAAGCCATTCCGGACCAGGCGTTCTGGAGCCTGCGCCAGAACATCAAGGCGGGCATGCTCGACTATGTGAGCGAAGCGCTGTGCCGGCAGTACCGCCGCAATCACATGGGGGAGGCCCACATCCAGCGCCTCCTGAACCATCTCACCCCGAACGGCAATCCACCGTTGGTGCTGGGCTTCGCGCGGCGTTTCGCCACCTACAAGCGCGCCACCTTGTTGTTCCGCGACCCGGCGCGACTGGCGCGCCTGCTCAACCAGCCCGACCGCCCCGTCGTGCTGTTGTTCGCCGGCAAGGCCCATCCCCAGGATCGGCCCGGACAGGATCTGATCCGCATCATCGGCGACTATTCGGAACAGCCCGATTTCGCCGGCAAGCTGTTCTTCATTGAAAACTATGATCTCGCCTTGGGCCGCAAGCTGGTGTCGGGCGTGGACATCTGGCTCAACACCCCGGAATACCCGATGGAAGCCTGCGGCACCTCGGGCCAGAAAGCCGGCATCAATGGCGGCCTGAACGTCAGCATCCTGGATGGTTGGTGGGGCGAAACCTTCGACGGCGAAAACGGCTGGGGGCTGGTTCCCCAGACCGGGGGCGATCCCGACACCCGCGACCGGCTGGAAGCCGAGGAGCTGCTGGATCTCCTGGAACACGAGGTCATTCCGCTGTATTTCGCCCGCAACAGCCAGGGCTATTCCCCTGGTTGGGTGAAAAAGTCCAAGGCCGCGATGAAAACCATCCTGCCGCGCCACAGCGCCGAGCGCATGCTGGAAGACTACATCAAGCAGTACTACGCTCCCGCCATACGCCATGGCCAGCGCCTCGCCGACCGGGATGGCGCACTGGCAGCCGAACTGACGCAGTGGAAGGAAAAAGTGCGCCATGCCTGGCCCGGCGTTCGCATGGCGCGGATAGATGAACCGACCGCCCAGATGGCGGTTGGGACGCCCTTGAGCTTGCAGGTAGGCGTGGAACTCAATGGCCTGAGCCCAGCAGACGTGCGACTGGAGTGTGTGCTGGGGGATGACGACGGCTATGGCGGCTTTAACCGCCGCACCTGCTACACCCTCACCCCCATCGGGACCGACGGCCGCGCCACTCTGTTCACGCTGGCGGAGTCCATCGAAGAAGCGGGGCTATACAGTTACGAGGTTCGGCTATTTCCGCTCCACGCCGGCCTGGCCCACCCCTTCGAGACCGGCTGCATGCTGTGGCTTTGAACCCAATCGCCAGGGATCAGAACGGGG
>JBARUT010000182.1:0-13842 GCA_049645885.1 Candidatus Macondimonas sp.
CACCACCCATGGAGCCACCACCCATGGAGCCACCACCCATGGAGCCACCACCCATGGCGCCACCACCACCCGCCTGAAGCGCCTTTGCGTCTGCGGAGCCAGTGGGTAAGCCTGCGGCCATGCTCAAGGCCGGCAGCAACAGGACCGTCGCAACCATCGGCCAAGTCAGGGATTTCAGGGGTTTTACTGGGATCTTGGGCATTGCAGGCCTCCGTGGAGCAATTGAGTGGGCAACAGGCTAATCCATGTGTTGCCGTGTTGAGGTTGCATGATCACCGGTATTGATGCGCAGATCCATCAACTTATCGCTTGCGCTGACTCAAACCTCGAGCCTTTTCCTGTCCCGGCGACCCTCGGCATATCGCATGGAGCCGCCGGGGAATGGCGTGAACCCTCAATGCGGTGCTAAATCAGCCCTTCCGCCTGAAGCGTTTCGATGACTTTCGGGCGGCTCCCGATGCGGGCGGCATAAGCCGAAAGCCCAGGCCATGGGGTCAAGTCGATCTTGAGCGGACGCGACCAGCTCAGCACGGTAAAGAGATAGGCATCAGCCACGGTGAACTGGGTACCTTCGATAAACGGATTGTCGCCCAGCCGACCTTCGATAAAGCCAAATCGGCGTCCAAGCAGGTCGCGAACCACCTGCCGCCATTCTTCCGGCGCAGCCGGATTGAACAGGGCGCCGGCGGATTTGTGCAATTCGGTGGAGATGAAGTGGATGGTTTCCATCAAATGATAGCGTGCCATGGTCCCGAAGGCCGGCGCCAATCCGGATGCGGGCGCCTGGTCGGCGATGTACTGGAGCATGACGCCCGCTTCCGTCAACAGGCTGCCATCATCCAGTTCCAGAGCAGGAACGTAGCCTTTCGGGTTGATGGCGGTAAAGTCTGCCCCGTGCTCGGTTTTCTTGGCTCTGAGGTCGACCTTTTCCAGCGTGAACGACAGACCGGCTTCCCGCAGCGCAATATGGGGGGCCAGGGAACAGGCGCCAGGGCTGTAATAGAGTTTCATATCGATCTCTCCGTAGGTGAGCTCACCGTTGATTATATGGATTCCATCAGGCGCTTTTGCGCCTCGCGATATTTTTCCGCGGTTTGCTGGATGATGGTTTCGGGCAGCCTAGGGCCGGGGGCGGTCTTATCCCAGTCCAGCGTTTCGAGGTAGTCGCGCACAAATTGCTTATCGAAGCTGGGCGGGCTGATGCCCGGGCGGTACTGGTCTGCCGGCCAGAAACGGGAGGAGTCTGGGGTCAGCAACTCGTCGATCAAGACCAGTCGACCGGCATCGTCCAAGCCGAACTCGAACTTGGTGTCGGCGATGAGAATGCCGCGACTTTTGGCAAAGGCCGCCGCGCGCCGATAGATCGCGAGGGTCACCTCCCGGATCTGCGCAGCCAGTTCGCCACCGAGAATCTGTTCCGCCTCGGCATAGGTGATATTTTCATCGTGGATGCCCACCTGTGCCTTGGTGGACGGCGTAAACAGCGGTTCGGGCAGCTCAGCGGCCTGCGCCAGACCCGTGGGGAGGGGCAAGCCACAGATTGCGCCCGTGCGCTGGTAATCCTTCCAGCCCGAGCCAATCAGATAGCCGCGAGCGATGGCTTCCACGGGCTGGGCGCGGAGCTTGCGCGCAACGATGGCGCGTCCCGTGACCTGGGCCAGCTCGGCTGGATCGGTGAGGAACTCTGCCAGCGGTCGATCGACCAGGTGGTTGGGAATCAGATCGGCCATGCGCTTGAACCAGAAATTCGAGACGGTGGTGAGCACCTGACCCTTGCCCGGAATGGGGTCCGGCAGGATCACATCGAAAGCGGACAGCCGGTCGGTGGTCACGATCAGCAGCAGGTCGGTGTCGATGGCGTAGACATCACGCACCTTGCCGCGGTAGATCAAGGGCAGGCTGTCCAGCCGGGTCTCATAAAGGGTTTCAGGAGGATGGAGCATGTCAGCCGTCACCAAGCAAGAAATAAGGCGCCCATGATAGTCGCTGCTGCAATGGGCGCCTATCGCCTGGGCGTTGTCTTTCTCATCCCGCCGCGCAATCATGGGCGCCGCACATCGATGTTCCTAACCCCAGTCTGGGCGCGAAGTGGAGTCGGTGCAATCACCTCAAATACACAGGAAAAATGCACTATGCAGATGTGGAGCAAACTGACCATCGGCCTGCTGAGTCTGGCCGCGACGGGAAACGTCATGGCCGCCGGCAATGCGGAAAATGGCAAGAAGCTGGCGCAGCAGCATGTATGTTTCAGCTGTCATGGCCAGGATTACAAGGGCATGGGCACCTTCCCGCCGCTGGTGGGAAAGGACGCCGCCTATATCCAGGCCCAGCTCAAGGCTTTCAAGTCCGGCGAGCGCAAGACACCGATGGCCGGTGTCATGAAGCCCAACGTCGATAAACTTTCCGAACAGGACATGGCTGATCTGGCGGCGTACTTCGGAAGCATGAAGTAAGCCGTGGCGTCAGGACCATGGACGGTCCGGCTCCCGTTTGGCCATGCACTCAGTTGAACCAACTTCCAGGCAAGCCGATCAGGTATTAAGGAGTAAACGATATGGCAGGGTCTTTCCGGCAATTCATCCTGCGTGGCAACGTGGTGGATCTTTCCGTCGGTGTCGTCATCGGTGCCGCCTTTGGGAATCTGGTCTCGAAGTTCGCTGAATCCTTTATCAACCCCTTGATTCGTTTGGCAACGGGCGGCGTCGAATTGGGCGGCAAGATCATATTGGTCGAATCCCCGGACACGAACGCCGAAATTGCCTTGAATTATGGCAACTTCTTTACGGCACTGGTGACGTTTCTGATTACTGCAGCCGTGGTCTATTACGCGGTTGTGGTGCCGCTGGGCCGACTGAATGAACGCCTGGGTCTGACACCCAAGCCCGCCGGGCCGGCGCCCAAGCCCGGTCCGACGCCGCAGGAACAATTGCTGACTGAAATCCGGGATTTGCTCAAGAAAGGCTGAGCGATCAGGCATCATCCGAAGCAGGCCCCCTGAACCGATCCACAACGGAGCACACCCTTGTCGCGCGAATTCATCATCGCCCCCTCCATACTCTCTGCCAATTTCGCCTGTCTGGGCGCGGAAGTCGACGCCGTGCTGGCGGCCGGAGCGGATTGGGTCCATTTCGATGTGATGGACAACCATTACGTCCCCAACCTCACCATTGGCCCCTTGGTGTGCGAAGCCTTGCGCCAGCATGGCGTCACGGCGCCCATCGATGTGCATTTGATGGTGAAGCCGGTGGATCGGCTGATTGGCGATTTCGCCGAAGCGGGCGCGAGCTTGATCAGTTTTCATCCTGAAGCCAGCGAGCATGTGGATCGCAGCTTGCAGTTGATCCATGACAACGGCTGCCAGGCGGGCCTGGTTTTCAATCCCGCCACGCCGCTGCATCACCTGGATCATGTGCTGGACAAGCTGGATATGGTGCTGATCATGTCGGTGAATCCAGGGTTTGGCGGCCAGCGCTTCATCAAGGGCGCGCTGGAGAAGATTGCCGCGGTGCGCCAGCGCATCGAGGACAGCGGCCGGCCCATCCGCCTGGAAGTGGACGGTGGCCTCAAGGTGGACAACATCGCCGAGGTGGCCCGGGCGGGCGCCGATACCTTCGTCGCCGGCTCGGCTATCTTCGGCGCACCGGACTACCACACCGTCATCCAGGCCATGCGCGAGCGACTGGCTGAGAGCCTGGCTCGGTGAATGCCGTGCGGCGGGCGGTGCTGTTCGATCTGGATGGCACGCTCGTCGACAGCGTCCCTGATCTATGCGCTGCCGTAAATCAGGCCATGGCCGGCTTGGGGCGTGCCCCGCTGAGTGAGGAGGAGGTCCGGGGCTATGTGGGTGATGGCGCGCGCATGCTGTTGGCACGCGCCATGGGTCGCAGTATGGCCGGCCATGAGGATCCCGCCCAGATAGACCAGGCCTGGGGCCCTTTCATGGCCGCCTATGAAGCCCAGTTGTGTTTGCGCAGCCAACTGTATCCGGGCGTTGCCGAAACCCTGCGCGGCCTCCACGGAGAAGGCTATCGGCTCGGGGTGGTGACCAACAAGCCAGCGCGTTTCGTGGCGCCACTGCTGGAACATCTGGGTGTGCTGGATTGCTTCGAGGTCTGCGTCGGCGGGGACAGTCTGCCGCAACGCAAGCCCGATCCCGCCCCACTGGTTCATGCCATGGCCGCGCTGGAGGTCACTGCGACGGCCACGGCGATGGTGGGAGACTCGCTGAATGACATCCGCGCCGGCCAGGCGGCCGGCTGTCTTGTCATCGCCGTGAGTTATGGATATAACCATGGCCTCGACCTGCGACAGGTCGGCGCCGCTGCGGTGATCGACCGCATGGGCGATCTGATGGACTGCCTGAACCGGCTGAGCAGATGATGGGGAACACATTGCAGGAACCGTATAATGCTGCCCGCGGCCGATGGCGCGGGGCATGCCGTTTGGCCTGACGACTGTCGCGGGACCGATCCGCGCCGCGTTCCTTGTGTTCCCATCCCACGCCGGGGTTTGCATGATCACCGCCGATTTTTCCCAGCAGGCCGCACCAGGCTATGACCGCGTACCGCTCGTGCGCCGCGTCCTCGCCGATCTCGACACCCCCTTGTCGATCTACCTCAAGCTGGCCCGCGGGCCGTACAGCTACCTGCTGGAATCGGTGCAGGGCGGCGAGCGCTGGGGGCGTTATTCCTTCATTGGCCTGCCCGCCCGCAGTGTGATCCGGGTGCGCGGCAATCACCTGCAACGGGAAATCGATGGCCAGGTGGTGGAGTCCCATCCCGACTGTGCCGATCCCCTGGCCTGGATCGAAGATTTCCAGCGCCGTTTCCGGGTGGCACCGTTGCCCGGTTTGCCTCGGTTCACCGGCGGCCTGGTGGGCTACTTCGGCTATGAATCAGTGCGCTACATCGAGCCGCGGCTGGGGCAGCGTCTCGCGAAACCCGATCCGCTGGGCACGCCGGATATCCTCCTGATGGAGTCCGAGGAGGTGCTGGCCTTCGATAACCTGAGCGGCGAGCTGACGGTGATCGTGCTGGCCGATCCCAACGACACACAGGATCTGGCCCGTGGCGAGGCCCGGCTGGACGAACTGGTCGCCCGGTTGGCCGATCCCTTGCCGCCGACCCGCCGGCTCACGCCCCTTGCCACCACGGCCAGCGGTCATGACGTCTTCCGGGCCAGCTTCAGCCGCGAGGGTTACGAAGCGGCGGTGCGGCGCATCCAGTCCTACATCCTCGAAGGCGATGTGATGCAAGTGGTGCCCTCGCAGCGTATGTCGGTGGCCTATCACGAGGATGCCCTGGATCTGTATCGCGCACTGCGTTGCCTGAATCCCTCGCCGTATTTGTTCCATCTGGATCTGGGCGATTTCCAGGTGGTGGGCGCTTCCCCCGAGGTCCTGGCGCGCCTGGAGGACGGTATTCTCACTGTGCGCCCCATCGCGGGGACCCGGCCACGCGGGCGGGATCTGGCCGAGGATCTGGCGCTGGAAGCTGAATTGCTGGCCGATCCCAAGGAACGTGCCGAGCACCTGATGCTGATCGATCTGGGGCGCAACGATGTGGGCCGGGTGTGCGAGGTCGGCAGCGTCGTGGTAACCGAGCAGATGGTGATCGAGCGCTATTCGCAGGTCATGCACATCGTCTCCAATGTGCAGGGCCAGTTGTCGCCGGGCTTGGGCCCCCTGGATGCCCTGCGCGCCACGTTTCCCGCCGGGACCCTGAGCGGCGCCCCCAAGGTGCGGGCGATGGAAATCATCGACGAGCTGGAGCCTGTCAAGCGCGGCATCTATGGCGGCGCGGTGGGCTACATCGGCTGGAACGGCAACATGGACACCGCCATCGCCATCCGCACCGCCGTCATCAAGAACGGCCAGCTCCACCTGCAGGCCGGTGGCGGCATCGTCGCCGATTCCGATCCGGCTGCCGAATGGGAGGAAACCCTGAACAAGCGCCGCGCCCTGTTCCGGGCGGTGGCCATGGTGCACGGCTCGGGCGATGAAGCTGGCGCTCTCTCCTCAGCAGGGCAGCCCAGTGTCAGTCCTGGCGCCTCGTGACCTCTCCTGGCCGATGATGAGGCCGCCTGTTATGCTCGCGCCATGTCGGTGAGCAGACCCTGGATCGTGTTTTTCTCCGTACTGTCGCTGTTGTTTGTCAGCAGCATCGGTACGCACCTGCATATTTGTTTCGATGGCCAGGAGCCGCCGCTGTCCGTGCATGTGCTGGATGTTGATCATATTGATCTTCACGGCAATGACGCAGCCCATGATGATCTGGATATCGATCCGCTTGGCAAAGCGCCGCCCAAGCCGTTTCATTCCGACCTTCCCGTGCTTGCCTTGGCGATGATGTTCTGGGTCCTGCTGTGGCGTTCTGCCGCAGCGGTTCCGGTGCCGCTGCGATGCCTGAGTTTTCCTCGCTCACCCCCACGTTATTGGCGGCCGCCGCTGCGCGCTCCGCCCCTTTGAATCTCTCCCATTCCTGACCTGGGTTGCGCCCGAGGCGGCATCGTGCCGCGATTTTGGCGCGACATCGATGTTCATTTTCCTGGGAGCGGATCATGTCGACTCATTTGGCGCGCGCATTCGGTGTGGCGTGCTGGTTCATGGCGCTGACGCTCTACGCCGCGATGCCTGAAGACCCGGATTTGCCGCCGCTGAGCTTGCCCCAGGCAGTTGCCAAGGCCCTGGCGCGCAATCCGGATCTCAAAGGCTTTGAATTTCGTCTGCGGGCACAGGACGGGCAGGCGCTTACAGCCGCCTTGTCACCACCCTTCAGCTTGCGCGCGGCGGTGGAAAACGTCGCCGGGACGGGGGCGGCGCACGGCGCGGATAGAGCGGAAGCGAGCTTTGCGCTGTCCCGGGCCATCGAATTGGGCGGCAAGCGGCAGCGGCGACTGGAGGCCAGTGGCGCGGTGCGGGGCGTAATCGAAATCGAACGCGAGGCGGCGCAACTCGATGTCCTGGCTGAAGTTGCCCGGCGCTTGATCCATGTCGCCGCCGATCAGGAGCAGCAAGGGCTGGTGCGTCGCACCACCGAGTTGGCACAGGCGACACTGGAAGCATCCGAGCAACGTTTCGCCGCTGCCCGGGTTCCGGAGGTTGAGGTGAACCGCGCCCGGATCAGTCTGGCACGCGCCCGGCTGGACGAGGAGCATGCCGAGCACGAGCTGCGCGCCTCGCGTCGCCAGCTTGCGGCAATGTGGGGCGATACGGAACCCGATTTTGGTCGCGTGGAGGCTGATCTCTATCGCCTGCCCGACATCGGGCGCTTCGACGATTTGCTCGCCCGCCTGGAGCGCAATCCGGATGCGCTGCGGTATGCCTCGCAAGCGCGACTGCGGGATGCCGAAATCCGGCTGGCCCAAACCCGTTCTCGGGCGGACCTGACTGTCAGCGTCGGCGTGAAACGTTTGCAGGAAACACAGGATCAGGCGCTCGTGATGAGCGTGGAGATGCCGCTGTTGGGGCGGTCGCGCGCGCAGGGCGAGATTATCCAGGCCGAGGCGCTGCGTGGGCAGGCCGACGTTATGGCGCATGCCCATCGGGTCAAGGTGCAGGCACAGTTGTTCGCGTTGTATCAGGAACTGCAGCACGCCATTGCCGAGGCGCAGATGTTGCGTTTGGAGGTGTTGCCGGAAATGGAAGCCGCGCTGCAGGCGACCGAATATGCCTATCGGCGCGGGCGTTACAGCTATCTGGAATGGGTGGACGCACAGCGCGAGTACACCAGCCTCAGCCGCGCGCTCATCAGGGCCTCCGCCAGCGCCCATCTCTACCAGGTCGAAATCGAGCGTCTGACGGCTGAACCGCTCGCCCTGGCGCAGTGAGGAACATCATGAACCAATTGTTGAAAAAATCCCTTGCAGCGGTGCTGCCCGCAATGCTGAGCGTTGTGTTGCTCCTGGCGGGTTGTGGAGACCAGCGCTCATCGGATGAGGCGCCAAAATCCCATGAAGAGCCACTCGAAGACAGCGTGGTCAAGGGGCCGCATGGCGGACGGCTGCTCGAGGGCGCGGCATTTTCCGTCGAATTGGCGATTTTTGAAGCCGGTGTTCCCCCGGAATACCGAGCCTGGGTGACCGCTGATGGGGTGGCTGTTGATCCGGCGCAGGTCGCGCTGGCGGTCGAACTGGGTCGCTTGGGCGGCTCCGTGGATCACATTGGCTTTGCGCCACAGGGCGATTTCCTGCGTGGCGATCGAACTGTCGAGGAACCGCATTCCTTTGATGTGACCGTCACTGCGACTTACGCGGGACAGACCCAGACATGGGCCTACGCCACCCATGAAGGCCGCACCACCATCGATCCCGCCATGGCCCAGGAAGCCGGCATCGCAACCGCAACGGCAGGCCCCGGCGTCATCACCGAATGGGCCCATGTGTACGGCATGATCGTTCCCGATCCCAGCCGCATCCGAACCGTCAAGGCGCGCTTTCCAGGTGTGGTACGCAGCCTGTCTCGACAGGTGGGCGATCCCATTCGTGCGGGGGATGTCCTGGCCACGGTTGAGTCCAACGACAGCCTGCAAACCTATGCGGTAACAGCGCCCATCACCGGCGTGGTGACGCAGCGTCACGTCGATGCAGGAGAACAGACCAACGGCGAAGCGCTGTTTGAAATTGCCGACTTCTCCCGGGTCTGGGCGGAGTTCAGCGTCTTCCCGCGGGATCGCCAGCGGCTGCGGGAAGGCCAGCCTGTGACGGTAATGTCCGAGAACGGGTCCACCGCACAAGGCACGATCAGCTATTTTTCGCCGTTAACCAATCGCACCGCGCAGAGCGTGACGGCCCGGGTTGTCCTGGATAACGGCGATGGGGTGTGGACACCCGGCCAGTTCGTCGAAGCACGGGTGACCATCGCCGAAACCCCGGTGGCGCTTGCGGTGCCGCAATCCGCGCTGCAGCAATTCCGCGACTTTACCGTCGTCTTCGCCCAGGTGGACGACACCTATGAAGTCCGCATGCTGGAGCTGGGGCGACGCGACGGTGAGTGGGTCGAGGTGCTGGGAGGGCTCGCCCCGGGGACCCGCTATGTGACCCAGAACAGCTATCTCATCAAGGCCGACATCGAAAAGTCCGGCGCCAGTCACGATCACTGAGGAATTGCCATGCTGGGTCATGTGATCGAAATGGCGGTGCGGGGCCGCTGGCTGGTGCTGGTGCTGGTTGCCGCCATGGGCGCCCTGGGCGTCCATAGCGCCTTGCGCCTGCCCATCGACGCGGTGCCGGACATCACCAATGTTCAGGTGCAGATCAATACCGAAGCGCCCGGGTATTCACCCCTGGAAACCGAGCAACGCATCACCTATCTGATCGAGAATGTGATGGCGGGCTTGCCCCATCTGTCCTATACGCGCTCGATCTCGCGCTATGGCCTGTCCCAGGTGACCGTGGTGTTCGAGGACGGCACCGACATCTATTTCGCGCGCCAGCGT
Organism: Candidatus Macondimonas sp.; assembly: GCA_049645885.1. Taxonomy (GTDB): domain Bacteria; phylum Pseudomonadota; class Gammaproteobacteria; order UBA5335; family UBA5335; genus Macondimonas. The sequence continues at coordinate 9,435 of JBARUT010000182.1, forward strand.
GTCGCGGAACGTTTGCAGGAGGCTCGGAGCCAGTTGCCTCCGGATGTCGAGCCGTCATTGGGTCCGATTGCGACCGGGCTGGGCGAGGTGCTCATGTTCGTGCTCAGTCGCAAGCCCGACGCACGCGTCGAGCGCGGTATGAATCAAGGGGAGCCCTACGACGAGACGGACCTGCGGACGGTGATGAACTGGATTGTGCGGCCCCAGCTCGCCCGGGTGCCTGGCGTCACCGAGGTCAACCTGATCGGCGGCCACGAGCGTCAGCTTGTGGTCTCGCCACAACCCGCCTCGCTGCTGGCCTTCGGGCTCACACTGTCGGATCTGACCTCGGCGCTGATCCGCAACAATGCCAACGTAGGCGCGGGTTACATCGAGCGTTTCGGCAGCCAGTACCTGGTGCGGGTGCCGGGGCAGGTCAGCGGGTTGGATGATCTGCGCTGCATCCCCATCGCCAATCGCGACGGCGTGCCCGTGACGGTGGACGATGTGGCGGAAGTCGCTTTGGGCGAAGACCTGCGCACCGGCGCTGCCACCATGAACGGCGATGAGGTGGTGCTGGGGACCGTACTCATGCTGGTGGGCGAGAACAGCCGTACAGTCGCCAAGGCCGCCGCCGCAAAGCTGGCCGAAATCAACCGTTCCCTGCCACCGGGGTTGACTCTGGAGGCGGTGTATGACCGCACCCACCTGGTGGACAAGACCCTTGAGACGGTGCGCACCAATTTGTTCGAGGGCGCGGCGCTGGTCATTGCGGTGCTGTTTGTCCTGCTGGGCAACCTGCGGGCCGCACTGATCACGGCCATGGTCATTCCGCTGGCGATGTTGTTCACCATCACGGGGATGGTTGGCAACCGCGTCAGCGGCAATCTGATGAGTCTGGGCGCCCTGGACTTTGGCCTGATCGTCGATGGCGCCGTCATTATCGTCGAGAACTGCCTGCGCCGACTGGCGGGCGAACAAGGCATTCGCGGCGGCCCGTTGCCGTTGCGCGAGCGGCTGGAAGTGGTGCGTGATGCGACGACCGAGGTCGTCCGGCCCAGCCTGTTCGGCATGATCATCATCCTGATCGTCTACCTGCCGATTTTTGCGCTGTCAGGGGTCGAGGGAAAGATGTTCCACCCCATGGCCTTCACGGTGGCGCTGGCCTTGACCGGCGCCCTGATCCTCAGTGTCACCTTCGTGCCCGCTGCCGTGGCGATCCTGGTGCGTGGGCGGGTGGCAGCGCACGAAAATGCCGTGATGCGTGGCTTGCGGCGCGGGTATGAACCGGCCCTGCGCGCCGCACTGCGCTGGCCAGGCATCGTGGTGATGGGCGCGATCACGCTGGTCGCCGTGAGTGCAATGCTGGCAACGCGCATGGGCAGTGAGTTCATTCCCAGTCTCGACGAGGGTGATATTGCCCTGCACGCGCTGCGCATCCCCGGCACGGGCCTGGCGCAGGCCGTGCACATGCAATCCCAGCTCGAATCGGTGTTGCGCGAGTTTCCCGAAGTCGAGCGCGTCTTCGCCAAGCTGGGCACGGCCGATGTCGCCACGGACCCCATGCCACCCAGCGTCGCCGACACATTCGTGATGCTGAAAGATCGCTCGGCATGGCCCGATCCGCGCAAGTCCAAGGCAGAGTTGGTGAACGAATTGGAGGCGGCGGCCCAGCGGGTGCCAGGCAACAATTATGAGTTCACCCAGCCGATCCAGATGCGCTTCAACGAACTGATCTCGGGCGTGCGGTCCGATGTGGCGGTGAAGGTCTACGGGGACGATCTGGCGACCCTGCTGGCGGTCGGCGAGCAGATTGAAACCACGCTGAAAGCCGTTGCAGGCGCCGCGGATGTCAAGATGGAACAAGCCACCGGGCTGCCAGTGCTGACGGTGCACCCACGGCGCGATCGCCTCGCACGCCATGGACTGGATGTCGCCGCGGTGCAGGACGTGGTGGCGGTGGCCATCGGCGGCAAGACGGTTGGCCAGGTCTTCGAGGGCGATCGTCGGTTCGATCTGGTGGTGCGCCTGCCCGAAGCGCTGCGCAACGATCCGGGCAACCTCGCTGGACTGCCCGTGCCCCTGCCGGATGGCGGCTTCGTGCCGCTGGGCGAGGTCGCCGATATCGACATCGCACATGGACCCAACCAGATCAATCGTGAGAATGGCAAGCGCCGCATTGTGGTGACCGCCAATGTGCGTGGGCGCGATCTCGGCGGCTTCGTTAATGAGCTGCAACGCCGGGTTGAAACGCAGGTGGCGGTGCCGGCTGGCTATTGGCTCGATTATGGGGGCACCTTCGAGCAGCTGATTTCAGCCAGTCAGCGTCTCCAGTTGGTCGTGCCCCTGGCACTGCTGTTGATCTTTGGCCTGCTCTATCTCGCTTTCCGTTCGGTGACCGATGCCTTGCTGGTGTTCAGCGGCGTTCCGCTGGCCTTGAGTGGCGGCGTGCTTGCGCTGTGGATGCGCGCGATTCCCCTGTCGATCACCGCGGGGGTTGGGTTCATCGCCCTGTCCGGCGTGGCGGTGCTCAATGGTTTGGTGATGGTGTCGTTCATTCGCAGTCTGCGCGAACAGGGACATGGGCTGGATGAGGCGATCTTCGAAGGGGCATTGACGCGTCTGCGACCGGTCCTCATGACCGCACTGGTCGCCTCGCTGGGTTTCGTGCCGATGGCGTTCAATACCGGCATTGGCAGCGAGGTGCAGCGGCCGCTGGCCACGGTCGTGATCGGCGGGATCTTTTCCTCCACGGTGCTCACCCTGTTGGTGCTGCCCGTCCTCTACCGACTGTCCCACAGATCACGTCGCAGCAATGCCTCGATGGTGACTGCACCACGCGAATGAATGAATGGGGCGAGTTCATGACGGCGTGATTTCGCCTGATTTTTCCGCCCCAACCCGCGATGACAGCCCAGTCATCGCGGGTTGCGCGGATCGGTTCCTGGAAGTCATCGAGCAACAGCTGATTTTTCACTCGCAGCTGCGAGTCCCCATCACTGTGATGGGCCACCTCCATTCGCCGCCATTCTTGCGGCGAATGATTTGCCTTTGCGGTGAATGAATCCCATAATAACCGCATGAATAGCGGTGATTATCTCTACATTTGGCAGGCCTCCGACTGGCCCCGCTGGCGCTACGACCTCGCCATGTTGGCTCAACCGATGGCGCGGGTCAGTCACGCTCAAGGGCTGCTGCTCGGACGTCTGGCCGACGTAGGCTTGGGCCTGCGCGACGAGGCCAGCTTGGCTGTGCTGACAGATGACGTACTCAAGAGCAGCGAGATCGAAGGCGAACAGCTGAACGTGGCTTCGGTGCGTTCTTCCATCGCCCGCCGTCTGGGCGTGGACATCGGCTCACTAGCCCCCGTTGACCGCCATGTCGAAGGGGTAGTGGAAATGGTGCTCGATGCCACGAGCAACAGCGCGCAGCCCCTCACCGTAGAACGCCTCTTCGCATGGCACGCTGCGCTATTCCCCACAGGCTATTCCGGTCTCAGCAAGATCAGCACCGGCACGTGGCGCGATGACGCGCATGGGCCTATGCAAGTGGTCTCAGGCCCAGTGGGGCGTCAGAAGCTGCATTACCAAGCGCCCCCTGCCGAGTGCCTGGCATCCGAGATGGATGGCTTCCTGTCCTGGCTGAATGACCCCAAGACCATGGAGCCAGCCTTGATCCGCGCCGGGCTGGGGCATCTGTGGTTTGTCACCCTGCATCCCTTTGATGATGGCAACGGCCGCATCGCACGAGCCATCGGTGATCTGCTGCTGGCCCGCGCAGATGGCAGCCCACAGCGTTTCTATAGCTTGTCGGCGCAGATTCAGCGCGAGCGCAAGGCCTACTACGACATTCTGGAGCGCGCGCAAAAGGGCACGCTGGAGGTAACGGAGTGGCTGTTGTGGTTCTTCCAGATGCTGGACGAGGCCGTGAGTCACTCCCATGGCATGCTGGACACAGTGCTGGCGAAGGCGCGTTTCTGGCAGCGGCAGCAAGGCGCCACTTTGAACGCACGTCAGCTCAAGGTACTCAACCGGCTGCTGGATGGGTTTGAAGGCAAGCTCACCACCAGTAAGTGGGCGACACTGGCGAAATGTTCTTCCGATACCGCGTTACGAGATATCAACGAGTTGCTTGAGCGGGGCGTGCTGCAACGCTCAGAGTCGAGGGGACGCAGTACCAGCTATGAGTTGACGATCTACTGAGGTGGGTGCACTCACGGGCTCGGCGCGAGGCTGTGACCTGCCCCTTCCAGAGCCTGGCAGGCCGATGCAGAACGGCAGCATCGGGCGTATCCCGCCGGGCCGATTCGCCGAGCTGCATCGCCAGCGCGCTGGCCGTTATGTTGGCGGGCCGTTGTGTTGTCGATACAGGTGTCGTTGGAAGCCCACGAACACCTGGCGTACTTGATCCGGCCTGCCCAGCTCGGCAA
>JBARUT010000183.1:0-2859 GCA_049645885.1 Candidatus Macondimonas sp.
CTGCTTGTTGCCGCGCCAGCGCCTCCTGCAGGCTCGCCAGCTCCTGCTGGCGCTGGCGCCAACGCCACGCCGCGAGTTGGGTCTCCAGCGCCTGCTGGCGCTCGCGCAGGGTGAGAAACTGGCGCGCGCCCTGGGCCTGACGGGCGAGGATCTGCAACTGACGCCCCATTTCCTCGCGCAGGTCGGTGAGGCGCGCCAGGTTGTCGCGGGTCTGTGTGATGCGGGTTTCGGTTTCGCGACGCCGCTCGCGGTAGCGCGACACGCCGGCCGCCTCCTCCACCAGGGTACGCAATTCCTCAGGCCGCGCCTCGATCAGGCGGCTGATCATGCCCTGTTCGATGATGGCGTAGCTGCGGGGTCCAAGGCCGGTACCGAGGAACAGATCGGTGACATCGCGCCGGCGGCAGCGCGTGGCGTTGAGGAAATACTGGGACTGGCCATCGCGGGTCAGCACCCGACGCACCACGATTTCCCGGTAGCGCCCCCACGGACCTTCCAGGCGCCCGGCGCTGTTGTCGAAATGCAGCTCGATGCTGGCCTGGGCGATGGGCGCGCGCTGGCCGGAGCCATTGAAGATGACGTCGGCCAGGGCATCGCCGCGCAGGTGGCTGGCGGTGCTCTCGCCCATCACCCAGCGCACCGCGTCGATGAGATTGGATTTTCCGCAGCCATTGGGCCCCACGATGCCCACCCGGTTGCCGGGAATGGGGATCAGGGTGGGCTCGACGAAGGACTTGAATCCGGCCAGCCGGATGGCACTCAAACGCATGGAATCGGTGGCACCGGGCAACGCTCAAGGGGAAGAGTGGATGTATAATGCCGGGTTTCATTCCCCATTGGGGAAGCTTTCTTTAATCTTTGCCCAGGTGGCCGACCGATGTCCATGCCCGCCCCCGGCGCGCCCACGCCCGCCCTGCTTGAAACCTTTGCCAACCCCAATCCGGAACGGGACTACACCATCCGCATCCGCATCCCGGAATTCACCTGTCTGTGCCCCAAGACCGGCCAGCCGGATTTCGCCGTGCTGCAACTGGACTATGTGCCCGAGGCGCGCTGTGTGGAGCTGAAGGCCTTGAAGCAGTACATCTGGGCCTATCGCGACCAGGGCGCCTTCCACGAGGCGGTGACCAATCGCATCGTCGCCGACCTGGTCGCGGCCTGCGCGCCGCGTGCGCTACGTCTGACTGCAGAATTCAATGTGCGCGGCGGGATCTACACCACCGTGGTGGTCGAGCACCGCGCCCCCGGCTGGACCGCGTCCGCGCCGCTTCATCTGCCGTAATTATCCCAATGGCTTGCGGGCTTTGCCCATGTCTGATATAGAATCGCGGTTTATTTTTGTATGACGTTCGGGACAGGCGATTCTCTCTAAGGAGCAACCGCAATGGCGGCCACCGACCAATCCACCCAGACCCCCATTCATCCGCCGGTGAAAGGCTTCGAGCCTTACCCCATGCGTGAGGGTGAGGAATACATGAACCCGGCCCAGCAGGATCATTTCCGGGCCATCCTGCAGGCCTGGAAACGCGAGCTGATGGAAGAAGTGGACCGCACGCTGCATCACATGCAGGACGATGCGGCCAACTTCCCTGATCCCAATGATCGCGCCAGCCAGGAATCGGATTTCAGCCTGGAGCTGCGCACCCGCGATCGCGAGCGCAAGCTGCTCAAGAAGATCGATGAGGCCCTTGCCGCGCTTGATGCCGGCGATTACGGCTATTGCGAAAGCTGTGGCATCGAGATCGGCATCCGCCGCCTGGAAGCCCGCCCCACCGCCAGCCAGTGCGTCGATTGCAAGACCCTCGACGAAATCCGCGAACGCCAGATGGGGGGCTGAGTCCTTTCGGCAGTACTCCGCTGGCCGCCGTCCCCTGCGGCCGGTTTGCCCCCTCGCCAACCGGCCCCCTGCACTTCGGCTCCCTGGTCACCGCGCTGGCCAGCTTCCTTGATTGCCGCCACGTCAACGGTCGCTGGCAGGTGCGCATCGAGGACCTCGATCAGGCGCGCGTGATCCCCGGCGTTGCCGAGATCCATCTGCGTACCCTGGAACGCTTCGGCCTCAGCTGGGATGGGCCGGTGGTCCACCAAAGCCAGCGGATTGCGTATTACGATGCCGCCTTGCAACAGCTGCAGGCCGCCGGGACCCTTTATCCCTGCATCTGCAGCCGCGCCGAGATTGTCCGTGCCGGACGGATGGGCGTCGAAGGGCCAATCTATCCCGGCACCTGCCGCAACAAGCGATACCCCCTCACCGGCCCCCATGCGCTGCGGGTGCGGACTGAGTCAGCGCCCATTCTCTGGCACGACGCGATTCAGGGGCCTCAGTGCCATGATCTCGCCACCCTGTGCGGCGATTTCGTGCTGCGCCGGGCCGATGGGGTGGTGGCCTACCAGCTTGCTGTCGTGGTGGACGATGCCGCGCAGGGGGTGAACCGGGTGATGCGGGGCGCGGATCTGATCGCCTCGACCCCGCGCCAGATTCACCTCCAGCGTTTGCTGGGCCTGCCCACGCCCCGTTACGCCCATGTGCCGCTGGCGCTGGATGGGCGTGGCGAGAAACTGGCCAAGCGCCTGGGCGCTGCCGCCGTGGCGACGGGCGATCCGGCTCCTGTGCTGTGCCAGGCGCTGGCTTTCCTGGGCCAGGCCGTGCCGCCGGACGGTCCACGGCTGATGGTTAAGGAACTGATCGATTGTGCGATCGCCCATTGGGAGCCAGCCCGTATTCCACAGGGCAGTGGATGGCCCGCACCGCCGCTGCCGGAGCCTTCCGGGCCATCCCGCGCCTGAGGGCCAAGTGAACCTTATCCTGCATGGATCGCCAAACCCGACAGGCAAGGCGAGACGGTTTGAAAGCGATTT
>JBARUT010000184.1:0-1584 GCA_049645885.1 Candidatus Macondimonas sp.
AGCGGTTGAAAATATACATGGTCACTTCAAAGCCCAACCGCAGATCTTCAAAAGCAGGCTTGGTCCAACGCATGGTGTCTCCCTCGTCGATTTGTGTGTGAAACATTTTGGCCTTTTCTTCCTGAACGGTCGGAAGGTCAATGAGGTCATCTTAGCGACCTGATCCGGGAATGCCAAGGGCCGCCCTGAACAGGATCATGCCTCGCGAGCCAGGCTTTGGGCCAGCGCGATGTTCATCCAGCCGTCCGGCACATAGCTGCCCATTTCCGCGGTTGGAAGATAATTGCGTTTGGTTTCCTGGGTGAGGTTTTCCCGCTGCTCATAACCCAGCGTGCGCAACCATTCGGGCAACTGGCTCGCGTCAAGCAGAGTATGAAACGGTTCCCCGATACGCCGCCAGATGCGCAATCCGATGCGGCGACGCAAACGCCGCAACAAGGTCTTGGGCTGACGCGCGATCAACTCACGCACCTGCACATCCATGTAATCAAAGGCCACCGCAACCCCGCCCGCGCACAAGGCGCGCAACTCCCGGAACACCCCTTCCACCACCGGCAGAGGCAGATAATAAGTCACCCCCATCCAGTTGACGAAGGTGGGCAGCGCGGGATCGAAGCCGGATTCCTGCAAGCGCGTGGAGAGCGACTGAGTCGTGAAATCGATGGGCACAAATACCAGATTCGTGGGCGTCGTGAAGCCCCGCTCGGTGAGGCGGTCGCGTTTCGCGGTCTGGGTGGCGGGATAATCCAGCTCGAACACCCGCAACCGGGCCATGAGTTCGGGCCGGCGCCAGGCAAAGGTATCCCAGCCGGCGCCCAGGATCACATACTGGCGCACCCCGTCCGTGTCCATGGCCCGAGCCAGTTCATCCTCGGCGAACCGCGCCCGCAACAGCAAGGAAGCGAAGGCGCCCTTGAGCCGGGGGCGGCGGCGAAACAGGCGCGCCATGAAACGATAGGTGCGTGGTCGCCGGACGATCCGCTGTCCGCGGGCGCTCAGCAACTGTTCTGCCATTGAATCGTTGAAAATCCCGATTGCTGGCTCATGAGCCGCCAGGGCTCGGAAAAACATCACCATGCGTGAAGTGAAACTCGGTTGTCCGTCGCGCATCCTTGCTCCTGATTCGGCCGTCCTGGCCTTGTTGTGTTATCCCGAGCCTGTAAGCCCCTGTAAATTCACCTCGTTTTGCCGTGGCTCAAGCGACATGAGGCTTGCTGTATGCCAAGGCGAGGTAGACCAGTCCGCGCGGCACAAATGGCCCCATTTCCTCGGGCGGCAGATAGTCGCGCAACTGCTTGCTGGACAGGTTTTGTTGCAACTCATAACCCAGCGCTGCACACCAGGCGGGCAAGGTTTTCGCGTCCAGCAGACTTCTGAACGGCTCGCCAACCTGGCGCAGCACGCGCTCCATGAGACGGCGACGCCAGCGCGACTGAAACGATGCGGATTGGCTATCCACATAGGCCCGCAGGCCGGCATCCGCATAATCGAAGGCCACACTGACCCCGCCGGCGCACAGCGTGTGCAATTCCCGCAACACCCCTTCCACCACGGCTTTGGGCAGGTAATACGTCACCCCCATCC
>JBARUT010000185.1:0-4896 GCA_049645885.1 Candidatus Macondimonas sp.
CCCTCAAGACCCTGCTCGATCTCGATACCATTCCCATCATCAACGAAAACGACACCGTCAGTACCGAGGAATTGCGCTTCGGCGACAACGACAGCCTGGCCTCCTTGGTGGCGAATCTGGTCGAGGCTGAATTGATGGTGATCCCGACCGACCAGGACGGTCTGTTCGATCAGGATCCCCGCAATCATCCGGACGCCCGACTGGTCAGCGAGGGCCAGGCGGGGGACGCCGCCCTGTTGGCCATGGCCACACCGACGCCGGGCGCGCTGGGGCGTGGCGGCATGTTTACCAAGCTCACCGCTGCGGCCCGGGCGGCGCGGGGCGGTGCGGCGACGGTGATCGCCAACGGCCGCCATCCAGACGTGCTGCTGCGCATCGCCCGTGGGGACGCAATCGGCACCCTGTTGCATCCGGCCAGGGAACCCCTGGCGGCGCGCAAGCAGTGGATCAACAGCCATTTGCAGGCCCATGGCGAATTGACGCTCGATGCCGGCGCGGTGCGGGTGGTGCGCGAGGCCGGGCGCAGCCTGTTGCCGGTGGGTGTGACGGCGGTGCAGGGGCATTTCCGGCGCGGGGACGTGGTGATCTGCCGTGGGCCGGATGGCGTGGAAGTGGCGCGCGGCCTGGTCAACTACAGCGCCGAGGAATGCCGCCGCATCCAGGGGCAGCCCAGCAATCGCATCCTGGCGTTGCTGGGCTATGTGGACGAGCCGGAACTGATCCACCGCGACAACATGGTGGTGCATTGAATCTACGTCGCCGCCTGCCCGGGGAAGGGCGAGGCCCCCGGGCTCACGTTGACGAATCCTCCTGATTCGACAAAGTGAGTTCGCACGTCCCTGTGTTCGCGGCTCCCGAGGTCCTTGCCCCTCCCCAGGCAGCTTCCTGAGTTTTTCGGAAAGCCATTTTGGCGGCCGTGACCCGCCGGAGTGCCGGGATCAGGCGGCGACGACGAACAAGCCCACCACGCAGGCAAAGCCGGCGGTCCACACCAGGCTGCGCAGGGTTGCCAGGTTGGCGATGTAGATTGCGCCATAAAGCAGGCGAATCACGATGAAGGCCACGGCCAGCGTATCCACGGTGGACTGATCGGCGCCCGCCTGATGGGCAATGAGCACGGCGGCGGCGAAGGGCGGGAAGGCTTCATAGCCATTCTGCTGCGCCCAGTTGGCGCGCTGCCGCCAGCCGGACTGGGCATCCAGGTAGGTACGCACAGTGTGGTTATCGAAGCCGGGGCCGCCGGCCTTGGCCAGCGTGGACATCAGCATGGGAATGATGGCGGCGATGAGCACGCACCAGTAGGCAATCGTCATGGCTGGGGATTCCTTGCATGGGGTGATGGGGGTGGGGTTTTGCGCCGTCATTGTAGGTGATCATGCCTGCCCTTGCCGGCGCGTCCTGGCACAGGATAAAAAAAGCCCTGCATGGGCAGGGCTTGGGGCGATCCGGCCGGGGTGTTCCGGAATCAGGCAGAGCTTGCCTGGCTCAGGGCCTTGAGCCGCTTGTTGAGGCGGCTCTTGTGGCGAGCGGCCTTGTTGCGGTGGACCAGACCCTTGTTGACCAAGCTGTCGATGATCGGCACGGCTGCGGTGAACTGGGCCTGCGCGGCGCCCAGGTCGCCTGCATCAGTTGCCTTGATTACTTTCTTGATGGCCGTACGCGCGCGTGTCTTGTGGCTGATGTTGCGCTGACGGGCGTCTTCTGCCTGTCGCGCCCGCTTCTCGGCCTGTTTGGTGTTCGCCATGGGCTGTCTGTCCGCCGGAAATGAATGGAAAAACGGGAGTCCCGCAGGTTTCAAGCGGGCAATTATTCGCTATGGAGGCGGCGCCTGTCAATCGCCGGTGACCGCCATGCCGCTGTCCCCATGGCGGCGGCGGGGTGCGCCCGATACCATGGCCGCCTGGTAGCCGGCGCGGCCGGTTCTCCCCTGAACAGCCACAGAGTTCGACATGGCCCACAGTTTGATGCGATCCACCGCCGTGGTCAGCGCGATGACGCTGCTCTCCCGCGGCTTCGGCTTCCTGCGCGATTTGCTGATGGCGCGCGCCTTCGGGGCCGGGCCTGCCATGGACGCCTTTTTCGTCGCCTTCAAGATCCCCAACTTCCTGCGCCGGTTGTTTGCCGAAGGCTCGTTTTCCCAGGCCTTCATCCCGGTGCTGGCGGAGCGCCGCGCCCGCGAGGATCTGGCCGAGGTGCGGGCGTTCGCCGATCGGGTAGCGGGCACCCTGGGCGGCGTGCTGCTCGTGATCACCGTGCTGGGGGTGGTGTTTGCGCCGGTGTTGATCCTGCTCTTTGCCCCCGGCTTCGATGACAGCCAAGGACAGCGCGAACTGGCCATTGGCCTGCTGCGCATCACCTTCCCGTATCTCCTGTTCATCTCGCTGACAGCCTTTGCCTCGGGATTGCTCAACACCTACGGGCAATTCGGGGTGCCGGCCTTCACGCCGGTGCTGCTCAACCTGTGCCTGATCGCGGCGACGCTGTGGGTGGCGCCGCACATGGCGCAGCCGGTGTACGCCCTGGCCTGGGGGGTGTTCATTGCCGGGGTGGTGCAACTGGCCTTTCAACTGCCGTTCCTGGCGCGCCAGGGCTTGCTGCCGCGGCCGCGCTGGGGCTGGCATTACCCGCCCGTGCGCCGGGTGATGACGCTGATGGTGCCGACCTTGTTCGGCTCCTCGGTGGCCCAGGTCAACCTGTTGGTGGATACGCTGATCGCTTCGCTGCTGGCGGTGGGCAGCGTGAGCTGGCTGTATTACGCCGACCGGCTGATGGAGTTTCCGCTGGGGGTATTCGGCATTGCCCTGTCCACGGTGATCCTGCCCCATCTGTCGGCGCGCCACGCCGAGGCGGATCCGGAGCGCTTTTCCGCCACGCTGGACTGGGCCTTGCGCGGCGCGCTGCTGATCAGTCTGCCGGCGGCGGTGATGATGGGGGTGATCGCCCATCCCTTGCTGGCCACGCTGTTCCATGGCGGCGCGTTCACGGACCGGGATGTGGCGATGTCGGCGGCGGCCCTGGCGACCTATGGGCTGGGGCTGACCGGCTTCATCCTGGTCAAGGTGCTGGTGCCGGGCTATTACGCCCGCCAGGACACGCGCGCCCCGGTGCGCATTGGCTTGATCGCCATGGGCGTCAACACCGGGCTGAACCTGATCCTGCTGGTGCCGGCGGTGCAGCGCAGCCTGGCCGCGCCGCATGCCTTCCTGGCCCTGTCCACCAGTCTCGCGGCCTATCTCAACGCGCTGTTGCTCTATCGCGGCTTGCGCCGGTCGGGGGCTTACCTCCCCAGCTCCGGCTGGGCGCGCTTTCTGGCGCGCGTGGGGATTGCCAATGGCCTGATTGGGCTGGGGCTGTGGTGGTGGGTGCCGGCGGCGCCGTATTGGGTGGCGATCGCCGGCCGTGAGCGCCTGCTGGCATTGGGCATGGTGCTGGTTGCGGTGGCCCTGGCCTATCCCGCGCTGCTGCTGTTGTTCGGCGTGCGGCCGCGACATTTCCGCCTGCCCAGCGAGGCGGCAGTGACAAGCCCGGCCCAGACTTTATAATCAACCCCTTTCGCCGCAGGCTGGACATGGAACTCATCCGGGGCGCCCACAACCTCCGTCCGCCGCATCGGGGCTGCGTGGCGACCATCGGCAATTACGATGGCGTCCACCTGGGCCACCGCGCGGTGCTGGAACAGCTGCGCCATCTGGCCCGGCCGCTGGGCCTGCCGATCACCGTCGTTACTTTCGAGCCCACGCCGCAGGAATATTTCGCCGCCGAAGGGGCGCCGGCCCGTCTCAGCCGGCTGCCGGAGAAGCTGGCCGAACTGGCGGCGGCGGGCGTCGATCGGGCGCTGTGCCTGCGTTTCGATGCAACCCTCGCGCGCATGCCGGCGCAGGCATTCATCGAGCGCTTCCTGATCGCGGGATTGGGGGTGCGGGAACTGGTGGTGGGGGATGATTTCCGCTTCGGACGGGGGCGGGAGGGCGATTTTGACCTGCTCGCCCGCGCCGGGCGCGAGGCCGGTTTTGGCGTGCATGGCACCCACACCCTGAGCGTGGACGGGGAGCGGGTCAGCAGCAGTCGCATTCGCACTCTCCTGGCCGCCGGTGATCTACAGCAGGCAAGGCGCCTGCTGGGACGGCCCTATGCCCTGTGTGGTCGGGTGATGCACGGCGAAAAACTGGGGCGCACCCTGGGCTTTCCCACCGCCAATCTGGCCGTGCGCCGGCGGGTGAGCCCGCTGCGCGGCATCTTCGTGGTGCGCGCGCAACTGGCGGCGGATGGCCCCTTGCTGCCCGGTGTGGCCAGCCTCGGCACCCGCCCCACGGTGAACGGCCGCGCCACCCTGCTGGAGGTGCACCTGCTCGAACCCGCCGGCGATCTCTACGGCCAGCGCATGCAGGTGGCCTTCCTCAAGCACCTGCGCGAGGAGCGGCGCTTCGCCTCGGTGGAACTCATGCGCCAGCAGATCGCGCATGATGTCCAGGACGCCCGGGATTATTTCAGCCACCCCGGCTGGGTCGAATAGCCCCGGTCGATCGACGGAAGACCCATGGATTACAAGCACACCCTCAATCTGCCCGGCACCGATTTCCCCATGAAGGCCGACCTGGCCAAGCGGGAGCCGGCCTTGCTGGCCCACTGGCAACAGACCGGGCTCTACGGGCGGCTGCGCGCGGCCCGCGCCGACCGGCCCCGCTTCGTGCTGCACGATGGCCCCCCCTACGCCAACGGCGAGATCCATATCGGCCATGCGGTCAACAAGATCCTGAAGGACATCATCAACAAGAGCCGCCTGCTGGACGGCCTGGATGTGCCCTACGTGCCGGGATGGGACTGCCATGGCCTGCCCATCGAGCTGGCCGTGGAGAAGACCCACGGCAAGCCGGGCGTGGCGAGCGCGCGCGATTT
>JBARUT010000186.1:0-2436 GCA_049645885.1 Candidatus Macondimonas sp.
GGTCGCCGCATCCGCCGGCATGCCCGAGGCGCGCGCCTGTTCCACCGCGCAGGCGGCCGTATCGGTGGTGTTGATGTAGGGATTGATGCGCGCGTCGACCTTGCCCGGTGTGTCGATGTCGGTGGAATCGATCTCGAACCAGCCCGCCGGCGTATCGCGGCGCACGAACGCCGTGCCGCGCACATCGGTGATGGTCTCGATGGCCTCGCCGCGCGCCAGGCGATGCGTCACCTCCACCAGCGCCCGCTCCGCGCTGCCGTAGAGCAACAGGTCCGCCTTGGCATCGAGCACGATGGAGCGGCGCACCTTGTCCTGCCAATAATCGTAATGGGCGATGCGGCGCAATGAGGCCTCGATGCCGCCCAGCACGATGGGCACCTGCGCGTAGGCCTCGCGGCAACGCTGCGCGTAGACGATGGCGCAGCGATCCGGCCGCGCCCCGCCCTGCCCGCCCGGCGTGTAGGCATCGTCCGAGCGCACCTTGCGATCCGCCGTGTAGCGGTTGATCATCGAATCCATGTTGCCGGCCGTGACGCCGAAATAAAGCGTCGGCTGCCCCAGCGCCCGAAACGGCTCGGGGTCCTGCCAGTCGGGCTGGGCGATGATGCCGACGCGAAAGCCCTGCGCCTCCAGCACCCGGCCGATCACCGCCATGCCGAAGCTGGGATGGTCCACATAGGCATCGCCGGTAACCAGCACCACATCGCAGGCATCCCAACCCAGCGCGTCCATTTCCGCCCGGCTGGTCGGCAGGAAGGGCGCCGGCCCGAAGCACTCGGCCCAATGGCGCGGCCAATCGAACAAGCGCGGGAGCGCGCAAACGGGCGGGGAACTCATGGCGCGGACTCAATCACTGGATGACCATTTCGTGACAATTCGGCTTTAAGCGGCATTGCATCGGGCTGTCAGGCGCTGGGACGGAATCCCCGCTTGCGTCATGCCGCGTTCGCGACCTCGGGGACGATGCCATCCGGGCCTGCACGCAGCCAGGACGCGGGAATCGCTCGCGCGGCAACGGCCGAAACCACCCGCCTGTCCTCGCGCCGGACACGCGAGGATCAATAAAACCGCAGTTTAGCGCAAAGCGGTCCGGGTCGTTCGAGCGCACCAGCGTGCGGGCGCCAGTGGGGCATCCGTGGACGCCCAATGCACCGCATTGGGGCGCGAACCCGGCCACAACCCCCGGAACGGCCCTGATAGCGGGGAAAAAAGCGGCCAAAAAGCTGGCCGGATATTTGCTTTATGTTGCCGGATGCATGCATCACCCCGCGTTGGCGCAGGGTTTATGATCGGCCCGGAAATTTTGTTGTCATCTTGAGACGCTTGTTCACAGCCATCAGCTGGGTTAGCTTACGTTCCGTTGCAGGCGCGAGTTGGTGCGGGATTTTCCTGCCCGCGGGACTCACAACTAGATTTCTGGATGGCCGGTCACCCCACCGGCCCTTGCGTCAATCCGGGTTCCTGCCCCGACGCTGGCGCAAGCAGGCAACAAGAAAGCGGGCTCGGTCCGCGCAGGCAAATCCCGAGGATCCCGGCTCGCCGGGAGGGGACGGGGAGGAAGAGCAAGGCCGGCCGGATTTCCGGCACGGTATTTATCGTTAGTGTCATTCCTGAGGAGTTTTCCAACATGTCCAATGTCAAATTCAATGCCCTGGCCTCCCTGGCCCTGTTGGCCGGCGCCCCGGTCGTGGCACAGGCCGCGATGGTCGAGATGGCCGAAACCGAACTGTCTGGCGTGTCGGGCGAAGGCATCTTCACCGCCATCGGATTCAGCCCGCTGTCCCCGATCAACGTGACCTACAACGGCGATCCGATCCCGTTCTTCATCGACGGCACCCCCATTTTGGTCCCCGGCCTGAACCCCAACTTCCTGCCGCTGAACGCGGCAACCTCCACCCGCGATCGACTCGTCGATAACGCCGAAGATTTCGGCGCAGGCGTCGCGGACATCGCGTTCATGGGCCCCTTCCGCGTGCTGGATCTGGCCGCACAGGGCAAGAGCACCGCGCTCGACTTCCTGTTCTTCCCGATCTCCGCGCCGCTGGATATCGCCGGCAACGTCTTCGGTGCACTGAATGACGGCGTCGTGGGCACCAGCTCGCGCATCCTGACCGCCCCGCTGAATGCCGTGTTCGGCCCGGTCAACCGCTATGTCGATGGCGTCACCGGTCGCTTCGAGGCCACGGTCGATGGCGCGGCCTACGCCTTCACCGAAGTCAAGGGCGCGCTGATTGCCGGCGCTTTCGCCAGCGCCTCGCAGGGCGCTGCCAACAACGGTCTGGGCTTCACCAGCCGCGTGTTCGGCCGCATCTCCCAGGCCCAGGCCGGCTTGACCGCCAACCGTCTGGCCGATCTGAGCGGCAAGTACGGCTATTGATCCTCCGGCGCCAGCCGGCGCCTGAGCGTTCATCGCCTCTTAGAAGGCCACCCTCCGGG
>JBARUT010000187.1:0-6780 GCA_049645885.1 Candidatus Macondimonas sp.
GTCGGATGGGGCGGCGCGCTGCGGCGCCGGCTCGCCGGTTTGGGTCTGTGCCGCCGGCGGCGGTTTTCCGGCGGCGGTTTCCTGCGCTTTGGGTGTGCTGACGGGTGCTTTGGCGTCCGCTGCAGCGGACCGCTCGGGGGCTGCATCGGTCTGGGGTTCTTTCGCGGGGGCGTCCGCAGGCGCGTCATCGCCTGCGGCGGTCTTGAGGGTCACGATGGGCGTGCCTTGCGCCACCTTGTCGCCCACCTTCACGAGAACCTGGTCGACGGTGCCGCCAAAGGGTGCGGGCACGTCCAGGGCGGCCTTCTCGCTTTCCAGCGTGATCAGCGGTTGTTCGGCAGTGACGGTATCGCCGGGTTTGACCAGCACCTCCACCACATCCACGCTGTCGAAATCCCCGATGTCGGGTACCTGGATCTCGCGGGTCTCGCTCATGGGGCGACTCCATTTTCTGGTCAGGGGTTCCGGTTTGCGCCGCACCGGCGCGGGCCTGGATTCAGAGCAGCAGGCGACGGATGTCCGAGAGCATCTCGCTCAAGAAACGCGTGAAACGGGCGGCATCGGCTCCATCGATGACGCGGTGGTCGTAGGAGAACGACAGCGGCAGCATCAGCCGTGGGGCGAAGCTGCCGTCCTCCTGGTAGACCGGTTGCATGCGCGCGCGGGACACGCCGAGAATGGCCACCTCCGGCGCGTTGATGATGGGCGTGAAGGCGGTCCCGCCGATGCCGCCCAGGCTGGAGATGGAAAAGCTCGCGCCCTGCAGGCGGTCCGGCTTGAGCTTGCGGGTGCGGGTCTGCTCGGCCAGCTCGGCCACCTCGCCCGCCAGCTCGAACACGCCCTTTTTGTCCACATCGCGCACCACCGGCACCATCAGGCCGTCCGGGGTTTCCACCGCCACGCCGATGTGGATGTAGCGCTTCAGGATCAGGTGCTCGCCATCCGGATCCAGGGAGGCGTTGACCTGGGGGAATTCCCGCAGTGCATGGGCGCAGGCGTCGAGCAGGAAGGCGATCAGGGTGAGCTTCACGCCGCGTTTCTCGGCGCGCGCCAGGTTGTCCTTGCGGAAGGACTCCAGCTCGGTAATGTCGGCTTCGTCGAACTGGGTGACGTGGGGGATGTTGAGCCAGCTGCGGTGCAGATTGGGCCCGGAGCGGCGCTTCACGCGCGAGAGCGGCTGGCGCTCGATGGGGCCGAATTTGGAAAAATCCACTGCCGGGATGGGGGGAATGCCGCCGCCCTTGTCGGCCTCGACGAGCTGCTGGCGGACGAAGGCGGCGACGTCCTCGCGCAGGATGCGCTGCTTGGGTCCGCTGCCGCTGACGCGCGTCAGGTCCACGCCCAGCTCGCGGGCAAATTTGCGGATCGAGGGACTGGCATGGGGCAGGAAAGCCTGGGACCGATCCGGTTCAGGGTGGCCCGTGCTGGGCGCCGGCGCACGCCCGGATTCCGTCGTATTGGGGCGCGAGGAATCCGCCGTGTCGCTCAATGTCGAGGCTTGGTCGGCTACGGGTATGGCTTGTTCGGACTCGCTGCCGGCCGGCGCAGCAGCCTTGGGCTGGGCAGTTTGCGCTGTCTCCGTTTTTTTCGCTGTATCTGCAGAGGCGGAACCCGCTGATTTCTCGGCACGGCCGGCTTCGCTGGATGGTTCGGCCTCCGGCTTGGGGGCAGCCTCTGCTTGATCAGGGCCAGCGTCGTCAGCGGCGCCCGTTTCAAGGGTCACGATGGCGGTGCCCTGGGACACCTTGTCGCCGACTTTTACCAGGACTTCCACGACCGTTCCCCCGAAGGGTGCGGGCACGTCCAGGGCGGCTTTCTCGCTTTCCAGCGTGATCAGCGGTTGTTCGGCAGTGACGGCATCGCCGGGTTTGACCAGCACCTCCACCACATCCACGCTGTCGAAATCCCCGATGTCGGGAACGGTCACTTCCTGGGTCTGGGCCACGGGCGTTCTCCTTGGGATGGCGGGGCGCTAGACCGTCCAGGGGGCGGGCTTTTCCGGGTCGATACCCAGTTCGGCCACGGCCTGGGTCACGCGTTCGACGGGCAGGGCGTCTTCCTCGGCCAGCGACTTGAGCGCGGCGAGGACGATGTATTCGGCGTTGACTTCGAAAAACTCGCGCAAGGCCTCGCGGGTATCGGAACGGCCATAGCCGTCGGTTCCCAGCACGCGATAGCGGCGCGAGACATAGGGGCGGATCTGCTCGGCGTAGGCGCGCATGTAGTCGGTCGCGGCGATCACCGGTCCCTTGGTGTCCTTCAGGCAGGCATCCACATAACTGCCGCGCGCGGGTTCGGCGGGATGCAGGAAGTTCCAGCGATCGACCGCCATGCCCTCGCGCGCCAGCTCGGTGAAGCTGGTCACGCTCCAGACGTCGGCTGCCACGCCGTAGCGTTCCTCCAGGAGGGCGGCGGCGCGTTCCACCTC
The DNA here is from genome assembly GCA_049645885.1 of Candidatus Macondimonas sp. Lineage (GTDB taxonomy): Bacteria > Pseudomonadota > Gammaproteobacteria > UBA5335 > UBA5335 > Macondimonas. Next base: position 2,429 of record JBARUT010000187.1, read on the forward strand.
GCGCAGGATGGTGCCCGAGCCCAGCAATTGGACGCGCGGGCCGTCATGCTGGCTGGTTCGCAGGCGGTACAGGCCCTTGATGATGCCTTCCTCGACAGCTTCCGGCAGGGGGGGATGGGCATAGTTCTCGTTCATCACGGTGAGGTAATAGAAGACATCCTCGTGATCCACGTACATGCGCCGCATGCCCTCGTGCAGGATCACGGCCACCTCATAGGCGTAGCAGGGGTCGTAGGCAACGCAGTTGGGATGGGTCAGGGCGAGGATATGGCTGTGTCCGTCCTGATGCTGCAGACCCTCGCCGGCCAGCGTGGTGCGCCCGGCCGTACCGCCCAACAGGAAACCGCGCGCGCGGCTGTCACCAGCGGCCCAGATGAGGTCGCCGATGCGCTGGAAGCCAAACATGGAATAGAAGATGAAGAACGGGATCATGCTCAAGGCATGGTTGCTGTAGGCCGTGGCGGCGGCCAGCCAGGAGGAGAAGGCGCCGGCCTCGGTGATGCCTTCTTCCAGGATCTGGCCCTTGATGTCCTCGCGATAGTAGGCGAGCTGGTCGGCGTCCTGGGGCGCATAGAGCTGGCCGACCGGGGAGTAGATGCCGATCTGGCGGAACAGGCCTTCCATGCCGAAGGTGCGCGCCTCATCCGGCACGATGGGGACGATGCGCGGGCCGATGGTCTTGTCGCGGGTGAGGACGGTCAGCATGCGCACGAAGGCCGTGGTGGTGGACATCTCGCGGCCATCGGTGCCCTTCAGCATGGCATCGAACACCGCCAGCGGCGGCATGGGCAGGGTATCGGCGGCCCGCCGGCGTGCGGGGAGATAACCGCCGAGACTGCGGCGCCGCTCCTGCAGGTAGGTGGCCTCCGGGCTGTCCGATGGCGGACGGTAGAACGGGGCATCGCCGATCTCGGCATCGGAAATGGGGATGTTGAAACGATCCCGGAAGGCCTTGAGCGCTTCCTCGCCCAACTTTTTCTGCTGATGGGTGATGTTCTGGCCTTCACCGGCCTCGCCCATCCCATAGCCCTTGACGGTCTTGGCCAGGATCACCGTGGGCTGGCCGGTATGTTTCATGGCGGCGGCATAGGCAGCGTAGACCTTGTGCGGATCGTGGCCGCCGCGATTGAGGCGCCAGATGTCCTGATCGGTCATGCGCGAGACCAGGGCCTTGAGTTCGGGGTATTTGCCGAAGAAATGCTCGCGGGTGTAGGCGCCGCCCTTGGCCTTGTAGTTCTGGTACTCGCCGTCCACTGCCTCTTCCATGCGCTGACGCAACAGGCCCTTGCTGTCGGCGGCCAGCAGCGGGTCCCAATAGGACCCCCAGATGACCTTGATGACATTCCAGCCGGCGCCCCGGAAATCGCCTTCCAGTTCCTGGATGATCTTGCCGTTGCCGCGCACTGGGCCGTCCAGGCGCTGCAGGTTGCAGTTGACCACGAAGATCAGGTTGTCCAGTTTCTCGCGTCCGGCAAGGCCGATGGCGCCCAGGGATTCGGGTTCGTCCATCTCGCCGTCGCCGCAGAAGACCCATACCTTGCGGTTGTCGGTCTCGGCCAGGCCGCGGTTCTGGAGATATTTCATGAAGCGCGCCTGATAGATGCCCATGATCGGCCCCAGCCCCATGGAGACAGTGGGAAACTGCCAGAAATCCGGCATCAGGCGCGGATGGGGATAGGACGACAGGCCCGGCGCCAGCGCCTCCTGGCGGAAGCGGTGCATCTCTTCCTTGTGGATGCGATGTTCCAGATAGGCGCGGGCATAGACCCCAGGGGTGCAGTGGCCCTGGATGTAGAGCAAATCGCCGCCATGGCCCTCGCTCGGGGCATGGAAAAAGTGGTTGAAGCCGACGTCATAGAGCGTGGCGGCGGAGGCAAAGCTGGCGATGTGACCGCCGATGCCGGCATTCACCTTGTTGGCCTTGACCACCATCGCCAAGGCATTCCAGCGCACCAGGGAACGGATGCGCCATTCCATGTCGGCGTCGCCGGGACTGCGTTCCTCCTCACCGGGAGGGATGGTGTTGAGGTAGGCGGTGTTGGGATTGAAGGGAATGTAGGCGCCGGAGCGGCGAGCCTGTTCGATCAGTGTTTCAAGCAGGAAATGGGCGCGTTCCGGACCTTCCCGTTCGATCACCGCGTTCAGCGCGTCCAGCCATTCCCGAGTTTCCTGGGCATCCATATCGGCGGGCTTGACCATGGCGTCTCCTGGGCTGGCGGGGGAACTGGATCGCGTGCACCCGGCAAGGCGGGCTGAACCCGATAGTAGCGCCACCCTCATGACCATTGCCAGCCCGCCTGCCCCGAGGCCGTGCGCCGTTGGCAAAGCGCAATATTCGAATCCGCGCAAAAAACCTTGCTGGGTGTTTGCTCAATTGTCAGGACATGCCCGATACAGCGGGAGAGATTGATCGGCGCGGGTCGCGCTAGGCGTGGCGTCGACAGAAATCGATGATTGCCGCATCGGCCTCGGGGACACCCTTGCGCAGGCTGCGGTGGTGGCCGGGAATGGTTTTGGGATGCACCGTGCAGTCGAAGAGCTGTCGCATGCGCTTGATTCCGCGGCGCGACAGGGTATCGATGCGGAAGAACAGCAGCTCGACCGGCAAAGGGAACCGGTCCCAGGATTTCATCTGCGGCTGTTCCACCAGACGTCGAAATTCGGGGTGTGTGTCCCACCAGGTCCGCGTGGCCACATCCGTTTCCGGCAGGTAGGGATGACCACAATGGCGGACGATTTTCTCCTGCATGCCGGGGCGGCGGTAGTAGGGCAACAACAGGCGGACAAAAAGGTTTTCAAATCCCGGTAGATACATCCCCAGGATCAATGCCGCCTGTACGGAAGGCCTGGCCTGGTGCTGCGCCGCCAGCAGCAAGCCCCCGCTCAACAGCAGCGAGCCGCCGCTCATGCCCACCAGCAACGGCGGCGTATGGGAATGGGCGCAGATGTGGGCAATGTCATCGATCAACAGTGGCGGGTAGCCGTACCCACACTGGCCCTGGTAGCAATAGTGCGCCTCCCACACCGAGCCGATCCCCGGCGTGGCCAGCATGCCGTGGATCAGATCGTCGCTGTAGGCGCCGCGCAAGGGATCGAAGCCGCCAGGCGTGAGGAGCACTGGCCGACCCTGGTCCGCCGCCGGGTTATCCCTGAGCGTGGTCTTGACGAAATACATGCCGCGCGGCTGGTAGCCCTGCCAGTGGGTGGCGTGCTCGCTGTGGAGCGCCTCGGTTTCACGCAGATGGTGGGCCAAGGGCGCCGACTCATGGGGATCCGCCGGGGCGACTGGGGGGCTTAGGCTCATGCTGAAGACTCGCTGATTTTAGGCTCAATGGGGACAAGGGCTCTCGGATGACATCGGCCGCCGAAGTCCTGCGCTTGGTTTGAGGATAGTCGGTCCGGTGCCAGCCTGAGGGTGGATCCATAGGATTTTCTGGTTTATCCCATTCTCAATGGGTGGTTGAGTCAAAGCCCGATCCAGCGCGCCAGCCAGGGCAGGGCCATGGCCGTCAGCAGACCGGTCAGGCCAAGCCCCAGCGAGGCAAACGCCCCGGCCAGGGGGCTGATCTCGAAGGCCTTGGCGGTGCCGAATCCGTGGGCGGCGACGCCCAGCGCAAAGCCCTGTACGGCGGGGTCGCGGATCTTCATCAGCCGGTAGGTGAGGGGCGCGAACAGGCATCCCAGTACCCCGGTCACCAGGACCAGGCCGGCGGCGAGGGACGGCGAGCCCCCAAGGCTTGCTGCGACACCCATGGCGATGGGCGTGGTCACCGACTTGGGCAGCAGCGAGTGCAAGCTGACCGGGGAGAGACTGAGCCAGGTGCCGAGCATCCACGCGCTGGCGACCGCGAGGCTTGCGCCCAGGATGAGCGCCACCGGCAACGCCCACCCCATGCGCCGGATGTGGTCGAGGTTGCGGTACAGCGGAACTGCGAGTGACACGGTGGCTGGCCCCAGCAGGAAATGGATGAACGCTGCGCCGTCGAAATAGCGGGCGTAGTCCACATGCCCCACGATCAGCACCGTCATGATGGCTGCCATGGCGCTGATGGCCGGGTGCAGCAATGCGGGTCGCCCGGTGAGGTGGTAGAGCCGCAGCGCCAGGGCATAGCTGCCCAGCGTCAGCAATAGCGCGCTGGGGATGGCCGTGGCTTGGTTGGCCCACAGCCAGGCCCATAAGGCGTTCAACGTTGCTTGCTTCGCAGCATGCGCGCCAGCGTCCAGGCCGTGACACACAGGGTGAGAAGCGTGCTGGCTGCCAAGGCGAGCAACAGCGGCCCGCCTTCGGCGCGCAGGACAGCTGCATGGGTCATGAGGCCCACCCCGGCGGGGATGAACAACAAGGAGAGATG
>JBARUT010000188.1:0-3695 GCA_049645885.1 Candidatus Macondimonas sp.
ATCTACGGGGACATCCTGCGGGAAAATGGCGCCATGCTGGCCGTGTGCCGCAAGCTGGGGTTTGAGATCGCCTCCGGCTCGGAGAACAACCTTGTCCGTGCCACGATGACCTTGTAATACCGGAGCCATTCAGCCGAACGGTGAAGCTGTTTGCTCCGCGATCCCACCAGGAGGGAACCCAAGATGAAATTCACCGATATCGCCCGTGGACTGGCCCTGCTCTTGGGGCTTGCCTTCGCGACCTCCGGCCTCACCAGCCCGCCTTCCGTGACGGTCTACAAGGATCCGCGTTGTGGCTGCTGCGCGGCGTGGGCGCGCTACCTGACCCAGGCCGGCTTCACTGTCACCACGCATGATGTGTCCGATATGCCCGCGCGCAAGCGGGCTCTGGGTGTTCCTGCGCAGTTGAATTCCTGCCATACCGCGCAGGTGGGCCCATATGTGGTGGAAGGCCATGTTCCGGCCGCTGCCATCGAACGCCTGCTGCGTGAACAGCCCAAGGCGATTGGCATCGCTGTCGCCGGCATGCCGGTGGGTTCGCCGGGCATGGAGGGGCCAAACCCGCAATCCTACGAGGTGAAGCTGTTCGATGCACATGGCGAGCAGGTTTTCGAGCGCTATTGAGGGTGGCTTGCCGGACGGGCGTTCGCTGCTATAATCCGGGCCTCTCGAGACGGGCGCCTCATGCTCGTTTCCGACCGTTTATGGTGGCCCCGGTTGGTCCCTTCGCGACGATACATTGTGAACCCCGTGAGACCCGGAAGGGAGCAGCGGCAGCAGTGGACTCGAGCGCCGGAGTGTGGCTGGCCGGGGCCGCCACCCGTTTGGGGCTTGCCTTTTTGACTCCGCTGGCATGGGAAGGTCGATGAGCTACACCGTACTGGCCCGCAAATGGCGTCCCCATGGCTTCCAGGAACTGGTTGGGCAGGAGCACGTGGTGCGGGCGCTGTCCAATGCCCTCACCCAGCAGCGCCTGCACCACGCTTACCTGTTCACCGGCACGCGCGGTGTGGGCAAGACCACGCTCGCCCGCATCCTGGCCAAGTGCCTGAATTGCAATGAGGGAATCACGGCGACGCCCTGCGGCCGCTGCGATGCCTGCCAGGAAATCGATCAGGGCCGGTTCATGGACCTGATCGAGGTGGACGCGGCCTCGCGCACCAAGGTGGACGACACACGCAGCCTGCTGGACAACGCCCAGTACGCCCCCGGCAAGGGACGCTTCAAGATCTACCTGATCGACGAAGTGCACATGCTGTCCACCCATTCCTTCAACGCCTTGCTCAAGACGCTGGAAGAGCCGCCCGAGCATGTGAAATTCCTGCTGGCCACCACTGACCCGCAGAAGCTACCGGTGACGGTGCTGTCGCGCTGCCTGCAGTTCAACCTGCATCGCCTGGCCGCCGATCGCATCGCCACCCACCTGGCGCACATTCTGGAATCGGAGGGCATCGCGTCTGACCCGCCCGCGCTCCGCGCCCTGGCGCGGGCCGCCGATGGCAGCGTGCGCGACGCACTGAGCCTGCTCGATCAGGCCATTGCCTATGCCGGCGGTCGACTGACCACGGCGGATGTGGATGCCATGCTCGGCACCGTCAACCGCCTGCAGGTGGATGGTTTGCTGGCGGCACTGGCGGCTGGGGATGCCGACGCCGTCTGGCAGGTGCTCACGGCCTGGCGGCAACGCAGTCCGGATTACAGCGGCCTGCTCGATACCCTGGCCCTGCGTCTGCAGGCCATCGCCTTCCAGCAAACCTTCGGCCGACTGACCGAGGACGAGGAGCCGATCGAGGCGAGTTTGCTGGGCGCGCTTTCCCCCGCCGCCGTGCAGGTGTATTACCAGATTTGTCTGTTGGGCAAGCGGGACTTGCCCTTGGCGCCGGACCCGGCGAGTGGCTTTGAGATGGTGGTGCTGCGGCTGCACGCGTTTCGTCCGCAATCACCAGAGCGTACAGAATCTCTGGCGGTCCCCGATAGGGTGCCTGCCGGACCGGCACCCGAAACCGGCAAGCCACGGGCCGCTCGCGCAGCCTCCTTGCCCATGGCAGATCCACAGGCGGAGCCGCCAGCGACCCGGCCAGCGCACAAGGAGGCGATCATCCAGGCCGTGACGCCCACGCCCACAGCGGACGGGTTCTCCGCATCCAAGCCTTTGGCTGCGGCGCCCCTCGCGGCCGTGCCCGAACGCCCTGCCGGATGGTCAGAGGCGCGGGATGACTGGGACGATCTGGTCTCCCGTCTCGGGCTGCGCGGCGGGCCATTTGAGCTCGCCCGGCATTGTGCCTTGAAATCCCGGGATGATGGCCGCATGGTGCTGGAACTGCCCCGGCAGCAGCATGCCTTGCGGCGGCCAGCAGCGGAACAGAGCTTGCTGAGTGCCTTGCGCGAGCATCTACAGCAGCCGGAACTGGTGCTGCGGATCGAGGAGATCGAGCAGACCACGCAGCCCACACCAGCCCAACGCCAGGATGAGGATCGCGCCCGGATCCAAGGCCAGGCGGAGGCGGCGATCCGCGAGGATGGGGTGGTGCAACTGATGCAGGCGCGGCTCGATGCGCGGCTGCAAGGCGTGCGGCCCTTGGGCGCGGCGATTCTCAACGATGGAGAGTGAATGATCATGGCAGGACCTTTGGACAAGCTGTTCGACCAGGCGCGTCGCATGGGCGAGGATGTGCAGCGCGCGGCGCAGGATCTGGCAAAAGTGGAAGTCACTGGCGAGGCGGGGGCCGGCATGGTGCAGGTGACGCTCAACGGCCGTCGGGAGGTGCGCAAGGTTCAGATCGATCCGCAACTGCTCGGCGATCGGGCGTTGCTGGAGGATCTGACCGCCGGGGCCATGAACGACGCGCTGCGCAAGCTGGAGAAAACGCTGGGTCAGAAGGTCAGCGGTCTGACCGGCGGGATCAAGATGCCCGGCGGTTTTCCGGGCTTCTGAGCATGTCGCTGTTCGCGCCACCGCTGGCCCGGTTGATCGAAGCCTTGCGCCTGTTGCCCGGCGTGGGGCCCAAGTCCGCTCAGCGCATGGCCTTCCACCTGCTGGAAAAAGACCGTGATGGCGCGCTGGTGTTGGCCAGCGCGTTGCGCGATGCGCTGGAAATCCTGCGCCATTGCCGGGATTGCCGCATGTACTGCGAAGGCGAGCTTTGTCTGATTTGTCAGTCGAGTCATCGGGATGAGGGCCTGTTGTGCGTCGTTGAAACCCCCGCCGATGTGGTGGCGATCGAGAATGCGGGTTTCTACCGCGGTAAATATTTCATCCTCATGGGTCATCTGTCTCCCCTCGACGGCATCGGTCCCGAGGAACTTGGACTGGACCGTTTTCCCGAACGGTTGGCGCAGGGCGTGCGCGAGGTGATCCTCGCCACCAATCCGACGGTGGAAGGGGAGGCAACCGCCCATTTTCTCGCGACCCTGGCGGAGCGGGCCGGCGTGCGGGCGAGCCGCATCGCTCATGGGGTGCCGATGGGTGGCGAATTGACTTATGTCGACAGCGGTACCTTGTCCCACGCCTTCAGCGGCCGCCATCGGGTGGCGCACAGTGGCGATGTGTCCGACTCGACGACCGAAACGCTTTAAAGCTTCGACGCCTGCAAAGGAGCAAGCCCCATGGCCGAATGCATTTTCTGTCGCATCGTCAAAGGCGAATTGCCGGCCCAGGTGATTCATGAAACGCCGTCCGTGATCGCCTTTCGCGA
>JBARUT010000189.1:0-2413 GCA_049645885.1 Candidatus Macondimonas sp.
GCAAGCATGCGGCATTCAGCCGCCGTGGGCTTACATGTCATCCGCCAGTACTTCCAGCGCGATGAGCTGTTCCCGCAGCGCCATGTGGGCATAGAAGCCCTCGCGCCCTTGATATAAGGGGTCGCGGTAAAGCGCCTCCAGGGCGGTGGCATCATCCGGATACAGGCGGCAGGTTTGCAGCGGATCAACCAGTGCGGCGACGCAGGCCTGCAATTCGCTTATGGACTCGGCCTGATAGCTGCCGGTTTCCAATAAGGCATCGGCGCGGTAGAGCGGGGCGTCCCACCCGTGCTCTGCCGCCAGGGCCGCGATCCAGGCGGGCGCGGCTTCCATGGTGGCGCCGCTGGCGGCCAGCAACTCGCGCGGGCTGACCACCTCATACACCGCCCGGTCCGGGCTTGCCCGTGCCGCGCGGATCTTGCCGATCAGGTCGTCCTCATCGAAAGCGAACCAGGCTTGCGGGCGTCCCTCCCACGGCACTTCAAGCACATGGATCATGGCATCGCTCCGGGCGCAGGATGGGGAGACTCATTCATCGATGCGCAGCTTGAGGATGTCGTCGGCGGCGTGGCGTATCCGCTCCGCGATCGCCAGCGGCGTGGCGTCATAGAGCGCCTGGGCAGTGTCCAATGCCGCCTGCGCGCATGCGGCCTCTTCCTTGGTGAGCGGTATGCGGCCGGCCATGTGGGTGGCGTCCGGCGCGGCCTGGCGGATGGCGACTCGATTCGGGTGCTGGCGCACCTCGGTCAGGGTATCGGCCTCGTGGCGGCCATCCAGGCAGATGGCGCGGTCGATCACCTCGACCCGGCGACCATCCTGGGTGAGCTTGATCAGCGTTTTTGAGGTGTCCATGGCGTGATTCCCCTGTAAACCGCGCGTGCATCCAGATGAAATGGGGGCTTTAATGCGTGCCTGCCTCGGCGGGCGTTTGGGCCTGGATGCTGAGCGCATGAACATCGGCCGGCATCATCGGCGCGACGGCCTCGTACACCAGGCGATGGCGACCGATGGCCGACAGCCCATCGAAGCGCGAGGACACCACGCGGATCAGATAATGTCCGGCGCCGTTGGCCTGCGGATCGTGCCCATGGGCCTCGGTGTGATCCACGATGTCGAGCCGCTCTGGGACCAGCGCCTGTTCGAGATAGCCGCGCAGGCGCGCCAGCCGTTCTTCCATCGTCGAAATTCCCATGCGCCTCTGCCTCTCCGATTGCCGCTGTGCCGCCGGTCTGCATCCTGGGGCGAGACCGGGCCTCTTCTCATAAGCGTTATGCAATGGCCGGGCCAGTCGAGAAAAGGGCGCCAAAGGCTGCATTTACAGGCGATTTCATCGCTCGGAACGGGATGGGCTGTGTCGGCTTTGTCGGATGTGTGACACAGCGTTTTGCCCCTGAGATCGCGCCATCGGCTGCGTTGTGGCGGTATTGGGCCGGTGGAGACGAATTTGCATGGCAGGGCCATGGTTTGATCCGAGGGGAATGACGACGGTCCGGCCAGCCGAGGCGGGCACACGGCCAGACTTCTGATCCTGGGCACGATAGGCGCCGTTCTTTTCCATCGCTTCCGGCGCCATCTTCCGGGGCTATAGTGGTATCAAGGTCTTTGAACCCGCCCTTCCGGCGGCGCAGGTGGAATTCCCGCTCATGGCACAACCCCCATTCACGCGCTACCCCACGCTTGAGGCCCTGCATCTCGGCAGCGCGTTTGCTCAACTTCCGGCGTCGTTTCATACGCGCCTGGCGCCCACACCCTTGCCCGAGCCCCATCCGGTGGGCATCAGCCCGGACGCCGCCGCGCTGCTCGGCTTGGCGCCCCAGGCCTGTGAACATCCCGAGTTCGCCCAGGTGTTCGCGGGGAATCGCCTGTTGCCGGGCGCCGAGCCGCTGGCTGCGGTCTATTCCGGGCATCAGTTCGGGGTCTGGGCCGGGCAGTTGGGCGATGGCCGCGCCCATCTGCTGGGGGAGGTGGAGACGGACGCCGGCCCCCTCGAAATCCAGCTCAAGGGCGCCGGGCCAACGCCTTACTCGCGCTTTGCCGACGGCCGCGCCGTGCTGCGCTCCTCGATCCGCGAGTTTCTCGCTTCCGAGGCCATGGCGGCCTTGGGCGTTCCCACCACCCGCGCCCTGTGCGTGATCGGTTCCGATGCGCCGGTGCAGCGGGAAACCTGGGAAACGGCGGCGGTGGTGACCCGGCTGGCGCCGAGTTTCGTGCGCTTCGGCTCCTTCGAGCACTGGCACGCCCTGGACCGGCAGGTCGAACTCCGGCTGCTGGCCGATCATGTCATCGACCGCTGCCGGCCGGCGCTGCGCGAGTCCAGCCAGCCTTACGCCGCCCTGCTGGGCGATGTGGCGCGGCGCACCGGCGAGATGGTCGCCCACTGGCAAGCAGTGGGCTTCATGCACGGGGTGATGAA
>JBARUT010000190.1:0-2771 GCA_049645885.1 Candidatus Macondimonas sp.
AACCTGGAGCGCCTTTTCGGGCCCGCCAGAAGGCGAGGGCGCCTCCGTGGACTGGGCTGCTGGCGATGGCTTTAATAAAGTCTTAAGGTGTGCCGCCTAGTTTTTCCGCCCTCCTGGCTTGTTTTGAGTGTTTTTGCCCTTGAATACTGTTGTTTGGCCGCGTGTGGCCGTCTGGCCTCTGCGCTGGGGATGGATCGCGCTATGGATCCTGTTCATCGTCATCGCCGTGTCAACCCGGGGGCTCTGGCCTATCGATGAAACCCGCTATGCCGCCGTGGCCTGGGAGATGTGGCAAAACGGTCAATGGCTGGTGCCGCACCTCAATGGCGCCCCCTATCCCCACAAGCCGCCGGTTCTGTTCTGGCTCATGCATCTGGGTTGGGCTCTGTTCGGTGTGAATGATCTCTGGCCGCGCTTGATCGCCCCGCTGGCGGGCTTCGCCACGGCCTTGCTGGGCAGTCGCCTGGCGCGTCGGATGTGGCCCGCGTTTCCGGAAGTCGCGTGGCTGCTGCCCTGGCTGTTGGTCTTCGGCCTGTACTGGGCCGGTTTTCACAGCATGTTGATGTTCGATGGGCTGATGGCCCTGTGGACCCTGTTGGCCTGGACCGGACTGTGGCAGGCGACCCGCCGGCCAACGCTGGGTTTTGTATGGGTCGGGATGGGTCTCGGGCTGGGTTTGCTCACCAAGGGTCCCATTATCCTGCTGTTCGTTCTGCCACCAGCCCTGCTGGCGCCGCTGTGGCACCCGTATTGGCCCGGTTGGCGGGTGTGGGGTGCGGGGCTGGGTAGGGCGCTGGGCGTCATGGCGCTGATCGCCCTGCTCTGGGCATTGCCGGCGGCAATCCTCGGCGGGAAGGGCTATGCCGCCGATCTGCTGTGGCGCCAGAGTGCGGGGCGGGCGCTGGAATCCTTCGCCCATCGTCGGCCGTGGTGGTGGTATCTGCCCATATTGCCGTTGATGCTGATGCCTTGGTCTTTGGTGTGGGCGAATTATCGCGCCCTGGGCCGGGCAGGCAGGCTGGTGGAGAGCGATCGGGGGGTGCGCTTTTGCCTGGCTGCGTTTGTGCCTGGCCTGGTGTTGTGTTCTCTGGTCAGCGGCAAGCAGCCCCATTACCTGCTGCCGCTGTTGCCGGCCTTGATGCTGCTGGTGGCGCGGGGCATGGTCGAGACGCCGCTGCGGTTTTCGCTGCGCCCATTGGCGGGCGCGGTGGCAATACTGGCCCTTCTGCTGACCATCGCGCCCGTCTGGCTCTGGCTGCAGGGAAAAAACAATTGGGTGGCTGACTTGTCGCCGCTGTGGGGATTGGTGCTGGTGCCGATCGTCTGGGCCCTGTGGCGTCTGCCGCCGGCCGGTTTCCTGCGCCAGGTCCCGGTCATGGGAACCGCCATGGCGCTGTTGCTGGTGTTCGGGCATTTGTCGGTGATCCGCGAAGCCGAAAGCCGTTTTGATCTGACAGAGGCGAGCCGCATGCTGGGCGCGCTGGAGCGCAATGGTCATCCCCTGGCCTTCGTTGGGACTTACCGCGGCCAGTTCCAGTTCCTGGGTCGGTTGCGACGGACGCCCACACTGCTGAAAGCGCATCAAGATGCGTCTGTCTGGGCGGCACAAAACCCGAATGGCGTCGTGATCGACGAGGTGGGTCATGCGCGGGATTGCACCGTCCCGCCCAGCCTTTTGTGTCGGCCTTATCGTGGGCATTATCTCGTGGTGCGCGAGGCCACGCAGTTGGTTCCGCTTGATGCGGCTTCTCCGCTTCCATGAATGTGATGCGGTGGTCGGCGCGCAGCGCGGTTACAATGCCCATCTTGCTGTGATAAATCCCATCTCCTGTTCTGCCGTGGAATCTTGCCTGCATGCATGCTGACCCCCTGATTTCCGTCGTCATTCCGGTCAAGGACGAAGCCGCCAACGTGGCGACGTTGGCGGGCGAGATCCGCCAGGCGCTGGACGGCGTGGTGCCGTTCGAGGTGATCTTCGTCGACGATGGCAGCACCGACGCAACGGTCGAGCGCCTCGCCGCCCTGAAAGGCGATTTTGGCGGTCGGCTGCGCATCCTGCGCCATGTGCGCAATGCCGGCCAGAGCGCCGCCATCACCAGCGGCGTGCGGGCTGCCCGCGGTCGCTGGATCGCCACCCTCGATGGCGATGGCCAGAACGATCCGGCCGATCTGCCGCATCTGCTGGCGCGGGTGGATGCACAGGCCGATCCGGCGCCACGGGTCCTGATCCAGGGCGCGCGGACCCGGCGCGAGGACGACTGGCTGCGGCGGCTGTCGTCCCGGGTGGCCAATGCGGTGCGTGGGGGACTCTTGCAGGATCAGACACCGGACAGCGGTTGCGGCATCAAGCTGTTGCCGCGGGCGCTTTATCTCGATCTACCTTACTTCGACCACATGCATCGCTTCATGCCGGCGCTGGTGTTGCGCGCCGGCGGCACGGTGCAGTGCGTCGGCGTCAATCATCGGCCCCGCGGTGGCGGGCAGTCCAAATATGGCCTCAACAACCGGCTCTGGGCGGGCCTAGTCGACCTGCTCGGCGTGATGTGGTTGCGTCGCCGTGGTCGCCTGGATTTCCAGGCAAGGGAAGAAGCATGAATTGGACCGAGACTATTTGGTTGGGCGTGGGCTTCACCGGCCAGGCGTTGTTTTCCATGCGCTTTCTGGTGCAGTGGTTCTACAGCGAAAAGGCCAAGCGCAGCGTGATCCCGGTGCACTTCTGGTATTTCAGCCTGGCCGGCGGCCTGACGCTGTTAAGCTACGCAATCTATAAG
>JBARUT010000191.1:0-2973 GCA_049645885.1 Candidatus Macondimonas sp.
GCAGGGCCCGGCCCGCCGCCGCGCCGCGGGGAAAGCCATGAGGACTGCGCTCCAATGGCGCGAACACACTACTCGCCCCGCCTGGGCGGTCATCATGGTCGGCCACCGCGTCCGACGCGCCCCCCCATAGGGCGGAAAAGCTGGTCACCACCCGGGGCGCCGGAATGCGCCGCCGAGGAATCCGCGCCACCACGCGGGGGCGAACAGGCGTCGCCAGCATGTCTCCGTCGACTGGCGCCACTGACACCCAGGCGCCCACGGCCTCCGGATAATCGGGCGCCCGTTGCGCCCACGCGGCGGCCGGTTCAGGGCCGGGCAACAGCCAACCCAGCGCAGAACGATCCCGATCCTTGATCGAGCCATCCACCACATAACAGCGCGCCTCGGCCCGGGTCAGGGCGACATAGGCCAGACGCAAGTCCTCGCCCAGCGACTCCAGCTCCGCCTGTTCCCGCGCCGCGGGATGGGCCTCCGGTGCCAGTTCCAGGCGCGCCTCGCCGTGCTCGGGATCGTGGTAACACAGCATTTCGTTGCGAGCAGAATCGACGGCCTTGGGAGCACTCCACAGCATGGGGCAGAACACCACCGGATACTGCAGCCCCTTGCTGACATGAATGGTTTCGATGCGGACCAGATCATCCTCGCTTTCCAGCCGCAACAGCGCCGCCTCGCCGCCCAGCTCCGGGAACTGGCGTAAGCCAGCAAGACGGTTGAACAAGGCTTCGGGGCCCAGATGTTCACGCATCGCAGCGTCGTGCAGCAGCTCGGCCAAATGCTGCACATTGGTCAGCATCCGTTCACCGTCGGGGCGGGCCAGCAGCCGCGTGGCCACCCCGTGGGTCGCCATGAGGGATTGCCACATGGGCATAAAACCCCGTCGTTGCCAGGTTTCATGATGGGACTGGAAACGCTCCAGCTGCTGCTCCAGGGCCAGCTCATCCCGATCCAGTTCCAGGATGCTCGGCAGTGTGCCATCCAGCAAAGCGGTGGCCAGGGCGCCCTTCAGCCAGTTGAGCCGGGTCGGCATCAGCACCGCCCGCAGGACGCGCTCCAGATCCTGAGCCTCGGCGGTGGCATAAACACTTTCCTGAGTGCGACGCGCAAAGTACACCCCGCGCGCGCGCAAGGCGTCTGCCACCGCCTGACCCTGGGCATGGGTGCGCACCAGCACCGCCACATCCCCCCCGCGCAGCGGGCGCTCCCCCAGACAGGCCTTGCCGCGAGCGGCGGCCGACAGCAGGCGGGCAACTTCCGCTGCCGTCCATTCAGCCGCGGCCTGGCTCGCCTTGCCCTTGTCCAAAAGCGCATCCGCGGACCCCGGCAGCAGGGCAAACTGCAAGGCCGCCGCCGAGCCCGGCGCGGTTAGCCGAGGGCCATCCTCCCGTCCCGGTTTGACTGCATAGAAACGGATGCCGGGCAGTCGGAAAGGATCCTCGCGCCCCGAGAACACGGCATTGACCCCTGTAATCAACGCCGGCACCGAGCGCCAGTTGTGCGCCAGCACCCATGGCGTACCCAATTCCCCGCGAGCTGCCAGATAGGCATGCACATCCGCGCCGCGAAAGCCGTAGATGGCCTGCTTGGGATCGCCGATCAGGACCAGGGCGGTACCGTCCGCGCCGCTGGGATCGGGATAAAGCGCCCGAAAGACATCGAATTGGGCGGGATCGGTGTCCTGGAATTCATCAATCAAGGCCACCGGAAAACGTGCGCGCAGGGCGCTGGCCAGGCGGCTTCCGCGCGCGCCTTGCAGCGCCGTACGCAGACGCAGCGTTAGGTCCGAGAAGCCCATTTCGCCGCGCCGCTGCTGGTCGGCCTGGAGTCGCGCCACGGCCTCCTCCAGCGCATCGCGCCGCTGGATAAGCGCGGCTGCCCGCCAGGCTTCGCCCATCCGCTCCCAGGCATCCAGCAGCTCAGCGATAGCCTCGAACAGCGGATGAGTCGGGGCGGCATGGCCTTTCTTGATGCGCCCGGCCAGCCGGATCGGAGTCAGCGCTGCCCAGCCCAAAGCCTGTTCATCCAGCTGCTGCAAGGCATCCAGATCGAGCGCCGGCATGGCGCCCAGTCGGTCCAGCGCGTCGCACCAGCACGTGATTTTCTCCGGCTTGTAGGTCTGGCGATTGAGCGCCGGGCTGTCCAGGAGCAGCTGACGCACCACGCCACCGGCATCTCGCCATTGATCCCGGAAGGACTGCAGGGCGGCTTCCAGATCCGCCCAGGCGACCGCTTCAGGCTGCAGCGACATGGGCAAGGAATTCACTTGCGCCAGTGGATGGCGCTGGCGCAGCCGCAAATCCTCAAGCAATTGCTTCGGAGTCAGGCCTGCCCGGCGCAAGCCGAAGGCCCGGCAGGGATCGTCCAGGGCACCTTCCAGGCGACGCCACGTATCCCGCGCCGCACGCGTGATGGCTGCGCTCTCGTCGGTTGAAAGGACCAGGTGAGTGGGCAGACCCGCGCTGAAAGCATGGTCACAGAGGGCGCTGAGACAAAAACCATGGAGTGTGTACACAGCGGCCCGGTCGAAACCCATCAGCGCCGCTTCCAGCTGCCGAACGCACTGGTCGGGGTCTGCGGCGCTGTCCCACAAGGCGCGTTCCACCGCATCGGCGGGCGGACGGGCTTCGGTGAATACGGCTTGGACCTGCAGCAGGCGACGCCGGATGCGCGCCTTCATTTCGGCAGTCGCCGCCTTGGTGAAGGTGACCACCAGGATCTGCTCCACCGAGTAACCCGCTTCCACCACCAACCTGAGATACAGATCGGTGAGCGTATGGGTCTTACCGGTCCCGGCACTGGCTTCGATCAGATGCCGACCGTGCAAGGGCAGCGTCGCGGCATCCAGGATGCGCGGCGCGGTCATGGTCGGCCCTGCTTCGGAAGCGGGATGGGCCTCACCAGGTCCGCGGCCACCTCGCGCCAGTGCGCATCGATCGGCTGGGTCTTGCCGTAAAGCCAGCTCAAATAGACATCAGC
>JBARUT010000192.1:0-1985 GCA_049645885.1 Candidatus Macondimonas sp.
ATATCACGGTTGTCCGCCCAGGCCGCCCGATACAGCGGCAAGGTCAGCGCCGGAACCGCGAGCGCCACCCGCAAGGCCAGCAAGGTATTGAGCGGGAACTCACTGTTGAACTGGAATGGGACGTTCCAGGTCTCGGCCCAGTCCATGAGGTCGCGGGCCATGTATTCGCGCCGCGGACGGGACATGACGCTGAGCGGAACCAGCGGCGTATGGATGCGCTTGAACAAGCCTCCGAGCAAAATTGGCCGCCAGATCAGCTCGGCCCCATGAAGGACTGCAAACGCCTCCACCTGGGTTGCTCCCAGGTAGGAAAACGGGCTGGCGAAGTCATGAAAAAATTCGATCTGACCGCCAGATCGATGTGCCACGGGAGGCGCTTCGGCGCCGCCACTCAAGGCTCGCTCCACGAAGGTCATGCGGTCCACCCCCCACCAGAGCCGTCCCTCTACCCGGAAACTGGGAACCCCGAAGACCCCGCCATTCGCTGCCGCCTCGGTTGCCGCATCCAGCTCCTTGCGGACCTCGGATCGATCCATCAGCGCCGGATCTACCCCGCTGACTTCGGCGATCCATTCCAGCACGCCGCGGTTGCCCACATCCTCGCCATCCACCCACAACACCTGAAAGAGGTTGCGAATCAGCGTTGGGCGCAGGTCCGCAGGCGCACCGACGATCAGCCGCATGGCATCGACACTGCTCGGCGGGTCCAGCGTGGCCGCCTCATTCAAAAACACCTGCAGCGCTTCAGCCTGCCGCATCAGATCCCGATGTTCCATCCGCCGCCGGGCAGGGCTTAAACGCGATTGCGGCGCCTCCTCGTGAGACGTCCAGATGCGATAGAGCCCCGCCAGGGAAACCGGCTTGAAAACGACCTGTACACCATGACGCGCTTCCAATCCTTCGATCTGGGTATAAGCCAGATAAGCCTGCGGACAGGCAATATCAAAGTAGAACTCGACTTCCATGCTTTCCCCGCCCCGCTTCAGCCGCCCCGGCGCGCCAAAATCTTTTCCATTTCATCCAGCAGCCGGTCCATGCGTTGAACCAGCGAACGATAGGGCGCGGGCGTCGCCAAGTCGACACCGGCATCCTTCAACAAACGATAAGGATTATCCGATCCGCCGGCGGCCAGCAAGGCCAGATAGCGCTCCCGGGCGCCGCGCGCGTCGCCCTTCACGCCATCCACCAGCAGACTGGCCGCCGCGATCGAGGTGGCAAACTGATACACGTAAAAATTGTAATAAAAGTGCGGGATGTACGCCCATTCGATGCCATAGCGGGCATCAATGTCCACCACCCCCGCCTCCTGCCCCAGATAACGACGCACCTGGGCCAGATAGAGCCGGCTGAAATCCGCTCCGGTTAGCGCTTCCCCGGCGGCTAGACGGGCATGGATATCGCGCTCGAAGGCCGCGAACATTGCCTGACGGAAAAAGGTGCCACGCAGGCTTTCCAGCGCCTCGTTCAGATAGAACAGGCGTTGCGCATCATTCGTCGCCTCGTCGATCAGATGCTCCATCAGGAGCCGCTCGTTGAAGGTGGAGGCCACCTCCGCCAGAAACGTGGCGTATTGGGCATTCAGAAACGGCTGGTGGGTATTGGCCAGATGGGAATGCAGGGCATGACCCCATTCGTGCGCCAGGGTCGAAACCGAATCGAAATCGCCGTTGAAAGACATCAGCACGAAGGGATGCACGGCATGGATCGATCCCAACATATAGGCGCCGGAACGCTTGCCCGGACGCGGCTCGGCGTCCATCCAGTCCGATCCGAAGCCGCGCGCCAGGGTATGCGTATAGTCCGAACCCAATGGCGCCAGGGCGGCCACCACCAGCTGCTCCGCCTGCCCCAGGGTAAAACGAGGTCCCGCCTCCTGGGTGACGGGTGCATAAAGATCATGCGCCGCCAGGCGTTCCAGCCCCATCATCTTCGCTCGCAGGCGCAGATAACGATGCAGGGTGGGCAGCCCGCGGTCGGCCTCGGTG